>CBDTUS010000012.1:0-39288 GCA_965363725.1 uncultured bacterium | reverse complement strand
CCCGCATCCTGGAGAAGATCCAGGGATTGCCGATGGCCCCGCGGCCGATCATCACCGCATGGCACCTCGTGTGGGCGACCATGCGGCGGTAGGTTTCCCCGTCCACCACATCGCCGTTGCCGATCACCGGGATGTCGAGCGTCTCCACCAGTTCGGCGATCCGGTCCCAGTTGGCTTCGCCCGAGAATTTCTGGGAGCGGGTGCGGCCGTGCATCGTGACCCAGGGTAGCCCCAGTTCCTGCAGCAGCAGGCCGACCTCCTGGTAGTTGACCGAGTCCTCGTCCCAGCCGGTGCGGATCTTGGCCGTCACTGGCACCTGGGAATTGGCCAGGACGCTCTTGACGATCTTTTCTAGCAGGGGCACGTCGGCCAGCAGCGCGCTGCCGCCGCATTTCCGGACAACTTTCTTGGCCGGGCAGCCGAAGTTGATGTCCAGCACGTCCATGCGCCTGTCCGACAGCAGGCGGGCGGCCGAGGCCATGTGGTCGGGGTCGGAGCCGAAAATCTGGATGCCCACCAGACCCTCCTCGCCCTCGGTGTCCACCAGTTTCCAGGTGGCCTCGCCCCCGTAGGTCAGACCGCTCGCTGAGGCGAATTCGCAGAACCCCATGTCGGCGCCGAACCGGCGGCAGATTGCCCTAAAAGGACGATCCGTCACCCCGGCCATGGGCGACAGCATGCGTCGCACGCCCGCCAGCCAGGGCAGACGTGGGTCGATGCGTACTTCCTTGCGGGCTGGCGCGGACACCGGTACGGAGCCTCCGACTCGAAGGTTGGCAAGGGATGGGTCAGGGGCAAATTAAGTCCCGGCAGCGCTCTTGGCAATTCCGCGGGATCCGATGCACCCGGTCAGGGACAGTTGGCACCAACCGAAGAGGCCAAAAAGGCGAGGTCGGATAGATTGACGACCCCGTCCCACCTGAAGTCGGCGGAATATTCGTAGGGACCGTAGTAGGCCTGCGTGAAGAGGTAGATATCCGTCAGGTTCACCGACAGATCGCCGTCCAGATCGGCGGAGTTGAAGCGCAGTGCCGCCAACGCCGGACTATCCAGGACCCAGCCGTTGATGAAAAAGACCACCTCGTTGCCCCCTCCGGGTTCCACGTGGCCACCCAGGAAAAACGGACCCGTAAAGGTGGTCCTCCCGTCCATGTCGGTGTCACTGTCGGGGATGGTCCCGCTGGGGCAGAGAACCAGATCATCGTCCAGATCCATCAGCCAAATATCCTCCCGGGGGAAGTAGGGAACGGGATTTCCCCAAGGCGGAGAACTGTCGAAAAGTTGGATGGTGAGTGTCCCGTCGACGAGCTGCCCGTTCTGATCGAAGGCCAGGGTCAGGGGGTTTCCCGTGCCGTCCGGAATACTGAACAGGGAAAGAGGGCCCTCGGTGGCGAAGGAGACCTCGAGGTAGGGAAGGTCCGGGACGTCGGCGCCCAGAGCGGGTCCACCGACCCAGGATCCCAGGGCGACGAAAACGAGGAACAGGCCGTGGGTTCTCTTCATGATTCCCCCTTGGTACTGGCGCGCGCCGAAGGGCCCCGATATAGTGGCACCCGGCGGAACCTCCACCCTTTTTTTGCGGACAGGGTACATGTCATTATACCGAATTACCTTTGTCGATTCAATCCGCACCTGGGGCGGGGCCGAGGTGTGGGTCCTGGAAACCGCCATCGCCCTGCGCGACAGGGGATTCGAGGCCGATATCGTGGCCCAGCCGGGTTCGGAACTTTGGCGCAGGGCCCGGCTGGCACAGGTTCCTACCGCGGGCATCCCCATCCGTTTCGATGCCGCCCCCTGGACCCTGGCCAAACTGTTCCGGCATTTCCGGCGCACCGGGACCACGGCCATCTGGGCCAATCTGACCAAGGACCTGAAGGCGGTGTCGGTCGCCGGCCGCCTGGCCGGCATCACGACCATTCTCGCCGCTCGCGAAAGCGATTTTCCCCTCAAGAGCAAACTCTACTACAAGTGGTACTTCAATCGTCTCGCCTCCGGGCTGCTGGTCAATTCCGAAGCCACGCGGCGGACGGTCCTGACCAGCGCGCCCTGGCTGCCTGACGACCGGGTCCACCTGCTTTACAAAGGCATCGACGTCGATCGGTTCCAACCGGCCGCCCGGATCCCCACCGACCCCGTGATCGGATTCGTGGGCCAGTTGATCGAACGCAAGGGTCTGGGAAACCTCATGCGCGCCTGGGCGATCATTGACCGGGAAGACCGGAAGCCTCCCCCGGTTCTGCGCCTGGCCGGGGAAGGACCCCTGCGGGATGAGATCCTGGCCTGGCGCCACACCCTGATGCGGCCCGACCGGGTGGAGTTGGCCGGATTCGTGGAAGACATCGAGGTTTTCCTCCAGGGACTGACGACCCTGGTGATGCCCTCGCTGGTCGAGGGATTCGGACTGGCGGCGGCCGAAGCCTCCGCCTGCGGGGTTCCGGTCATCGCCACGGCGACCAGCAGCCTGCCGGAGATCGTCCTGCACGAAGAGACCGGACTGTTGGTTCCCTGCGATGATCCTGTTACCTTGGCGCAAGCAATAACCAGGCTGCTCGACGACCCGGCGCTGGGTCAGCGTCTGGGGCGGGACGGCCGGGACCGCATCGTCCAGGAATTTTCCCGCGACCGGACCCTGGGGCGCCTGCTCGAACTGTCGGGCGCAACCGTCGAGCCGCCACCGGAAGGCCGTCAGCCATGAAGAGCCTCACCGTCGCCGCCATTCAGACTCATCCCGAATTCGGAAACGTGGCCGCCAACGTGGAGACCGCACTGGACCTCGTCCCGGCCGAATGCGATCTGGCGGTCCTGCCCGAGTTGTTCAGCACCGGGTACCAGTTCCGCTCCCCCGAAGAGGCCTTCGCCCTGGCCGAAGACCTGACGGGCGATCCGGCCGGCGGGCCCGCGTGCCGGGCCCTGACCGACCTCGCAGCGGCTACCGGGACCACCCTGGTGGCGGGCCTGGTCGAAAAAGCCGGCGACCGGCTGTTCAACTCGTCGGTCCTGGTGCGCCCCGACGGCACCCGCGACCTCTACCGCAAGGTGCACCTATTCATGGACGAGAAATCCATTTTCACACCGGGCGACCGCGGTTTTCCGGTCTTCAAGGCCTGCGGCACCACCCTCGGTATGATGATCTGTTTCGACTGGATCTTTCCCGAAGCGGCCCGCAGTCTGGCGTTGGCCGGGGCGGAGATCATCTGCCATCCCTCGAATCTGCTGTTGCCCTGGTGTCAGGCCGCCATGGTCACCCGCTGCCAGGAGAACATGGTCGTCGGGGTGACCAGCAACAGGGTCGGCACCGAGAACCGCACCGGCACCGAATTGATATTCAGCGGACGCAGCCAGGTGATGTCACGCATGGGAGATAGACTGGCGGGGCTGGACAAGGACGAAGTGGGTGTCGCGGTGGCCAAAGTCCAGATCATCGAAAAGGACAAGCTGTTCACGGCCAGCAACGACCTGTGGGGCGACCGCCGGCCGGAGGCCTACCGCCTTTAACCGGGGCGGGATTCGCCCCCGGGCAACTCGTCCAGGTTCATCCCCTTGGGCACGACCACGATGCCGCCTTTGGAGACCTTGAAGAACCGGCTGTCTTTTTCCCGGTCGAAACCGAGCTCCATGCCCTCGGGGATCACCACGTTCTTGTCGATGATGCAGTTCTGAACCTTGGCGTACCGCCCGACTTCCACGTCGTCCATGAGAATGCTGTCGGTCACCCGGCTGTAGGAATTGACCCTGACGCCCCGGCCGAGCAGGGATCTCTCCACGTGTCCGCCCGAGATGACCGCGCCGCCCCCGACGATACTGTCCTCCACGATACCGGGCAGCGTGCCGTCCTCGGTGAAACCGTGCACCGACTTGCAGGGCGGCACCGGCGGCTGCCAGGCCCGAAAAAGCCAGCCCTCGTCGTAGAGGTCGAAACTGGGGCGCCGGCTGACCAGGTCCATGTTGGCGGCGTAGTAGCTGTCGAGGGTGCCGATGTCCCGCCAGTAGGTGGCTGTCCCCGATTCCTCGTCGCGGAAAGGGTAGGCGAAAACTTCGCCGCAGTCCACGAGGGCCGGAATGATGTCCCGACCGAAATCGTGCCGCGAATCGGCCCGCTTGACATCATGGGAGAGCTCGCGTACCAGGCTCTTGGTGTCGAAGATGTAAACCCCCATGTTGACCAGACAGTGGTCAGGATCCCCGGGAATGGTCTTCGGGTCGTCCGGTTTTTCCTCGAAGCCGATCACACGCCAGTTCTCGTCCACTTCGAGGATGCCGAATTCGCTCGCTCCTTCGCGGGGCACCACCGCCGCGCTCAGGGTCATGCAGCCGTCGTTGGCCGCGTGGCTGCGCAGCATCTCCCCGTAATCCATTTTGTAGATATGGTCCCCCGAAAGGACCAGCACATACTCCGGGCGACGATGCTCCAGCAGGTAGATGTTCTGGTAGACGGCGTCAGCGGTGCCCTGATACCACTTCTGCCCCACCCGGTGCTGAGGCGGGATGCGGTACAGGAACTCCCCGCCCTCGTAGCTGAAGATGTTCCAGCCCCGCTGCAGATGCTTGTCCAGCGAATAGGATTTGTACTGCGTCAGCACATAGATCTGCCGCAGCCCGCTGTTGATGCAGTTGGAGAGGGTGAAATCGATGATGCGATAGGCGCTGCCGAAGGGAACAGCCGGCTTGGAACGGTCCCGGGTCAGGGGATAAAGCCGTTCACCCTGGCCTCCGGCCAGGATCAGGGTCAGGGTCTCGCGAACGAGTTGTCGGACGCTCAAAGGCACACTCCACCGGTCAGAGGGCGAGCGGGGAACCCACTGCTGGCCGGCGGACTCTTCAATTCCTGGCGGCCGACCTGGAATCAACCAGATCCTTCACCGTATCCAGGAGCTCGGTGACATCCGACGACTTGGTCACGTAGGCATCCGCGGCCCAGGTCAGGTAGTTATCCTTGTAACTGGAATAGGCGGTGTTCAACACGACCGGAACCGTGTTGTCCCTTTCGAGAATTCGCTGCAGGGCTTCGATGCCGTCCATGCCCGCCATCCTGATATCGAGGATAACAAGATCCGGCTTCATGGTCTCCACAAATTCCAGACCCTGGGTCGCGTTGGACGCGGTCATGGTCTCGAATCCGGCTCGACGCAATTCCGTTTCGTAGAGGAGTCTGAGGTGGGGTTCGTCGTCCACGATCAATACTTTGCTCACAACCGGCCTCCTTTGCCCGTCTTCCGGGATGCAGGCTCCCGGAATTCCCCTCCCTGAGGTAACTTATACCATCCACATGCAAGCCGCAACATCATCAGTCTAGGTGCCCGATCCGATTCTGGGAAGCGGTAATATGAAAGAAAATACCGCCCCCCCCTCGGGCCGGTTGGCGGCCCCGGTCACTCCCCCGTGGGATTTGATGATCTGGGAACAGATGGTCAATCCCAGACCGCTGCCGGTCGTTTTGGTGGAGAAAAACGGGGCAAACAGCCTGTCGATCACTTCGTCGGAAATGCCCGGACCATCATCCAGAACCTCGACCCGCAATCCCCCCTCCACCAGGCGCGAGCGGACGACCACACGACCGCCTTCGGGCTGGGCCTGCATGGCGTTGACGATGTAGTTCTGCATCACCTGCTGGATTTCTCCCTGATGCACTTCCAGAGGCATGGCCCCCGTCTGCAGATCCATTTCCAGGCGGACGCCCTGGTTCTCCAATTCCCCCTGCAGGCGGTCGGCGGCCTCGGCCACCACTTTGTCCACCACCACCTCCTTGCGCTGCCGCTTCTTGGGTCGGATGAAATCCAGCAAGTCGTGGATGATGGTTTCCATACGGGCCACCTCACTGGAGATGATGTCCGCGTACTGACGGTTGGTATCGTCCGGATCCAGGTTGCGCAACAGGGTGCGGGCAAACCCCCCGATGGCCACCAGGGGGTTTCGCAGTTCATGCGCGACGATGGCCGAAGTTTCGCCCATGACGCTCAACCTTTCCATGCGCATCAGGGTTTCCTGGTCGTCCTTCTGCTTCTGGTGGGCCCGCCGCAGGTCCAGGAGCCGTTGTTCGAGTTCGGAATAGAGCCGGCTGTTCTCGATGGCCCCGGCGCTCTGGTTGGCGAACATCTGCAGGAATTCCAGGTCCAACTCACTGATTTCCGTGCCGCTGATGGCGTTGTCCGCCACAATGACCCCGATCGATCCTGCCCGGGTCGTCAGTGGCGCCACCGCGAAATCCCCGGTTCCGAGCCATCCGCGCATTTCCTCCACGCCGGGCAGGAAATTTTCCCCGCGCATCCGCAGGACGTGGCGGTCGGCCATCACCCGGATCAGGATGTGGGACTCGTCCTCGAGCGACACGGTCATGTTCCGCACGATTTCGTTGACCGCCACGTCGGTCTGCTTGAGTGACTGGTCGTAACTCGTCATCATCTCGAACAGATCTCCGGGCTGGTCGGCGAGATCCTGCCAGATCCGCGAGGCCTCCTCCGCATTGCTGGGCCCGATGGCGATTTCGCCCTGCAACAGGGTCCCGGTGTCATTGATCAGCAGCAGAAAAGCCCGGTTGAAACGCAACCCCTTGCCGGCGGTCATGCAGATGAGAACAGCTTCGAGGATCTGGTCAAGGGACAGGTTGGCGCCGTAGAGCGCATCGCTCACCTGGTTGAGCAGCGACAGTTTGGCCAGCCGGGCCGCGCGAAGTTCGTCCTCCAGGGCCCGCTGACGAATGTCCGCCAACAACAGCAGGCAGTGATCGGACCGTTCGGTTTCCCCGTTCTTTCCCGGTTCTTCCCAACGGACGGAAAAGGGGGAACACTGGACTTCGACGGGAATGACGTCGCCGCCCGAGTGGCGCACCCGGAGCTGCCGGATCCGGTTGGGGCGACAGCGGCGCTTCGTGTGGCAGTCCGCCACGCTCGACGGCGGGTCGAAGAATTTTTCCAGCGCCGCCCCGACCAATTCGTCGTGGTCTATCCCCAGCAGCGCGGCGGCTCCCCTGCTGGCCACGACGATGACCCCGTCCGGCCCCACCACCAACATGGGAGAATGGGCGGCCTCGAAACCCGCGGAAGCCAGGTCGAGCCGGCGCCGCATGAATCCACGGTGTTCCACTTCAACTGTCCTTTCTGGCGCGCCGCACCGCTCGGTAGAGCTTTTCGTACCGGGTCGCGGCTTGCTTCCAGCTGAAATCGCACACCATGCCCCGGTCCCGCACCTTGCCCCAGGCGACCTGGTCGTCCCACAGGGTCTCGGCCCGGCGCAGAGCAACCATCAGGTCTTCGGGCACGGCCTCCTCGAATACGAATCCGGTACCGTTTCGCCTGCTCGCATCGACGATGGTGTCCGCGAGGCCCCCGGTCTTCCGCACCACCGGCAGGGTGCCGTATCGCAGGGAATACATCTGGGAAAGGCCGCAGGGCTCGAAAATGCTGGGCATCAGGAACAGGTCGCTGCCGGCATAGATCCTGTGGGCGAGAGCCTCGTCGAAAGCCCCGACGAAGGCCACCCGGTCACCCATCCGATCGGATATCTTCTTCACCGCGGCTTCCAGTTTCCGGTCCCCGGTGCCCAGGATGGCAAAAGTGAAACCGTCCTGGCCCAACCTGGCCAGTAGCGGCAGCATCAATTCCACCCCTTTCTGGGTCACCAGCCTGCCCACGAATCCGCACAAGGGTTTCCCCTGGCTGAGGTCCAAGCCCAACTCCTGGGCCAGTTCGGTGCGGCAGGTCGATTTTCCGTCCAGGGATGCCGGCCCGAAGGGCGCCGGCAGGGCCCGATCTCGACGAGGGTCCCAGGTCTTGTAGTCCGCCCCGTTCAGGATCCCCGAATAGTCGTCTCCGCGTCCGGACAGGATACCCTCCAGCCCGCAGCCGTAGACCGCGTCCGAGGTGGTTTCCATGGCGTAGGTCGGACTGACGGTATTGATCCGGTCCGCGGCTAGAATCCCCGCCTTCAGGAGATTGACGTGGCCGTGGAATTCCAGGAGCCCCGGATAGGCTGCCATGGACCGGGGCAACCCCAGGGTCTCGACACCTTCCACGGGATGGACCTCCTGGTGGGCCAGGTTGTGGATGGTCAGCAAGGTTCCGGCCGGTCCCGGCAGTTCCCGGCCGGTGTACCAGTGTCCCCGGTAAAGGAGTGCTGGCGCAGCCTCGGCGTCGTGGGCATGGACCACGTCCACCGGCCAGTCCAGCAGCCGAGCCAGCAGCAGGGCAGCCTGCCCGTGCAGGGCCGCCCGGGCCAGCCTGTCGGGAAAGGCCTGTCCCTCTTCGTCGATGTAGACCCCCGGGCGGCCGAAGAGCGTCTCGCACTCCACCAGGTAGACCTTGACCGCTGACCGGGCAGACCCCCGCAGGTGAAACCGGATGTCGTGCATTTGGTGGCCGACCCGCACCGAAAGGGGAGGCAGCTTCGCCAGGGGTCGGATCTTTTCCTTCTGGCGGTCCAGATGTCCGTACAGCGGCATCACCACGCGCACGTCATGCTTTCGTCCGGCCAGGGCCGCCGACAGGGCGGTCACCACGTCGGCCAATCCTCCCACCTTGGCGAAGGGCGCCATCTCGGCACTGACCATCAGGATGTTCATGTCACGATCCTTTCGCACGGAGCCGGCGGGCCACCGTTTCAGGTATCACGGAATTGATGGTGAATCCGGTCCCCACCTCGAAACCCGCCGGTCGGCTCAGGCGGGGCAGGATCTCCAGGTGCAGGTGGAAACCGTCCTCGGGCGAGTAGCCCGGGACATCCAGCCTCGCGTCCCCGAATCCCTCGCCGGCCCGAGGCCTCAGGGGTGCGCCGTGGACGACCAGGTTCAGGCAAGGGTCGCCATGAATGGCGGCCAATCCCCGCAGGCATCCCGACAGGGTCGTCGCCAGGGAGATCAGATCTTCGTCGTCCACATCGGTCAGGTAGACCTGGTGTTTCCGGGGCACCAGCAGGATTTCCCAGGGGAAGCGGCTGGCCCAGGGCGCCAGGGCGGTCCAGCGGTCGCCGGCCAGGATCACGCGGTCGGCGGCTTCGTGTTCGGCGTCCACCAGGTCGCACAAAAGGCAGCGGCCGGTCCGGGCCCGGTGCTCGTAAAAGCGCACCGCCTTGTCCACCACCAGGGGAGGCAATTCCGGCGTCCCAATGATCTGCATGTGGGGATGAGCCAGCGTCGCACCCGCTTCGGGGCCGTGATTGCAGAACGGCGACACGTACCTGTGCCCCGGCCGGTCCGACAGCACGGCCACCCGGCCGCGCAGCACCTTCAGCAGTTCGCACATTTCGGATTCATCCAGGGTGGCCAGGCTGGCTGCGTGATCGGGCGAATAGACGATGACCTCGTGCGAGCCGACGCCGCCTCTTACTTGATGGAAATCACCCGGCGATTCCGGATCCACCCCGGGCTGGTCCGGACGAAGAGCGGGGTACATGTTGGGAAAGACGCGCATCCGCCATCCAGGACCGTTGGCCGCGGCGTCGGCTGGCCGTCCGATCGCCAGCAACTCCGAAGTGGTCGCGCTTTCATGACCTGGGCAGAAGGGGCAGGCGCCCCTGGGTGACAGATCCCTCTGCATCAGGCGAAATTCGTTGGGGCGGTCGCTCCGGCTGGCCGCCATGATCACCCAGCGGCCCGTCAGCGGGTCCTGGCGAAGCGTCGACATTTTTTCAGGTTCCTTCCAAAAAAACCGCGATCGGTGGGAACTTCCCCGGCACGGTTTCGTAGAATACACTGTGACGGAGATATTACCAACCGCAACCCCCCTTCAGCGGCACCTCCTCCGGCCACGGCGAACATTGACATGGTGAGGCGAGACAGGGAAACGGACCCCACGGCGAAGGGTCCGTTTCCTTTTGTTTCAGGCGCGCAACAGTCCCAGGGGTTTCCGGGGCAGATCGCCCGCCCGGTTCAACCTCTCCACGTACTGCCCCAGGGTCTCGAATTCCCCGTTGGCCAGGATTTTCTCGATCTTGACCGGCATGGTCGCCTGTCCCCCCTGGCTGCGCAGGCTGGTGGCGGCGGACTGCCCCACCCGGGGTTTGAAATCATCCATCTCCCAGGGATGCATGTACACCAGGCAGGGCAATCCCTGGCGGTGGGCCCGGCGGCGCAGGAATCTGAAAACCGACCAGGGCAGGATCCGGAGGTAACCGCCACCTGAAAAGGGCACGTTGAGGCCGAGTACCCGCCAGGTGGGCATCGGCACGACCGTGAAAGCAGGGCCCTTCCCTTCCAGAACGAAGGGCCGCCTCGGTGCATCGGGCTGGCCGTAGCGGGGATGGTGGATGGGAAAGATCGAGCAGTCGTACCGGAAACCACAGTCGCGCAGGATTCCCAGATATTCATGGACCGAAGGTGTGATGCTGAAACTGGGCGCCCGGTAACCCGCCGGTGAGTCGACACCAGCGGCCGCCAGGGCAACCAGCGCCCGGTCGCAATCGGCGCGGAACTGGTCCGCCGTCAGTTTGAAGACCTCGGGGTGGGCGTAACTGTGACAGCCGACCTCGTGTCCCCGGCTGACGATTTCCCGCACCACTTCGGGAAAACGTTCGGCAGTCCACCCCAGCACGAAAAAGGTGGCCTTCACCCGGTGCCGGTCCAGCAGATCCAGACACACGGCCATGCCTTTTTCCACCCGCAGCTCCTGGTCGTTCCAGGTTTCGGGCGGCACGCGATCCAGATAGTTGTGGCCGTGAAACCACTCTTCCACGTCGATGGTCAGGATGTCGCGGGGCTCCGCGGGAACAGGTTGGGTCATCGGTCAAACCACCGGCCGCCCGGCGCGTGCCAGGCAGGCGAACTGGAGATATTTCATGTCGGACCACCGGCCCAGGGTCAGCAGATTGACGAGGTGGAATTTGGCCGAACCGGTGGGATTGATCCCGACGGCCCCTTCCACTCTGTAACCCGAATCCTCGAGCAGGCGGATCATGCTCGACCTGGTAAAGAACCGCAGATGGGTCCGGTCGAGAATTCCCTCGTCAGTGTAGTCCCAGCGACCTTGGACGACCAGATCCATCACGTTGAAAAAATAGCGCACGTTGGGGATGGAGGCCACCAGGTATCCCCCGGGTTTCAACAGCGGCCGCAGGGACACCAGCAGGCCGCTGGGATCCAGGACGTGCTCGATCACGTCGTTGAGGATGAGACAGTCGAAATGTCCGGCCGGAAGTTCGGGAAGAACCTGGGCCACATCCCCCTGCAATACCCGGTCCAGGGAGGCGGCCGCCTGACGGGCGGCGTCCTCCTCCATCTCCACCCCCCACACCTCGACGGATCGACCCGCCTTTGCACGCACCGCCTTGAGGCCGGCGGCGAACGCACCGGTCCCGCAGCCCACTTCGAGCAGGACCGAGGCACTGTCCGGAATGAACGGAATCATCTCGGGTCTGGGGTTATGGTAGTAACCAGGCTGTTCGGTGCTCATGCGGGTGGGTCCTCCAGGATCCCCGGGCGCTTTCGGTCAGTGACAAGGTCCATTGTAACCCCGACTGTGTTTCAAGTCCCACCATAATCCACCTGCTGAAATAACCCAGGTCCGGTCATATCCGGTTTTTGAGGTGGGACGATCCGGGAAGACCGGTATATTGTCCTGACAAAATCAGCGGTCCCGGATCCGGGGCCTGAATACCGGACGGGTTTGGGACACGCCCGCGTCCCGCGCCGAAAAACGAAAGAGGCTTCATGACCGACTATTTCGCATCCCGGGACCAGCTGGTCGCCAGCGACCTGGCGCCCGGCCTGCATACGGCGCGGTTTCCCAACGGCCTGAAGGTCATCATCAGGGAAGATCACCGCAGTCCGGTGACCATCTTCAATGTCTGGGTCAAAGTCGGCTCCAACCGGGAACCCGACGCCTTGCGTGGCTGGTCCCATGGCATCGAGCACATGCTCTTCAAAGGCACCGCCGGCCGCAATGAAGGGGATTTCGCCAACGAGGTGGCCGAGGCCGGCGGATCCACCAACGCCGGCACCGGATACGAGACGACCAACTACCACATAACGACCCCCGCCGCAGGCTTGGCCTCCGCCGTCGACATCCTGGCCGACGCCCTGTTCCATTCCTCCTTCGAGGCCGAATCCCTCGACGCCGAACGACAGGTGCTGATCCATGAAAACCACATGTACGACGATATCCCCTTCGGGTTCGGGGTCACCTGGCGCTGGGGCATGGAGCTGACCTTCGACCGCAGCCCCTACCACCACCCCATCGGGGGCCGCGACGAGAACCTGCGTGACCGTGAGCGCGAGGACATCCTGGCCTTCTGGCGGTCCGCCTATCGGCCCGACAACATGACTGTCGTGGTGGTGGGTGATGTCGATCCGGCCGAGGCGTTCGAACTGGTCCGCGATAAGTTCGCTGATCCCGGGGTCGCCTTTCCCGACCAGGTCGACCCCGCCGTGGGCATCCTGGCCGACCCTCCCACCGAACCGGACCACACCGACGTGCGCCTGAGGGTGGAGCGAGGAGACATCACCAAGGTCTACGCCAAGATGATCTTTCCCGGTCCAGGCGAAAAAGACGGTCAGGACCACGTGATGAGCGTGGTGCGACGGGTACTCTCCGACGGCCGCAGCTGCCGACTGTACCGTCAGCTGCACGAGGAGAAAAAGCTGGTCGACAATTTCACGGTGATGACCGAGACCGGTCCGCGCGAAGGCCTGATCCTGGTGGACATCGAAACCGATGCCGAAAGGTTGGCGCCCGCCCTCGTGGAAACCGCCCGCATTCTGGAGGACCTGAGCACCAACTCGTGCACCGAACTGGAGCTCGAGCGGGCCAAGACGCGGGTCGCGCGCTCGTTCCTGTTCGGTTCCGAGACGGTCCAGGGCCAGGCCGGAACCCTCGGGCACCATGACACCATGGACGACCTGCCGGGAGCATTCCTGTTTCCCGAACGCGTGGCCGGCGTTTCCTTCCAGGACGTGTCCCGCCTGTCCGGCTCCATCTTCCGGTTGGGCAACGTCAATTGCGTGATCTATCTGCCGGAGGACACCGACACCTCCGCCCATGGGGTCCCCACGGAACCTTTGGCCCTGAAGGCTCTTCTTGAGCCGGTCCTGAGGGACCGCGCACCCGAAAGCGCCCCGGCGACTGCTCCTTCCCCCTCGGATTCCGTGAACGGCGCCCTGGGAGGCGCAGGACGGCAGAAGACCGGCTCGGTGCCCTTCCGGACCGAAACCCTGGGCTGCGGCGTCGAGGTGTCCTACCGCGTGGATCCGGCCGTCCCCGTTTTCGGTCTGGCCTTGACCCACAAAGGTGGCGCTCTGGGTGAATCCGCAACCAACGCAGGTCTGGCCACCCTGACCCAGATGGTCCAGATCAAGGGCACCGGTCAACTGGACGCCGAAACGCTTCATGAAATCCTGGAGGGCGATGGAGCCGCCCTTTCCCCCCAGGCTGATCGGGACTACGGAGGGATGGTCCTGACCGGACTTGCCGGCCGCATGGACCAAGCCCTGGATCTGACCGCCCAGCTCATCCACGCCCCTTCGTTCCTGGCTTCGGAAATCGAGCAGGAACGCCGCCTGGCCCTCGAACAACTGGCGGCCATCGGCGACTCCCCCTTCCAGGCGGCGGCCGTCAAACTCAGGGAAATGGTCTACGGGAACCATCCCTACGGGCGCCCCCTGCCCGGCACCCTGGAAAGCCTGCCCGGCCTTACCCGGGATGATCTGCTGGGACATCACAGGCGAACCTGGACCGCCGACAATCTGCAGGTGGTCGTATCGGGTGCCCTGGAACCCGATGAGCTTCTCCGGAGACTCGACGAGTTGCTGTCTGATCTGCCCGCCGGCTCCGGCCCCTTCGTCCCGCCCGGCGGTCGGACCCTGACGCCCGACGGAATCGCGTCCGCGAGGATCGACAAGAAACAAAACCAGAGCGTGGTCCTGGTGGCCTGGCCCGGGCCCCGGACTCCCGCCGAAAACCGGGTTCCCTTGATGATGTTCAAGGAAGTCCTCAACGGCCAGAGCGGGCGGCTGTTCGAAAGCCTGCGCAACCGGCGGTCACTCTGCTATAACACCGGCACCTTGAGCACGGCCGGGTTTGCCCAGGGCATCTTCATGGGCTATGTCCTGACCGCCCCCGAAACCGAGACCGACGCTCGCGAAGCCCTGGTGAACGAGCTGCAGGAACTGACCGGCGCCCTGGTGCCGGCCGTGGAGTTCGAAAGGGCACGAGCCAAACTGCTGGGCAACCTGGTCATCGCCGCCCAGTCCAACGGCTCCAGGGTGGGGCGATCCTTGCGCGACCGGATCTACGGCCGCGACCCCAACGACCTGGAACAGCTGATCGAAGGGGTGGCCGCCTGCACCGCTGCCGAAGTCCGCGAGGTAGCAGCCGCTGTGATCGACCCCGCCAACCGTTTCGAGGTGACCTTGGGCCCGTGAAGGGCCCCATAAAAAAAAGGCTCCCCCCGCAGGGGAAGCCTTGGCGATTTCTAGTCGACGCAGATCAGTTGCCGGTCTCGTACCGGTCGGGAGTGTCGGACATATCCACCAACACGGTCCGTTTGCTGAAATTCGCCCGGTGGTTGGCGCCCTCGGGCACCCGGTAGTGGTCACCAGCCTGGTAGAGGTTGGTCTGGCCTTCGATCTCCATGGTCATCTCGCCGGAAATCACCATGCCCCGCTGTTCGCAATGCGCATGGTCGGGAAAGCTCACACCCTCCTCGAATATGAAGAACACGACCTGCTTTTCCTCGTTGCTCAGGCAATATCCGGTGACGCCGGCAACGGGAATTTCAACTTTGGGCAGGGAGAGGATTTCGGGGGGGAAGGTTTCGTTGATGGCCTGGTAACTGGCTGCTTCCATATGTGTAGCCCTCCTTGATGGGTTCGCTCGCGCACTCCGTGTCCGGACCTGGACAAAACCGAATCGGTCGGTACCCGGATAATGACATTTTAGCACAACGGCCCTGTTTGGCAAGACACACGCCGCCCAGGCGGCCTCCAGCGGTCCGCCTAGCCGGGTACGTAGTCCGAACCCCGCAGGGGCAGGGCCGGCCCCTGGGTCACGATCTCGCCCGCAACCACTTCACCCACAAAGCAATCGTGATCCCCGGTGGTGAACCGGTTGTCCAGCCGGCACAGATACCTGGCCCGGCAATGCTCCAGGGCCGGGACCCCCTCTCCCAGCAGGACGTGGGCCGTCCGGGCCCACTTGTCCACCTCGCGGCGGGATTCCAATCCGAACAGGCGCGCTTCGGGAACCTGACCCTCTGTCAGGACCGATACGGTGAACTGGGCCGCGCCCTCCAGAAGCTCCCAGGTGTATCTCTCGTGGCCTACTGCCACCAGCAAAAAGGGCGGATCACTGGACACGCGGGTGACCCAGGCGGCGGTCAACCCCCCCATGATGCCGTCATGCACGACGCCCACGACGGCCACCGGGGCGGGCATCATCCGCAGGGAATCTTCAATGATCTGCTGAGGGGAGGCGGAGGGGCTGTCGGTCATTCCGGTCGGGACTCCTGGTCGCAAACTGGAAGCGATGACCGGCGCAACCCCGAGGGGTCAGCCGGCCAGCGCGAATTCGGCCAATACGGGATAGTGATCCGAGGGCAGGGCATTTTCCCGGTGTTCCATGTCCGAGAAATCGATCCTGCTCACCGACCGGACCGTCAGGCGCGGCCGGAAGAAAACGTAGTCGATGCGGCGGGGGCCCATCAGGCGGTGGCCCACCTTGTCCCGGAGCCCGAGCCCGCGGAAGGTGGCGCCCTCGTCGCAATCGCCGTCGCAGCCCTCGGTCCAGGCGTCGAACATGGGTTCCAGATTCTCCATCCGGCCGCCCATGGCCTTGATCTCCGGAGATTGGGCGCAGGCGTTGAAATCGCCCGTCAGGAAAACGGGAATATCCCGGCCCAGCTGGGTCACCTTGTGGCTGATATATTCGCGCAGCTGGCGGGCGCTTTTCTTGCGGTGCCAGCTGTTGATGGCTTCCAGGTGCGTGGTGCCGAACACGAATCGGCGGCCGCTACCGATCATTTCGAAGGTATTCCAGGTCACCAGGCGGGGCCGCGTGCCCAGGGCGTACTGGGAAGCCGGCACCTCGGGAGTCGGGGACAGCCAGTGGGTATCGCTTTCTCCATCGCCGTCCACGGGCCGCACACGGTCGCGCCGGTAGAAGGTGGCACAGTACCAGTTGCTTTCGCTGTGGGCCATCTGGCGGCCCAGATTGCCTTCCCCGATGAATTCGTAATCCGGCAGCAGCTCGGCCAGTTCACGCAGCTGCTGGTAGTTGGCTTCCTGGGTGCCCACCACGTCAGGGCGCAACTCGGCGAAAATCCGGGCGATGTTCCGCTTGCGCAGCCGCCAGGGATGACTCCGTCGTTTTTTGGTGGAGGTCAGCAGGTTGAAGGTCATGACCCGCAGATTGGTATCGGACAAGCTGTTGCTCCAGTTTCTATCTGTTCCGCCTGGAATCGGCCTTTCGGCCTGGCGGTCGCGTTGCGAAAATTTCCGGATCCGGGAAAGATACAAGTTCGGTATCAGACGCGGACGGGCAGAAAAAGTTCCTTATCAATTTATCGGCATCCTAGGCGAAACCCTTGAGAGGTGCCTCTCAATCAGCCGAAAAGGTCCATCTGGGGCGGTTCACCGGGCAAATCGAGGGACTCCAGGACCATCCGCGTCCACCCTTCCCGGGTGCCGTCGGGCAGCCGGAGCCGCTCCAGGTCGAATTCGTCGAGCAGTTCGTCGATCAGTCCGTCGATGGCCATCTGAAAGTCCACCGACGTGTCCCGTGTCCCGTCAAAGGTCGGCGGGGCGATGACCGGCACCTTGACCAACCGGGTGTAGGTGCCCATCCAGTGGCGGATGAAGGGCTCCAACTCGGGCCGCCGCCCTGCGGCGTGCACCATGTAAGCGTAGTTATCGATGACCGCACGGTCGCACACGGTGACATCGTTGGCGCTGGCCAACTCGATTTCCCCGGCCACCTGGGTGTGCAGAATCCAGTTCTGGGCCTCGTCGGTGGTTTCCCGGTTGATCGGCAGAGGACAGGCCCGCGCCACTTCCTTGACCAGATCCACACTCAGATCCAACCGCTTCAGGGCAGCCGCGAGTTCGTAACAAAGAGTCGTTTTTCCGACCCCGTGGGTCCCGATGAATGCGATCTTCATGGGAAGAAAATAGCTTTCAACCGGGAAAAAGTCCAATCGGCCCCCCGGGCCCGAATTGCTGAAAACCAGGTAAGTATTGCTACGAGCCCATCTTCGGGTTATCCTGACAAGCTAATAACAAGGCCCTTTCAACTATCCGAAAGGCGCATTTTGACTTTGCGACCTTCCGCACCCCTCGTTTTGGCGGTTTGCCTGCTGGCGGTGGCCGCCGGTCCAGCCTCGGGGTTGTCCCTGCAACACTTCCTTGATCCGGTCACCGGCCAGTTGGCCAGCGGCGACGGACAACTGGGCCGGCCCGGCGAGGAATTTCCCGAACCACTGAGGGCGGTTGTCGAGGACGACCGCGGCCGACCCCTGCCGGGCGTGGTGGTCCAGTTCGACCTGGTATCCCCGGAAGCAACCTTCCTGGGTCAGGCCGTGACCGACAGTCTGGGCCTGGTGACCCTGAATTTCAACGCCACCAACAAGGCCCGACCCCACACGGCGGTCGCTAGCATCGCCGGCGGGGAACAGGGGCAGGACCGGATCGTCTACCACCTCCAGGTCCGCTCGGGCAGCTGGGTGATGTTCCTGGTTTTCGGCCTGGCCGGCGGCCTCAGCCTGTTCCTGTTCGGCATGAACATGATGAGCAAGTCCCTGCAGCGCAGCGCCGGCGGGCGCATGCGGGCCATCCTCAGCGCGCTGACCGTCAACCGTTTCGTCGGGGTCGCCGTCGGCGCCTTCGTCACCATGGTGATCCAGAGCTCAAGCGCTACCACGGTGATGCTCGTCAGCTTCGTGCAGGCCCAGTTGATGACCTTTGTCCAGACCCTGGGGGTGATCCTGGGCGCGGACATCGGCACCACCGTGACCGCCCAGCTGATCGCCTTCAAGCTGACCGACTACGCGTTGCTGATGATCGCGATTGGCTTCCTGCTGCGGTACGCCTCCAAACGACCGGGCTGGCGCAACGTCGGAGAAGTGATTCTGGGCTTTGGCCTGCTCTTTTTCGGGATGTACATCATGAGCGAGGCCATGTATCCCCTGCGCAGCTACCAACCCTTCCTGCGGCTGCTGACGGGGCTCGAGAACCCCTGGCTCGGCATCCTGGTGGGGACCATTTTCACTGCCCTGATCCAGAGCAGCAGCGCTTTTACGGGCATCATCATCGTGCTCGCCCAGCAGGGATTTCTCTCCCTTGATGCCGGCATCCCCCTGATCCTCGGCGCCAACATCGGCACCAGCGTCACCGCCGCCCTGGCCGCCATCGGCGCCAGTCGCGCCGCCTCCCGGGTCGCCCTGGCCCACACCCTGTTCAAGGTTTTCGGAGTCCTGCTCATGGTCTGGTGGATCCCCTCCTTCGCGGACCTCGTGCGGAGCATCTCCCCCGGTCCCGATGCGGTCGACGCCACCCAGTCGGTCATGGCCCGGTACATTCCGCGGCAGATCGCCAACGCTCATACGATTTTCAACGTGGGCCTGGCTTTGATCTTCTTACCGTTCACGGGATTTTTCGCGCGGTTCGTCACGTGGCTGCTGCCCGACCGGCCCGAACCGGCGCGCGAGTGGTTCTACAAGGCCCGCCACCTCGACGCCGACATGATCAGCGCACCGACCCTGGCTTTGAATCTGGTCAAGGTGGAGATCCTGCGTCTGGGTGAAAAGGTCAAGGCCATGGCCATCGACAGCCTGGATCCATTTTTGACTCACAACCTGGAGTCACTGGACCACCTCCACCGCGAAGAGGACAAGGTGGACGCCCTGGACGAACAGATCACCGACTACCTGGTGGAGATCGGCCAGCAGGAACTGAGCTCGGAACAGGCCCGCGAGGTTTACATGATGCTGCACGTCACCAAGCAGTTCGAACACATCGCGGACATCATCGACAAGCAGATCCGGCCCCTGGCCCTGAAGATGGTGGAAAGCAACGCGGAATTCAGCGAGACCGGACAGGCCGAAGTGCAGTCGTATCACCTGAAGATGTGCAAGCAGATAAGCCGCGCACTGGAGGCCTTCCGGGAAGAAAGCCTGGAACTGGCCCAGCACCTGAAGGAAAAGCAGAAGGGCTATGTGGCCCTGGAAGAGGATTACCGCCAGGCCCATTTCGAGAGGATCCACCGGGCGATCACCGAGTCGGTGGCCAGCAGCGAGGTCCACCTCGAACTCATGGACAGTTTCCGGCGGATCAGCAGCTACAGCACCAACGTGGGGCGCGCCATCATGTCCAAGGAAAAGTTCGGGGATCCGGACTACGAGGATACCTGATCACTCGGCCATGGTGCGGATATCCGCCAAAAGTCCCCGGAATTTTTCCGGATCGAATTCCCGGACCGCCAGTTGCCGCCTGCGGGCTCCGGTCCGATCGAACACCAGGATGCTGCAGTGATCCTCCGCCAGGTCGTAGGCCTGGCGAAACTCCCCCTTCCAGTCCATGAGCACCCAGTTCTTTTCGTCTTCGGAAAATTTTCCCCTGATGGATTTCTTGAGAAAGAAGGGGACGCCCTTGAGATGGGCGTGGGAGACGATTTTCACCCGTCTGCTATTGACCTCGGCCGCCAGGGTGTCGGTCAGGACCGGAACCCAATCCCCCATGTAACCGCTGCCCTTGCGGTCGCCGCTGACGACAATGGCCACGACTCCCTGGAGGGAACCGCTGGTATGAAGCTTGTCGAACTGATCCTTGATCCGGAAATCGATCAGCTGAAGGGGTGCGACCAGGGGATCAGGGTCCTCTCCGGTCGCGCCGGAGGAAGTCAGGCAAAACACGGCTGCCAGCAGGATGCAGGTCCGGCCGCTCATCAGAAACTGTTCCGGAATACCACCTCGTCCAGAGACAGCTGCCCCCCGCGCCCGCGGGCGGGTTCCACGGCTTTACCCACTGTGACAGCCATCACAATGTCGTGCTCGTCCGGCAAGTTGACGATCTTGCCGACCGCTTCGAAATCGAATCCTACCATGGGGCAGGAATCGTAGCCCATGGCCTTGGCCACCAGCATCAGGGTCTGTCCCGCCAAACCGCCCGAACGCAGGTTCTCGTCCCGGCGCAGCGTCTCGCTGGAACCGTAGGCACCCTTGATCATCCCTACGATCGCCTCACGCGCCTCGGCCGGAGCGTCGGCCCAGTAGCGGTCCGGATCCTGGTTGTAGGCGTTCTGGTCGCCGCAGATCAGGACGATGAGGGAGCAGTCCGAGAACTGGGCCTGGTCGTACCCCTTGGCGCGCACCTGCTGCTTTACCTCAGGATCGGTGATCAAGACAAACCGCCAGTTCTGGATGTTGAAGGAGGTGGGCGACAGGATGACGGTCTCCATCAGTCGGGTGATATCATTCTCGCCCATCACGTGAGCGGGGTCGAATTTCTTGACGGACCGGCGCAGGGAGATGGCGTCGAAAATATCCATGGTTCCTCCAGGATCATTGGTTCGGTGGTTTGGTTCTAGTTCCAACCCGGAATTTTCTTCCGGGGAATGTCGGCACGATTGCCGATATCCGCAACCTGGCGGTTGAGGCCCAGCTGAAAAACGATGAAGCCCGCCAAGTAGAACAGGGAATCCAGGGGATCACCCACCGCCGGATGGCCCGTTCCGGGGAGGATCACTTCGAAATAGACGGTGAACAGAATCAGGGCGAGCAGTCCATGAAAAACGGGCAGGGTGTAGTAGGGGGAACGTCTCACCAGGCGGTGAACGACCAGAACCAAGCTCAGAACCAAGGGCAGGCAGAGAAGATCATCGCCGAAGTTTCGGACCCAGCCAGGCGCCGTCCCGACCGCTTCGACCAACCGGACCAGGATAAACCCGGCCAGCAGGGCGGGCAGCAGAACGTGGCCGCCCGGCAGGTTATCTCCGAGGATCCGCAGGGCCCGATCCCTCACAGGGCCAGAGCCGTGATCAGGGCCGCCGCTCCGGCCAGCACCAACAGGGTCAAACCCAGGCCGGCCATGTCCCATTTCCTCATCCCAACAACCTTTCCTGGCACAACCGCCGGGCCGCAGGAAACGGCCCGGCAGGGGACGTCGTTCCCCGGTCAGTTATTCTTGAGTGACCGGTAGATCGCGAAGACGGCGCCTACCGCATCCTGGAGGACGGCGAACCGTCCCACGTCCGGGATATCCCTCGGACCGACCAGTGCCTTGCCGCCGAGAGAGATGGCCTTGTTGTGGGCCACATCGATATCATCCACCGCAAAATACACCAGCCAGTGGGCGGGGATGGGCCCCATCTCGGGCTTGATGGGCAGCATGCCCGCGGCCTGCAGGCCGCCGCTGCGGTTGAACAGGGTGTATTCGCCCAGCTCCCCCATGTCGGCTGTCTCGGGCTCCCAGCCGAACAACCCACCGTAGAAGGCTTTGGCCTTTTCGAGATCGGGGGTCAGCAATTCGTTCCAGCAAACGGTGCCGGGTTCATCACGCAGCTCCACGCCGATATTGTTCTTGGGTTCCCAGATGCAGAAGACCGCCCCGGCCGGATCCGCCAGGATCGACATGCGACCGTAGTCCATGACATCCATGGGGCCCATGACCACCTTGCCGCCCAGTTCGGCAGCCTTGGCCGAGGACGCGTCCGCATCATTCACCGTCACGTACTGGCCCCAGTTGGGCCGTACGTTCATCTCTTCCTGTTCGGCGTTGAGCTTGTACTGCGCAGCCACGACCTTGCCGTTCAGCTGGTACTGCGTGTAGATGCCGTACTCCCCCATGTCCTGGTCGTTGCGGCTCCAGCCGAACAGATCCATGTAGAACTCACCCGAAGCGCGGGGGTCGTTGGTGGCCAACTCAGCGTAACAAAACGTCCCGGGTTCGTGTTTCTTGAATTCGGACATGGTCATCCTTTCCCTTGGAGTCCTTGTCGAGGCCGAAAATCTACTCAAAATCTCCTGGGATCGCCCCCACCTTCAGGAAAAATTCCGCTTCGCGGGAGCCCCTCGGGAAGTCCGCCGTATGGGCGCGCGCCAGATCCCGGGCCCGCAGGTCGCGGCCTGCGGCCAGGGACCACCAGACCTCTTCCAGCCACAGACGGCCCTGCAGTTCCGTCGGTTTCCAACCAGGGGCCGCCGTGACAGATGAAGGAACCAAGGCGGCCGCCGCGGCAAACTGTTCGACCGCGGCGTCATAGCGGCCGGCGGACGCCAGCAGCTGCCCGCAGGTCGCGTGGTGGAGGGGCTCGCCGGCATGGGTGGCCAACTGCTCGAGCCAGTCCTTGGCCAATCGGGCCAGGGCCGTCCCCACCGGTTCCCCGGAGAGGGGATCTATCTCCGACAACCGGGACCTGATGGTGTTTTCCAGACGAGCGGTTTCCCCGGCCCCGCCCCCGGTCGTCAACTCCTCCAGGCGGGATTGGACCAACCGCCGGTGCAACCACATGAGATCCGGACGATCCGGCCGTCCAGCGCCGCGCCAGCGTTTTTCCACCGCCGCGAGAATATCCCGCTGCTTGTCCTGCAGATCGGAGAGGGCTTTCTCGAACGCCGCCAACCGGGTCCGGTCGGTCAGGGGATCGACCAGACGGCCGTCCTCGGCAAACCGGAAATTCCCGGGCCGCCACCAGCTGTTGTGGTCACTCTGCCAATCTGCGCGCGGCCGTTCACCGGGCGACCGGAGCACCCGCAGGACCCGGTAGTGTTCGTTGTCGTAGACCGGCACGAACCCATCCAACCCCTCCGGCTGGAAATGCATCCGGACCACGTTCATGTCGCGGTAAAGAGGACCGGAAACGCCCGCCAGCCAGGATGCCGACCCCGGCCCCGTCGCCGTGGCGAAATCCCGGTTGATGAAGATGTAGTCCGCCTCGTACCGCAGGGCGAATTCCCACAGCTCGGTTTCCTCGGAGGCAAATAGCGCCTCCAGGTACCGGCGGTACTTTTCCCGGATGGCCGTATTCTCGAACTGGGAATTCAGGACGATGGGCCGCCCAGCGTACAGCAGCATCTGGGGACTGACGGCGATCCCCCCCAGGAAGGCTGCCGGCTCACCGGCCAGCCGGGACCCCGGGCCCGGCGTGTGGGTCGTGGCCCAGGAGAACAGGCCCGACCACGACTGCCAGGTGGCCTGGTCCGAAGCTTCCAACCGCACCTCACGCCCGGCACGAGTGCTGCGGGTGATCCGGATCATGTCTCCCAGGTTTCCGTTCAGGTTCAGAACCGGGCTGACCAACAGCAACCCTGCCCCCACGATTAACGCCCTGGGCCCCAGGGAACGGTCGAGCCGCCGGACCAGCCACTGGCCGCCCAGAGCCACCGCCGGTGCCGCAAAAACCAGGAATACCACCCCCAGACGTTCAACCAACCCATAGGCCGCCAGGAAGGCGGGCACCGTCAGCAGGAAGGACCGCTGAACCGCATCGGTACCCCGCCTGAAGATGGCCCAGAAACACCAGACCAGAACCGGAACCAGAACGACGGTGTGCCAGCCCAGTTTGGACCACACTTCTACCGCGGTCGGGGTGTTGAATGGCGGCGCCCAGAATACGCGGATATCGAAGGGCAGCAGAAGAGGATTGTCAGGCCGGTGGAAACCGTGGACCAGTTTCTGCACCAACAGGGAAAAGACGTGGTTGTAGTCTCCGGTGTAGCTGCGGTTGAAAACCACCAGTGCCCCCAGCACGACGATCGCCCCCAGCAGCACCGCCAGCCGGACCCGGACCGAGGGGCCCGGGGCGGGTTTCCTCCAGGTGATCCACGCGGTCAGGCACCAGGCGAACATGACGGCCATGGGTAGGCTGATCCAGAAACCGCGGGCCCAGAGGGAGGGCGTCAAACCAGCCGTCAATCCTGCCGCGGTGTAGGCGAGGGGCATGAAGACGCCCAGGGGAATTTTTCGGTCGCGGGATTCCTCCCCCCGTCGGTCCACCATCCAGGCCACAGCCGCGCCCAGCAGGACAACCAACACCAGGAACTGGCTCAGATGCCAGCTGGCCAGCAACGGGATCAGCAGGATAGCCGCCAGGACCGTCAACCGGAACGAACGCGCCCGCCAGGCGTGGAGGTGTACGGCCAGGAACAGGGTCAGCAATAGCAGCGAAAAATCCTCCTTCAACAGGAGGGAGCCGGTCATCCGCAAAAACCCGAGGGTGCAGGTGGCGTAAAAAATAACCCCCACCACAGCCAGGACCCGGCCGCACCCCAGGGCGCGCGCCATCGCGTACAAGGGGAAGAACATCAGGACATGGATCAGGGGCACGAGGCGCAACAGGAATTCCACCAGGGGCCGGGCCTGGTCCCCCGCCAACCGGTAGAGGAATCCATAGACGGGTTCCATGAGCAGGGCGTATTCGCGCCAGGAATTCACCCCGTCGGGGTGCTGCTGGAAGGTGTCGTGGGCCAGGATGGCCGGATCCTGGAATCCCTCCACCGCGAACATGAGAGTCGTCCGGTAGTGGAAGGCCCTTTCGCTCCAGAAATATCCCACGTGTCCCAGTTGGCTCGGAGGATGGGCGGGCGGCTCCGTGGCACCCAATTCAGGACCGGCCACCGCGATGGGCAGCAACGGCGGGTCCCCCAGGATTTCGAACTGACGGTACATGGCGGTCGCTACCGAATGGACCATCTGCCAGGACAGGACGGCCACCACCAGGACGACCACCAGGGCGACGCCTTCCAGCCATCGCCCCGCGCGGTCCGACCCGAAGGCCGCTTTCATCCTCCCCAGAGGAAGGCCCATGTAACTTTTCTCCGGTTGGTGCGTCCATTCCCCTGGACGTCCAAGGGTCACGGCATACTATCATCGCGGCAGAAACGGGAACATCCCTTAATCATCCCTGACCGCACCAACCAGCCAACCGAAAGGGCCCCCATGGTTCGCCGTCATCATGGCCAGTATCTCGTTCTCCTGATCCTGATGGTCCTTTCGGTCACCAGTATGCCCGCCGCCGCCGGTGGACTGGGGATTCCCAACGAACAGGCGGGCCTCGGATTCGGCAACCTGAGAAACTTCACCGGGGTCCGCTTCAACCTCGTGGACCGGGGAGTGCAGAGGGTGGGCGGCCTGAACGTCACCTTCTGGATCCCCAAGAAGAACAGGACCGCGGTCTACCAGGGGATCACCCTCGGGTTGATCGGTCATGAATCCGACGTCACCCAGGGCATGGCGGTCGGCCTGATCGGCATCGGCGGCGGCGACTACCAGGGGGTGGCCATCGGCGGCCTCGGGGTCGGGGCGCAAAATATCCAGGGTGTGGCCATCGGCGGCCTTGGCGTGGGCTCGGGCGATATCCAGGGCGTGGCCCTGGGCGGCCTCGGTGTGGGCGCCAACGACATCCAGGGCGTGGCCCTCGGCGGCCTCGGTGTGGGCGCCAACGACATCCAGGGTGTGGCCCTGGGACTGCTCGGGGTCGGCGGCAACAACATGACCGGCATGGCGGCCGGTGGTTTGGGCGTCGGCGGAGACAACATGAGTGGGGTTTTCTTGGGCGGACTGGGGGTCGGCGGTAACGACCTGGAGGGGATCTTCCTGGGCGGCCTCGGGGTCGGGGGGGACGACTTGACGGGGCTGATGGCCGCCCTGGGAGCCGTCGGTGGTGACGATATCACGGGAGTTGCCCTGGCCGTGGGCTATCTCAAGGGACAGTCCCTGACCGGGCTGGGTGTTGGAGCTTACAACAATGTGAAGGAAACGACCGGCCTGAGCATCGGCATCTTCAATCGGGCCCGCCGCCTCAAGGGGGTCCAGATAGGCCTCCTGAACCATGCGGGTAACAATCCGCGGGGCCTCAAGTGGCTACCGGGCATCAATGCCCATTTTTGAGTGAAGCACAGAATCAATGAATATTGATCCCGTTTAACCCTTGACGGGCGGGCCTCTAATGATGAATTTTTAACAGGTCGTATCTACTGGCACCCCGAGTCTTCCCGAAGGATCGGAATTGTCTGTTTTCCATCATCTTCGCCGGATCAGGTCCCCCCTGGTCCTTGGCCCCATTGTCCTGATCGTCCTGGCCGTGGTGTTCTGGTCCCGGATGATCAACTGGATGCTTCCGGTCGACAGCCGACCCGCGGCCGTCAGTTTTTCCGTGCAGGAATTGTCGGCTGCCGAATTCGAGGCGACCGCCACCGACCTCGCCACCTCCGCCGGTGGACCGAGCGACCGGTTCAAGCACATAGATCGCTTCCGTGAAGCTGGTATCCTGGCCTACGAAGGCCCCGCCACCTGTCTCGGCTGCCATGAACAGATCACGTTCCGGGACGAAGCCGGGAACCTTCAGACCGAGGACTTGATGGCCAACCTGGTCGGGTCCGCCCATTACCGGTTCTTCACCAAGGCACATCCCAACGTCTACGGATTCAACGGCAAACTGGCCGACAATTTCCCCATGGGAAAGATCAACCGTCCCTGCCCCAAACCCGGCTCGTTCGCCATGACCGCCTGGGCGGAGCTGGTGGTGACCCAGGCCGGCGACACCTTGAGCGAAGGTTGCGGACAATGCCACATCGGCGGCCAGTACCAGGCGCCGCTGGGCGAGATGATGCCCCTGTACCGCACTGGCAACAGGGAAAAGGATGCCATCGACTGCCTGATCTGCCACGCCGAAGCCTATGACATGAACCGCAAGCAGGTCGTCACTGACGCGGACGGTCGCAATCGCTGGGGTCAGGACCGGTCACTGCGCGCGGCCATGTCGGTCACTACGCCGACGGCCGAAGCCTGCCTCCGCTGCCACCAGCACAATTTCGGCGGGGACATCTACGTCGATCCGGCCGGGCCCGAATACATGGAGAGCCTGCAGAACCTCGGGCACGACCGACCGCGGATCCTGCACCCCGGGTCCAAGCGGGGCACCCCCTACTCCCCCAGCTGGGACGTGCACGCCGCCGCCGGGATGTCCTGTCTCGAATGCCACGCGACCCAGGGGCACCTGATGGCCAAGGGGACCCACACGACCACCATCATGGCCAACGATCTTCCGGCGGTGGAGGTCTCCTGCCTGGACTGCCATGACGAGCCCCACGGCGAGCTCGATGACGGAGCGGTCATCAACGACCACCTCGAGCGGGTGGCCTGCCAGACCTGCCACATCCCGTCCCTGCACCCGGACAACGTGACCCGGCGCGATTTCGCCGTGACCGAATACGAGACCGATCCCGGGATCCACATCTACCACGACGCCGTCAAGGAGCATGCCCCCGGTCGCGGCATCAGTTACGCCTGGTGGAATGGGGACGCCACCTTCCTGGGCAACCCCATCGGGGACAATCCCAATGGCGCCGGCTTGTACAGCTTCTACAAGGCACCCTGGAGATGGCCGGAGTTCGAGGAATTC
This sequence comes from uncultured bacterium, assembly GCA_965363725.1. GTDB lineage: Bacteria > Krumholzibacteriota > Krumholzibacteriia > LZORAL124-64-63 > LZORAL124-64-63 > JAGLCY01. The sequence goes on along the minus strand of CBDTUS010000012.1, from coordinate 11,977 downwards.
GACTACGACAGCTGGTACGAAGACGTCATGCGCCCGATCGCCCGGGCCGGACGCCCCTCCAAACTCTACCCCATGAAACGGTTCAACGGCCGCCAGCACATCGACCTGCAGAACATGGGGCCTTTCGGCGGCATGTTCGTACCCTACAATCTGCCTTCCTACTACCGTTTCGGCCGCCCCGACCAGGCCGCCCGGGTCGAGATGGACAAGAGCATGATGGGCATGATGTACGGCTGGATGTTCAAATTCTACATGCTGGACAAGTTCATGTCCTTCATGGCGATCGATGGCTGGAATACGAATTCCTTCGTCGACGTGCGCGCCGGCAAGAAGGTGGAGGCCCGGTGGCTCCCCAACGACGCCATGCTCGAGATCAGCCACGGCATCCGCCGCGAGGGCGCCCTGACCTGCAACGATTGCCACGGCATCGGCGGGCTCATGGACTGGGTGGCCCTCGGTTACACCGAAGCCGAAATCGAGAATCTCATCATTCCCCGCTGACCGGCACGGTTTTTCCGGGGATTTTTCCGTTCGAACCGGGAACCGAGGGGGCGAAATTTTTTTCTTTGCCTAGATATTAATGAATTGTTCCCCCTAAGACGGAGGAAGGCGTTTCCCTTCCCAACCGGGAGAAGAAGATGACCTTTCAGGTGATGCCCACGCCCCAGCTCGATTCCGGGACCGCCGAGGAAAAGCGTGCCGAGATCCGCCGCTATTTCCAGACCACCTGGGAGCTGTACGAAAACCTGTTCTCGGTGATGGCCAACGACGAGGCCTATGTCATGCAGGCCGACCCCCTGCGCCACCCGCTCATCTTCTATCTAGGCCACACCGCTGTTTTCTTCGTCAACAAGCTCCTGTTGGGCAAGTTCATATCCGCTCGGGTCAATCCCCGATTCGAATCGACTTTCGCCATCGGCGTGGACGAGATGAGCTGGGACGATCTGGACGACAGGAACTACGACTGGCCCGCCGTCAGCGAAGTCTGGGCCTATCGGGAACAAGTGCGGGCCGTGGTAGAGCAGGTGATCGACGAATTGCCCCTCGATATGCCCGTGACCTGGGACGACCCTTTCTGGGTGATCCTGATGGGGATCGAACATGAGCGGATCCACCTGGAAACCAATTCCGTGCTCATGCGTCAGCTTCCACTCGATATGGTAAGGCCCAATCCCGCCTGGCCCGTTTGTCCGGACGCCGGACCGGCCCCAACCAATGAACTGCGCGATGTGGTCGGCGGCCGGGTCGTTCTCGGCAAGAACCGGAACCACGAACTCTACGGTTGGGACAACGAATACGGCCGGCTCGAAACTGAAGTGGATGGTTTCCGGGCCTCCCGCTTCCTGGTGAGCAACGGCGAGTTCCTCGAATTCGTCGCAGCCGATGGATACCGGACCGAACGCTGGTGGACCGGTGAAGGCTGGCTGTGGCGCAACTACCGGCAGGCTGAGCGGCCCGTATTCTGGGTCCCCGACGGTGAGGGGGAATTTCGGTTGCGCTGTCTGGCCGAGGAGATCCCCATGCCGTGGAATTGGCCCGTCGAGGTGAATCAGCTTGAAGCCAAGGCCTTCTGCAACTGGAAGGCCGAAGTCACGGGGCGCCCCCTCCGGCTGCCGACCGAACCGGAGTGGTACCGGCTTTTGGATGTGTCGGGCATCAAGGACCAGCCCGCCTGGGACGGGCCTCCGGGAAACATCAACCTGGCCTGGCACGCCTCCTCCTGCCCGGTGACCGTACATGAAACTTCGGGTTTTACGGACGTGGTGGGCAACGTATGGCAGTGGACCGAATCCCCCATCACGGGTTTTCACGGTTTCGAGGTCCATCCCCTGTACGACGACTTCTCCACGCCCACCTTCGACGGTCGACACAACCTGATCAAGGGCGGCTCCTGGATCTCGACGGGCAACGAGACCACGCGCGATGCGCGTTACGCTTTCCGGCGGCACTTCTTCCAGCACGCCGGGTTCCGCTATATCGAATCGGACCATGAAGTGGAGATCCGCGAGGATGTCTACGAAACCGACGCGCTGGTTTCCCAGTACAACGAATTCCATTATGGCGGGGAATACTTCGGCGTCCGCAACTTCATGGTCGCCGCTGCGGAGATTTGCCGCGAACTGACGGCCGGCCGGCCCATCGGACGCGCCCTGGATCTGGGCTGCGCCACGGGCCGTGCCACCTTCGAACTCGCCCGCTTCTGCGACCACGTCACGGGCATCGATTTCTCAGCCCGTTTCATCCGGGCCGGACTGGACATGCAGGAAAAGGGTTTCATCAGGTATGCCATCGCCGAAGAAGGCGAGCTGGTTTCCTACCATGAACGCACCCTGGCCGATCTCGGCCTGAAAGAGGTCCGCGACAAGGTTGAGTTCTGGCAGGGGGACGCCCACAATCTCAAGGATCAGTTCACGGGTTACGACCTGGTTCTGGCCTGCAACCTCATCGACCGCCTCTATGATCCGGAGCTCTTCCTGAAGCACATCACCGGCCGGATCAACCCCGGCGGCCTGCTGGTCCTGCTGTCCCCCTACACCTGGCTGGAGGAATTCACCCCCAGGGACAAGTGGCTCGGCGGCCTCAAGATCGATGGTGAAAACGTGACGACCATGGAGGGTCTGAAGGCCCGGCTGGAACCGGGATTCAAGCAGGTCGGCGAACCACGGGACGTGGAATTCGTGATCAGGGAAACGGCGCGCAAGTTCCAGCACACGGCCAGCCAGATGACCGTCTGGGAGAAGGGACCGTAGGGCTGGCTAGTCGGTATTGTCGGGGCTCACGTTCGCACGCAGCCTGCCGAGCATCCTGTTCAGGAAATGGTTCCGGGACAGAAAACCGATCACGGGCTTCCGCCGCGGGTCCAGCCGTTCGACCTCATGTTCCAGATCATTGTCGCCGCTGGCCAGGTGGCGGGCCTTGGCCAGGTTGTGGAAGGCCGATCCCCGGCGGCTGCCCAGCAGGTTGACCCTGCCCAGGGCGTAGTAGGCGATGGCGTCGAAGGGGTTGTTCCGGATCACGTTCTTGGCCAGCTTTTCGGCCGAAACGAATTTACGTTTGCCGGCCAGGCAGACGGCGATGTAGGACTGGCATTCCTTGTTGTCGGGCATCCGCTCCAGGGCCTGCCGGAGAAACATTTCGGCCTCCTGATGCCGATCCTCTTCTATCAGGGGTTTGGCCCGACGGATCATTTCGGACACGAACACCTGGTCCACTTCCTTGTTGGTGGAGTAGGTCATTTTCTGGGGTTTCTTCTGCCCCGGCGTCAACAAGGTGTTTTTCGAATCCGACATGATATCTCCCGGTATTCATGAATGGCTTCCCGGGATCCAGCGGGTACCATTTGCGGCACCCACTCCCCGGACCATTTTTATCGTCCGGAAATCATTCGATTTTAGATTTTATTGCTCTGGGGTTGTCTTTCCTTCCCGGCCGGCCAGGATCCCCTGGGACCACAAAGACATATTTCATCTAAGTATTTTGACGAGAAGGGATCATGTGATATCCTTAAGGCAGAAAAGGAAATCAGGAGGGGATTTTCCATTTCCTTTTACGAGCTACTCTGTGGCGGCCCAAAAATGATATCAGATTCCGCTGCTGCAGGAGAGGAAGCATGAAACCAGGAATCTCCCATACCCATGGATGGGGCCCCTACGACCAACTTTTCGTCCGCTACGACGAAGAGCTCAGAGCCTTGTGGTATCATCTGGCTCCGCGTTCGCGGCCCTGTTTCAATCTGGATCTGCTGGCCGAGCTACGCAGATTCCAGCAGAAGGTCCGGCTGGTCAATCAACCCGCCGATGCCAGCTTGGATTCTCTCCCGGTCCGCTACACCGTCCTGGCCAGCAGTGTCCCGGGGGTCTTCAATCTCGGCGGCGATTTGAAATTGTTTTCCGGATTGATTAAAGACGGCGACAAGGAGGGCCTGTTCGCCTACGCCAAGGCCTGCATCGATGTTCTCTATCCAAATGCCGTCAATTTCGAACTGCCCCTGACCACCATCTCCCTGGTCCAGGGCGACGCCCTGGGCGGCGGTTTCGAGGCCGCCATCTCCAGCAACGTGGTCATCGCCGAAAAGAGTGCGAAGTTCGGTTTGCCCGAAGTGCTGTTCAACCTGATTCCCGGCATGGGTGCCTACAGCTTCCTGGTCCGCCGGACGGGCCCCGCCATAGCGGAGCGGATCATCATGAGCGGCGAACTGCTCACCGCCCAGAAGATGCACAACCTGGGGCTGGTCGACGAGGTGGTCGAGGACGGGCAGGGGGAAGAGGCGGTAGCGCGGTTCATCAAGCGCCACCGCAAACGCGGCAACTCCCACGAGGCCATGAGCCGCATCAGGAAATGCGTCAATCCGGTGACCTACGAGGAACTGATCGAAATCACCCGGATCTGGGTCGACGCCGCCCTCAAACTCACCACCCGGGACTTGCGCATGATCGAACGCCTGGTCCAGGCTCAGAACCGTCGCGCGGATGTCCAGACACAGGAAACCAAGGCCCTCGAGGGCTTCGGTTGATCCACCTAACCTGAATCATCTCAGATGGTTGGTACCGGGAGTTTTTCCAGGGAATTGATGGCCTTGACCACATCGGCGATCCGCAGGGGTTTGCTGAGGTGGACGTTCATGCCCACGGCCAGACACTTGTCGGCATCCCCCTTGGTCGCCTCGGCCGTCAGAGCCAGGATCGGGACATTGGCCCGGTCATCGTTGAGGGCACGAATGGCCTCGGTGCAGTCGTAACCGTTCATGATCGGCATCCGCACATCCATGAAGATAAGATCGTATTCCTTCTCGTTGAACATCTCCAGGGCTTCGGCCCCGTTTTCGGCGATGTCCACCGTGATTCCGATCCGTTCCAGCATGTTCTTGACCACGACCTGGTTGAACTTGTTGTCCTCGGCCACCAGCCCCCGCAGACCGTAGTTGGGCAGGGCGACCGGTTCGGGTTCAAGGGCCGGGCTTTGGGCTTCACACGGCTCCAGGGTCAGACTCACGCTGAAGGACGACCCCTCGCCCAGCACCGAGGACACCTCCACGTCGCCGCCCATCATGATCGCCAGGGTGCGGCTGATGGCCAGCCCCAGTCCCGTTCCCCCGAACTGGCGCGTGGTGGAATTGTCCGCCTGCTCGAACTGGTCGAACACGGCCGCCAGGCGGTCGGCCGGAATACCGATGCCCGTATCCTCGATCGTGATGGTGATGTTTTTCGTGCCGTTTGCCCCGTTGAACCGACAGGCAAGTTTGACGTGACCCTTGTGGGTGAACTTGAGGGCGTTGCCCACCAGGTTGAACACGATCTGGCGAATCCGGGTAGGGTCCCCCAGGAAGTTTCGGTGACCGTTTTCCGGATAGTCGAAGATGAAATCGATGCCCTTGGTCTCGGCGGTGGATTTCATCAGTTGATGGACATCCCCCAGGACCTGCTTCAGGTCGAACGCCGTCGATTCCAGACGCAGGCTGTTGGAGGTGATCTTGGAATAGTCCAGGATGTCATTGATGATGTTCAGCAGCGACTCCACCGACCGCGTGATGATATGCAGGTGTTCCTTCTGCTCCTGGTCGAGATCGGTGGCCCGCAGGGTTTCGGCCATTCCCAGGACGCCGTTCATCGGGGTGCGGATCTCATGGCTCATGGTGGCCAGGAACTGGTCCTTGGCCTTGTCGGCCAGGCGGGATTTGGCCAGGGCCACCTGCAGATGGGACATGGTCTTCAGGCGGCGCAGCACGCTCAGAAAGAAGATGGGCAGCACCAGAACGCCCAGCAGCATGCCGGATCCGATTTCCAGATGCTCCTTCCAGAATTCGTTGAAGACCAGGAGCGACCCGAACCCGAGGGCGCCGATGGCGATGGCCACCTTCAGGTGGCGCTCCCCGTAGCGGATTCCGTTGCCGATGATGACCCACAGGAAGATCGGATAGTACGAGGCCACGTGCTTGTCACCGAAGTGGAGCCAGTAGGTCATGATGCCCAGGTCTGCAAAGATCGTGACGTACCGGCGCTGCGGCCATTTGCCGGGCAGGCGGTAGACCATGACGTACCAGACGGCCGCGAACGTCAGGTACAGGGCACAGACCACCAGCCCCTGAACCAGTCGGTCGCTTTGTCCGGGCCCCTGGAACAGCCCCACGGCCGAGAACACCAGCAGGCAGATCGCGGTAATGACGACCCTGGCCCGGCTCTGGGACAGTTCTTCGTCGATCGTGGTCATCCGTAGATCTTGGGACTTGGGCATCATTCGCCATTCCGGAAAAAACTGGGTCCGATGGGTCGTCCCCGTTATCGGCCGCAATCACGGGTGTTTAACGAAAATATGGAGGAATTGACTGGGAAATAGTCCGTGAGGAAAAAAGAGGTGGACCGGTGGGTAATCAGTCCCAGATGCCCATCTCAGCGCGGACATCCTCGGAGGCGTCGGTACGGGGGTCCCAGGGCGGGCTCCAGACCATGTCCACCTGGACCTGCTTTACGCCCGGAACGGTCAACGTTTTGAGCCGCACGGCGTTCATGATCTCCGGACCCATTGGGCACATCGGACTGGTCAGGGTCAGGCCGACGGTGATCTCTGCGGTCTCATCCTCGAAATCCACCCTCCGGACCAGGCCCAGATCCACGATGTTGAGGTTCAATTCCGGGTCGATGACTTCGCGCAGGGCCTCGGTGACAGCCATTTCGATCTGGACGCTCATTCTTTAGACCTCCGTGGTCGTTTCGCCCACAGGGCGACCCTCCCGGCGGGCGGCCACCGCCTCCAGCAGGGTGATCCAGGGCAACAGGGCGCATTTGACACGCACGGGAAACTTGCGTACTCCGGTCAGGACCTCCAGATCGCCGGGATCCAGATCGTCGTCCAGTTCGTCGTCTTCGCTGCGCATGATCCGGCGGAACGCTTCGGCCAGGCGACCGGCTTCGGCCTGGGTGCGGCCCGGCAGGAGCTCCCCCAGGATCGAGCCGCTGGCCGTGGCGATGGCGCAGCCGGCGGTCTGCACCGACACACCGCTGATGCGGTCCTCGTCGAAGGCCAGCTGCAGGGTGACCTCGTCGCCGCAGGAAGGATTCCTGCCCGCAGCTTCGGCATCCGCGTGGGCCAGGGGCTCACGGCAACGGGGACTGCGATGGTGATCCAGAATCACTTCCCGATAGAGATCGTCCATGCCGGCGTTCATGTGGCGAAAACACTCCTGGCGTAGGTGATGGCGTCGACCAGGGCGTCAATATCGTCATGGGAGTTGTACATCGCAAAAGAAGCCCTGGTGGTGGCGGCCACACCGAGCTGTTTGTGAAGGGGCTGGGCGCAATGATGGCCCGCCCGGACGGCGATGCCCCGGGCATCGAGCAGCTGGGCCATGTCATGGGCGTGAACGGCCGGATCATGGAAACTGATCAGCCCGCCCCGTGCCGCCGGATCGGCCGGTCCGTAGAGGGTCAACCCGCCCAGTTGCGCCAGCCGCTCCCAGGCATAGCCGGTCAGGGAGATCTCGTGGGTCCGCAGGCGCTCCAGGGTGATCTCGTCGATGAGATCCAGGGCGTGAGTGAAAGCCGCTGCCGCCGCCACGTTCGGCGTACCGGCCTCGAAACGCTGCGGCACGTCGGCCCAGGTGGCCTCCTCGAGAGTGACGGTTTCGATCATCTCGCCCCCGGACTCCAGGGGATCGAGTTCCTCGAGCACCTCCAGGTTCCCGGTCAGGAATCCCAGGCCCATGGGCCCGTACATCTTGTGGGCGGAAAAGGCCAACAGGTCGGCGCCCAGTGCCTCGGGGGAAACCGGGAGATGTCCCACGGACTGGGCGGCGTCGACGACCACCAGGGCTCCCCGTCGATGGGCCTGTTCCGCGATTTCGGCCACCGGATTGATGGTGCCCAGAACGTTGGAGACGTGGGTCAGGGCCACGACCCTGGTCCGGCTGGTCAGCAGGTCGCCGAGGCGCTCCAGGTCCAGCAGCCCGCCTGCGGTCACCGGAAGGTGCCGCAATACCAGACCCTCGTTCTTCGCCACCCGGATCCACGGCACCAGGTTGGCGTGATGCTCCATGCCGGTGACCAGGATCTCGTCACCCGGACGGAACCGGTGGGCCAGACCGCGGGCCACCAGGTTGAGGGCGGAAGTCGTCCCCCTGGTGATGACCACCTGGCCGGAGCGCCCCACCCCCAGGAAACGGGCCACCCGCGAGCGGCAGCCTTCGTAGAGGTCGGTGGCTTCGGCGGCCAGGGTGTGCATGCCGCGATGGACGTTGGCGTTGTTTTCCCGGTAGTACCTGGCCTCGGCGGCGATCACCGCTTCGGGTTTCTGGGTGGTGGCGCCGTTGTCCAGATAGACCATGGGGCGCCCACCTATATGCCGGGTCAGGATGGGAAACCGTTCGGGAAACAGAGGGCCGCAATGGCTGCAGTCACCCTGCTGGCCGTCGCAGGCCCGGGTGCCGGCGGGCGCGGGAAGTGACAGATCCCGGAATTCCATCAGGTCGCCTCCCGCAGGTGGGCCAACCGGCCCTCCACCAGCATCTCCACATCGGCCCGAAGGGCCTCGGGAATACTCTGCAGGGTTTTTTCCAGGAATCCGCGAACGACCAGACGCATGGCGTCATCGGGATCCAGTCCCCGACTCTGGAGATAGAAGAGCTGGTCCGGGTCCACCGGCGCCACGGTCGCCCCATGGCTGCAGCTGACTTCTTCGTTGAGGATTTCCAGTTCGGGAATGGCGTCCGCACGGCTGTTTTCCGAAAGCAGCAGGTTGCGGTTCACCTGATAGGCTTCACTGTGCCGGGCGTCTTCCTCGATCCGGATCAGACCCGTGTAACTGCTGCGGGACCTGTCGGAGCCCACCGACTTGAAATCGATGTCGCTCCAGGTGTGGCCCGCCAGGTGGCGGTGCCGCGTGTGGTGGTCGAAACGTTGGTTATCGCTGCCCAGGGCCACACCGACCATCCGGCTGCGGGCTCCCTGGCCCTGGAGGTCGGTGATCAGCTCCATCTTGACCCGTTCGCCGCCGAAGGTGGCGAAAACCGAAAGCAGGTCCGCGTCGCGACCGACCCGGGACATGACCGTCAGGTGCCCGTTCGTGCCCGATTCCCAGGTCTGCAGCAGAACGTGCCGCACCCGAGCGCCCGTGCCGGCGACGATATCGCTACGGCCGACGACGGACCGTCCCGAACCGCCGTCCACATGCTGCTCGACCAGCGTGGCCTCGGCCTGCGATCCGACGCGGAACAGGATCCGGGGCAATACCGCAGCTCCCTGGGCATGGATCCGTACCACCACTGGGCCAGTCAAAACCGCTCCGGCAGTGACGTCGATCTGCACGCCCGCATTCCAGGCCGCGGCGTTCAGGTGGCGGAAAAGAGCGGACGGGGCGTCCCGATCATCCAGGGTGCCGGCGGCCATGGCGCCGTCCAGAGGACCGGCCACAAGCTGGCCCGCGGCCAGCCCGGAGCCCAGGCTGACGACGGGATTTCCCCCCGGCCACAGGTCCACTGTCGCGGCGGCGGCGGGTACTTCGGTCAAATCCGAAGGCGTCACTCCGGCCCCGGTCAAAACGGCCGTGGACAGGTCCTCCGGCAACAGATGATCCGGATTGGTAAAGCGCCACAGGTGCTGGACCCGGTCCGGGAAAGCGGACTCCGAATAGCGCGCCAAGGCCTCGCTGCGAGCCTCTCGGGCGGTGCCGATCTGACCCAGGCGTTCACCCAGAGTCGCCAGATCGTCACCGGACAGGGCCGGCCGCGGATCGGCCAAAGTCGTTTCTCTGGTCAAATCAACCAACGGACCCCTCCATTTCCAGTTCAATCAGGCGGTTCAGTTCGACCGCGTATTCCATGGGCAGTTCCTTGACGAAGGGTTCGATGAACCCGTTGACGATCATCATGCGTGCCTTGTCCTCGTCCAGGCCCCGGCTCTGCAGGTAGAACAGCTGTTCTTCGCCGACCTTGGACACCCGAGCCTCGTGCTCCACCCGGACGTCCTGCTCGGCCACGTCCATGGTGGGATAGGTGTCGCTGCGGGCGTTCTCGCCGATGAGCAGGGCGTCGCACTCCACGTTGGTCTTGCAGCCGTGGGCACCCCGGGCAATCTTGACCAGCCCACGGTAACTGGAGCGTCCGTCATCCTTGCTGATGGATTTCGAAACGATCCGGCTGGTGGTGTTGGGAGCGGCATGAGTCATTTTGGCGCCGGCGTCCTGGTGCTGGCCGTTACCGGCGAAGGCAATGGAAAGCACCTCGCCGTGGGCCCGCTCGCCCTTCAGAACGATGGCCGGGTACTTCATGGTCAGCTTGGAGCCGATGTTGCCGTCCACCCACTCGACCACGGCGTCCTCATGGGCGTGGGCCCGCTTGGTCACGAGGTTGAAGACGTTGGTCGACCAGTTCTGGATGGTCGTGTAGCGGATGTGCGCCCCCTTGAGGGCCAGCAGTTCCACCACCGCGGAATGCAGTGAGTCCGAGGAATAGGTCGGGGCGGTGCAGCCTTCGATGTAGTGCACGCTGCTGCCTTCGTCGGCGATGATCAGCGTGCGCTCGAACTGCCCCATGTTCTCGGCATTGATGCGGAAGTAGGCCTGCAGCGGGATATCCACCTTGATATTGGGCGGCACGTAGATGAACGATCCGCCGGACCAGGCCGCCGTGTTCAGGGCCGAGAACTTGTTGTCCCGGGTGGGAATGATCTTTCCGAAATACTTCTTCACGATGTCCGGGTGTTCGCGCAGGGCCGAATCCATGTCCATGAAAAGAACGCCGAGCTTCTCGAGATCCTCGCGCATGGAATGGTAGACCACCTCGGATTCGTACTGGGCCGTCACCCCGCCCAGGAACTTCTGCTCCGCCTCGGGGATGCCTAACCGATCGAAGGTCTTCTTGATGTTCTCTGGCACATCGTCCCAATCGCGGGCCTGTTCGCCCTTGGGCTTGATGTAGTAGTGGATGTTGTCGAAATCGATCTCAGCCAGCAGTTCCGAATTGCCCCAGGTGGGCATGGGCTTCTCGAAAAAGATGTCGAGCGCCTCGTGGCGGATCTTCCTCATCCACTCCGGCTCGTTCTTCTTGCGCGAGATCATCTCCACCACTTCGTGGTCAATCCCCTTGGGAGTCTTCAGGAAGTAGTCCTCCACATCGTGGAACCCGTACTTCTCGGTGTAATCATCATTAATGCCCGCGACGTTCTGCTTGGCGCTCATGCTGTACCCCCGGATCCGGCCGCGCTGGACTCGAGCAGCCAGTCGTAGCCCTTGGTTTCCAGTTCATGCGGAAGTTCGGCCCCACCCGAGCGGACAATCTGACCCTCCATGAAGACGTGGACGATGTCGGGCTTCACGTAGTCGAGAATCCGCTGGTAGTGGGTGACCATCAGCATGCCGTTGTCCGGGCCGGTCGCCAGGTTGATGCCGGCGGATACGGTTTTCAGGGCGTCGATGTCCAGGCCGCTGTCCGTCTCGTCCAGCAGGGAGAACACGGGTTTGAGCATGAGCATCTGCAGGATTTCGAGGCGCTTCTTCTCGCCGCCGGAAAACCCGTCGTTCAGGTAGCGGGAAATGAAGCTGCGGTCCATGCCCATTTCCTTGAAGGCGGCGTCCATTTCCTTGCGGAATTCCCGGACGGGAATGTCCTGGCCCCGTCGGGCGCCCAGCGACGCGCGCAGGAAATTGGCGACCGAAACGCCCGGGACGGCCACCGGATACTGGAAGCTCATGAACATGCCCTTGCGGGCGCGCTCGTGGGGTTCGAGTTCGTCGATGCGTTCGCCGCCCATCCAGATCTCCCCCGAAACCTCGTAGCCGGGATGCCCCATGAGGGCCGCGGCCAGGGTCGATTTCCCCGAGCCGTTCGGACCCATCAGGGCGTGTTTCTCACCCTTGAGGACGGTCAGGTCGACCCCTTTGACCAGTTCCTTGGTTTCATCCTTGTCCTGGACGGCGACCCGCAGGTCGCGGCAGGCGAAGACGATATCGCTGTTATTCAATGCCGTGTTGCTCAATTCCCTACCCCTTG
>CBDTUS010000011.1:0-40403 GCA_965363725.1 uncultured bacterium | reverse complement strand
TGCCCTTGGCTTCCTCGACGGTGATGACGCCGTCCTTGCCGACCTTGTCCATGGCATTGGCGATCATCTCGCCGATTTCCATGTCGTTGTTGGCGCTGATGGCCGCGACGCTGGCGATGGTCTCGCTGTCCTTGACCTGCTTGGCCTGACTCTTGATGTTAGCGACGGCGGCCACGGTGGCGGCCTCGATGCCCTTCTTGACGAACATCGGGTTGGCGCCGGCGGCCAGGTTGCGCAGACCCTCGTGGATCATCGACTGGGCCAGAATGGTCGCCGTGGTGGTGCCGTCACCGGCGACGTCGTTGGTCTTGCTGGCGACTTCCTTGACCATCTGGGCGCCCATGTTCTGGAAGTGGTCACTCAGTTCGATCTCGCGGGCGATGGTCACGCCGTCGTTGGTCACCGTGGGGGCGCCGAATTTCTTGTCCAGGATGACGTTCCGGCCGCGGGGGCCGAGGGTGATCTTGACCGTGTTGGCCAGCGCGTCGACACCCTTCTTGAGTTCGTCGCGGGCGTCCTCGCTGAAATGGATCAGTTTTGCCATGGTTCTATCTCCTTGATTTTCCGCAGGCCCTGTTGATCGGGCCAGCCATCATGAAAGTCCTCTGGATTCGGCGAACGTTCAGCCCAGAATGGCCAGTACGTCGCTTTCGCGCAGGATCAGGTAGTCGTTGCCGTCCACACTCACTTCGGTGCCGGAGTACTTGCCGTAAAGAACGATGTCACCCTTCTTCACTTCGGGGGCAACCCGGTCGCCGTTGTCACTGATGGCACCGGGGCCGGCGGCGACGATCTTGCCCTGCTGGGGCTTTTCCTTGGCGGTGTCGGGAATGATGATCCCGCCCTTCATGGTCTCCTGCTCCATGGGAGCGACGATGACGCGGTCGGCCAGGGGCTTGATGTTCAAAGCCATCCTACATCCTCCATTCATGCTGGTGTGACCAGCGTTCCTATTGATGGCCGAGACCCAATTGGCAGTCTCGGTCGTTGATTGCTAATCGAAGCGGAATATAGCGGAAGAAGATTGACCCGCAAGGGATTTTCGGGGAAAAACCCGGGAAATCGAGTTACGATGGCAGGACTGTCATTTTGACAGAAACCTCAACGACGGGCCAGGATACCCGCACCTCTCAAGGTCCAGTGAGGATCCTGGTACCAGTCGGAATCCTGGAGATACGATCCCAAGCCTCCGGTGACGATCACCGGTAGATCTCCGTATCGCCGGAGCAGGCCGGAAACCGTGGCCAGCACCCCGCCGGTCCCCACGTGCCAGGCGCCCCCCCCCATGGCGGCCTCCGTATTGCGCCCGACCTCCCAGCCAGCCGGCCCAAAAGGCACGGGCTCCAGACGCGCGGCGGCCTCGCCCAGACTCCGGGCCGCCAATACCATCCCCGGAGCGATCAGGCCGCCCATGAACACGCCATCCAGTAGTAGGTCGAAGGTGGTGGCGGTACCCGCGTCCACCACCAGGGCGGATTCCAATCCGGAGGCGGCCGCCGTGGCCATGTTGCACAAGCGATCCGGCCCCACCTGCGATGGGATGTCCACCCCCAGAACGAAGGGCAGATCCAGGGTATGGTCCACCACGATGAGATCCAGGTCCGTCGGCAGCAGTCCGGCGATCCGGGGCACCACCGAAACCAGGACAACTGTCCCGCCGGGGACCTGGACCCGGATGTGCCGGAACGACTCCTGGAAGGACTTGATCCCCTCCGGTCCGGACGGCAGTTCGACGGCCCCCAACTCCTGCAGCGGGACGGGGGGAAGCAATCGGTTGGTGCGGCCGGGAGCGGAATGCGGGCTATGGATCTCGGCGTCCCAGACGGCACAGGTCATCCGTGTGTTGCCGGCATCAAGGATCAGGGTGGGCATCGTTCTCGTCCTTCAGCTCGGGTCGCTTCCCGTTTCGGATTCCCCTTTGGGGTCGCCCACGGACTCGAGGTGGACATCCCCGGCCATGAAGGCACGGGTTTCCCCCTGGTCGTCCTCCATTAGCAAAGCACCCTGGTTGTCGATCCCGCAAGCCCGGCCCCGGAAACTGCGGCCCCCCGTCACCAGATGGACCTCCTGTCCCAGAAGGCAGTCGAGAAAGGACAGAGCGGGCCAATAACGGGACCACCCCGAGTCCTGGAAGGAATCGAGTTCGTTTTCCACACGTGAAATGATGCGGCCGCCCACATCGCCGGGACGCAGGTGGCGGCCCGTCTCGATCAGGATGCTGGTGGCCGAGCCCTGCAGATGGGAAGGAAATCCACTGCGTCGGGTGCTCAGATTCAGGCCGAGCCCCGCCACCACCATGGGCTCGTTCCCCGTGTGAGTGTTTTCGAGCAGGATCCCCCCCAGCTTTCGCCGCCCGACCATGATGTCGTTGGGCCATTTGAGCCGGGCGTCAACTCGAAAATCCTCCCTCAGGACCAGGACGGCAAGCAGCCCCAGCCAGACCGAGAACCCCCGGGAGAAGGAGGCGCGGTGAGGCGGTACCACCACCGAAAGGTGTAGGCCGCCACAGTCTTCCCAGGCCCGCCCCTGGCGGCCCTTGCCCGCGGTTTGCCGCCGGGCGACCACCACTGTTCCCGCAGCAGGATTTTCCACCGGATCCAGCAGGGCCGTCTTGCGGGCCTTCCAACCCCAGCCGTCCCACCGGCAAAGCCGACCATGGGCGTTTTCGCCGCGGCCGCGGAGGAACTCGCTCGTGCTACCCACTTCGTCCAGCAGGTAGAGCACGCCGCTGTCGCGAAGCAATTTCGGGCCGACAGCAAAACCGTCGAGCCCGAACCAATCCCGGGCCACCGACAGGGTCCGGAACAGCCGTTTCATCGCGACTCCAGATCGAGGCCAAGGTCGAGTGCCCCCGCCGAATGGGTCAAACGCCCCACCGAGGCGCCGTCCACCCCGGCCCGGGCATATTCGCCGATCGAATCCAGATTGATGTTCCCGGACGACTCCAGCAGGGTGCTTGACCCGGCGGCATTCCGGAGCCTGACCGCCGTTCTGGTCTCCTCGACGGTGAAATTGTCCAGGAGGATCCATTCCACCTGCAGGGGTAGTACTTCTTCCAGCTGGGCGAGGTCGTCCACCTCCACCTCGACCGCGAGTTCGGGGTATCCACGCCGGGCACGGGCCACCATCGCGGCGATTCCGCCCTCGGCCGCGGCCCAGTGGTTGTCCTTCAGCATGATACGATCGTACAGGCCCATCCGGTGATTTTGCCCGCCTCCGCACAGCACGGCGTACTTGGCCAGGGCCCGGTAGCCGGGGAGGGTTTTCCGGGTGTCCAGTACCCGGCAACCGGTCCCCTCAACGGCGGCCACGTAACGCGCCGTCAGGGAAGCCACGCCGCCCAGGTGCTGGAGAAAATTCAGGGCGCACCGTTCCCCGGTCAACAGGGCCGCCGCCGGTCCCGAGATCACCGCCACCTGGGAACCCGGTTCGACCGCCGACCCATCGGGCAGAACCACCTCCACGGTCACCCCGCCGTCCAGCTCCCCGTAAACCATCTGGACCAACGGCAGGCCGGCCACGACCCCCGTCTCGCGGGAGACGATTGCCCCCCGCCCGACGGTGGCGGGTTCCACCGACACGACGGTGGAAGCATCCCCTGATCCCACATCCTCGGCCAACGCACGGCGAACAAGTTCACGGGTCCAATCGCCGTGCGGAAATTCCCTTCCCAGATCATGTCCCATTCCGAATCCTCTCCCCAAGGCGGCGTTCACTTGGCCGGGCCGAGGCCCCACTGCACCTTCAAATCCTCGATGCGGTCGCGCAGGGCGGCCGCCTTTTCGAAATCCAGTTCCTTCGCGGCGACCCGCATGGCTTCCTCAAGCATAGTCACCATTTCCCGGGGCGACATGTCGTGGTCCACCACCGCCTCCCAGGGCCGGGGGTCCGCGGGGGCTTTTTCGAGACCGCGATCTCCGGCCGCGACGGTGGAAAGAAGGATTTCCTCGCGGCTCTTGGTGATGGTCCGCGGCACCAGGCCGTGCTCCTTGTTCCAGGCCAGCTGGCGCTCGCGGCGGCGGTTGGTCTCGCCAATGGCCAGCTTCATCGACCGCGTCACCTTGTCGGCGTACATGATCACTTCACCGTTCACGTTGCGGGCGGCGCGGCCCGACGTCTGGATGAGGCTGCGTGCGGACCTCAGGAACCCTTCGCGATCCGCATCCAGGATGGCCACCAACGACACCTCGGGCAGGTCCAGGCCCTCGCGCAGCAGGTTCACGCCCACCAGGACATCGCTTTCCCCCAGACGAAGCTTGCGCAGGATCTCTATCCGGTCCAGGGCGGTGATATCCGAATGAAGATAGGTCACCTTCACCCCGGCCTGGGCCAGATAGTCGGACAGGTCCTCGGACATTCTCTTGGTCAAGGTGGTCACCAGGACCCGTTCGCCGCGGGCGGCCACCACCCGAATCTTCTCGAGCAGATCGTCCACCTGGTGAGTGACCGGCAGAACGGTCACCGGGGGATCCAACAGGCCCGTGGGGCGGATCACCTGTTCGACAACCACCCCGCCACACTTTTCCAGTTCGTAATCCGCCGGGGTGGCCGAGACGAAGACCGTGGTCGGCATGATCTCCTCGAATTCATCGAACTTCAGCGGGCGATTGTCCAGGGCACTCGGCAGACGGAAACCGTGCTCGACCAGGCTCGCCTTGCGGGAGCGGTCGCCGGCGTACATGGCCCCGATCTGCGGAATGGAAGCGTGGGACTCATCGATGATCATCAGATAGTCGTCGGGAAAATAATCGAGCAGGCAGGCGGGCCTTTCCCCGGGCTGCCGGCGGTCGAAATAGCGGGAATAGTTCTCCACGCCCGCACAATGACCGATCTGCTGGATCATTTCCATGTCGTACCTGGTGCGGGATGCCAGCCGCTGGGCCTCGAGGGTCTTGCCCAGTTCGTCCAGCTCCCCGAGGCGGATCTCCAGGTCCCGACCGATGTCGTCCACCACGCGGCCGACCCCGTCCTTTTCGGTGACAAACTGGGTTGCGGGATAGACGACCGCGTTGTCGGCCGGTCCGAGAGCGCGGCCGGTCAAAGGTTCGATCCAGGCCAGGGTCTCGATCTCGTCGCCCAGGAACTCCACCCGCAAGACCCTCTCCTCGAAGGCGCTGCGAATCTCCACGGTATCGCCACGGGCCCGGAAGGTCCCGAAGGAATACTCCAGGTCGTTGCGGCGGTAACCCATCTGGACCAGGCGCTGGAGCAGGTCGTCCCGGTCGATTTCCAGCCCGGTGCTCAGACCGACCATGCTCTCCTTGAAAGTCTGGGGATTGCCTACTCCGTAAATGGCCGAGACGCTGGCCACGACGATGACGTCGTCCCTGGCCAACAGACTGCTGGTGGCGCGCAGCCGCAGTCGTTCGATCTCATCGTTGATGCTCGTGTCTTTTTCGATGTAGGTGTTGGTCGACGGGATGAAGGCCTCGGGCTGATAGTAGTCGTAGTAGGAGATGAAGAACTCGACCGCGTTGTCGGGAAAGAAACTCTTGAGCTCCCCGTAGAGCTGCGCCGCCAGGGTCTTGTTGTGGCTGAAGACGAGGGTCGATTTTTCCAGCTGCGCGATCGCGTTGGCCATGGTGAAGGTCTTGCCCGAACCGGTGACCCCCAGCAGGGTCTGGAACCGGGCGCCCTTGCGGGCCTCGCTCACCAGTTCGGCGATGGCGGCCGGTTGATCCCCGGTGGGCTCGAAGGGCGCGACGAGACGGAACCGGCCCATGGTCAGCGACCCGCCGAGTGGACGTCCAGCAAAAGCTCCTGCCCCGCCCGCAACTTGCTGATGTCTCGGACGCGTCCGTTGATGGCGACCTCCACTCCCTGGACCCTTTCCAGGATCAGGCTGAAATGGTCGTCTGCCCCCCAGAATACCACCAGCCGGTTCCCCTGCAGGTAGGCGCGGCCCGTGGCGAAGCCGTCGGTAAGGTCTGCCGGTGCGGTTTCCGGCTGGTCCGGCCAGTCGGCTTCGCGGAAGTCCCGTTCGCCGTCGCGCTTGACCTTGATCCTCTGGGGCCGGTCGCAGGAAATGCGCAGGACCAACCCCTGGCCGGGGTCGTATGAAACCGGTGCTGCAGGGGTAGTTGCTGGCCGGATGTTTTCCTCGGCCGGCCGCGTCACCGCTTCTTCCGCAGCAACAGGAACGATCTCCACCGGTTCCTCGGCGGGAATCACCGGGGGATCCTTTTTCTGCTCCGCGATCGCGGGGTTCAAGGACCAACCCAGGGCCAGGGTATCCGGTCCGGCATGGGCCTTCGTATCCGCCACCGACCCAGTTTCCGGAGTCATTTCATCGGCCTTCTGGACCTCTTCGGTTCGGGGTTGGAGTTCCTCTTCGAGGGCGGCAGGTATCAAGGACTCCCTGGGGGTCTCTTCTTCGTCTGTCATTTCGGGCGCCGTGTCAGAGGGCTCCTGCTGTCGGGATGAATCCAATTCGGCAACCTGGCCAGCCGGCGGAAAAGCGGGCGCGCCGGTCGACGCATCATTGTCGCCACACCCGCGCAGGGCGAACATCCCCAGCCCCACCACCACGGCCACCACGCCGACGGTCAAGACGATATGCAGCCAGGGCAGACCGATGGTGCTGACCTGGACCTCCTCTTCACCCCAGACCATTTCCTTTCCCTGGGGAGTGCTTTCCCTTTCGCCGGCGACCTTGGCGTATTCAGCCAGGACGACCTCGGGATCCAGGCCGAGATCCACCGCACAGGTCCGCAGAAAACTCTTGATGTAAAGGGGTCCGGAAATCTTGTGGTATTCGTCGCGTTCCAGGGCGGTGAGCACCGGCGGCGGGATCTTGGTCCGACCGGACAGCTGGGCGAGCGTCAGATCCTGGGCCTCACGGGCCTCGCTGATCATCTCCCCTGGAGATTTGAACTGGGATCCGTCGCTCATTGCTGCCTCCTTGTCGCCGGCATTCGGGCGGCCGGGCGGGATGTCGCCGCCTCACCGTCAGCTATCGAGGGCATCCAGCATCTCTTTCAGTTTGCCTGCCTTCGCCTCGTTTTCAGCCAGCAGGTCCTTCTGTTTCTGGACCACCTGTTCAGGGGCGTTGGCCGTGAATTTTTCGTTGGCCAGCTTGGTGCGGCAACCTTTCATCCAGCCCTCGATCCCGGCCAGTTCCTTGGCCAGACGCGCCTTCTCCTTGTCCAGGTCGACCAGGCCTTCCATCGGCAGGAAGATTTCCACGGCACCGGCCACCCCCGCTCCGGCGGGCGAAGGGTCCTCGCCGCCGGTGGTGATCTCCACGGTCTCCATCTTGGCCAGCAGGGCGATGAGTTCGCGACCGGAAGCGAGACCCGAAGTGTCACCTCCGGAGGGCACACGAAGGATGGCCTTGCCCCGGCGGCCCGGCTGGACACCCAGTTCGTTGCGAAGGTTTCGAATCACGCCCACGATTTCCATGACCTGACCGAACTGATCCCGCTCCCGCGGGAACGGTGTTTCCCCGGCGAAACGGGGAAATGATGAATCCATGAGGAACCCGCGGCTCGGCGGAAGCCAACTCCACAGCTCTTCCGTGATGAAGGGCATCACCGGGTGGAGAAGCTTGTAGCTGACAGCCAGGCTCAGCACCGCGACCGACAGGGCCGGACCGCGACCGCCCTCGTCACGCAGGCGCGGCTTGACGGATTCGAGGTACCAGTCGCAGAATTCATGCCGGAAAAAATTGAACACGCCGTAGGCCGCGTCGTTCAGCCGACGCCTGGTCATGTTGGCGTCGCAACCGTTGACCGTTTCCAGCAGGCGGCCCAGGATCCAGCGGTCTTCCAGTTTCAGATCATCGTCCGCCAGGGTCACGGGAGCCCGACCACCCAAGACACCGGCCCACAGGGTGTCGAACATTGCGGCCGGTTTTCCCGACCATTCGTCCGCCGACCCCAACTTGGCAATGTCGAGGGTCCGCGGCGCGTCCCCATCCGCAATCGCCGCCAGTTGGGCTTCGTCCCAGACCCCGAGAACGAGTTTGGTGGCCTGGAAGATCTTATTGCAGAAGTTGCGACCCACTTCGAGGGTCGTTTCCGAAAAGAAGATGTCCTGCCCCGTGGGCGTGAGCATGACGAGGCTGCAACGCAGGGCGTCGGCACCGTATTCGTCGATCAGGTGGATCGGGTCGGGACTGTTGCCGAGGGACTTGCTCATCTTGCGGCCCTCTTCGTCACGTACGATGCCGTGGAACAGGACCTCACCGAAGGGTTTCTCATCCAGGAACTCGTAGCTCGCCATGATCATCCGGGCGACCCAGAAGAAGATGATGTCCGGGGCCGTGACCAGGACCGAAGTGGGGTGGTATTTTTTTAGATCCTCCGTCTCGTCGGGCCAGCCGAGCGGCGAGAAGGTCCATAGCCAGCTGCTGAACCAGGTATCCAGGACATCGTCTTCCTGGGTCAGCACCGCGGAGCCGCAGGACGGGCACTTGTCGGGGGTGCTGCTGGCTGCGATTTCTTCACCGCAGCCGTCACAGTACCACACGGGAATCCGGTGCCCCCACCAAAGCTGCCGGCTGATGCACCAGTCGCGGATGTGGTGCATCCAGTTGTCGTACACGCCGATCCAACGCTCGGGGAACATCTTGACCGCCCCACCGTCCACCGCACCGACAGCCGGCGCAGCCAGCTTCTCCATCTTCAGGAACCACTGCCTGGAGAGATAGGGCTCGATGATGTGCCCGCAGCGGTCGTGGTGCCCGACCTGGTGCACGTGCTTCTCGACCTTGCCCAGCAGACCTTCGGCCTGGAGCGCAGCGACCACGGCCTCGCGGCACGCGGTCCGGTCGAGGCCGGCGAACGACCCGGCCTGTTCGTTCATGATTCCCGACGGGGTCATGCAGATGACCTGGGCCAGATCGTGGCGGCGTCCGACCTCGAAATCGTTGGGGTCGTGGGCGGGCGTGATCTTCACGAAACCCGTGCCCTTTTCGGGGTCGGCGTGGTGGTCGCCGATGATCGGGATCTCCCTGTCCGTCAGCGGCAGCTTGACGGACCGGCCGATCAGGTGCTTGCGTTCGGGATCGTTGGGGTGCACCGCGACGGCGGTGTCGCCGAACATGGTCTCGGGCCGCGTGGTGGCCACGGTCACCTCGCCGGAACCGTCGGCCAGGGGATACTTGAGGTGCCAGAGACTGCCCTCGAGTTCCCGGTACTCGACCTCGTCATCGCTGATGGCCGTCAGGTCGTGCGGACACCAGTTGACCAGGTAGACGTCCCGGTAGATCAGTCCCTTTTCCTTGAGACGCACAAAGGCTTCGGTCACCGCGCGGTTGCGGGCCTCGTCCATGGTGAAGGCCTCTCGCTCCCAGTCCAGGGAGCAACCCAGGCGCCGGATCTGCTGGGTGATCCGGTCGTGGGTTTTTTCCTTCCAGGCCCAGGCTCTCTCCAGGAAGACCTCGCGGCCGACTTCCCGCTTGTCGAGGCCCTCGGCCGCCATCTGTTTGCTGACCACCTGTTCGGTGGCGATGCTGGCGTGGTCGGTGCCCGGGATCCACAGGGCGGGCCGGCCGCTCATCCGCGCCCAGCGGATGAGGGTGTCCTGGATGCTGTTGCCCAGGCAGTGGCCCATGTGCAGGATGCCCGTCACGTTCGGCGGAGGCAGGGTGA
The DNA here is from genome assembly GCA_965363725.1 of uncultured bacterium. Classification (GTDB taxonomy): domain Bacteria; phylum Krumholzibacteriota; class Krumholzibacteriia; order LZORAL124-64-63; family LZORAL124-64-63; genus JAGLCY01. Next base: position 30,810 of record CBDTUS010000011.1, on the reverse strand, counting down.
TCACGAAGGGATCCCCGTCCAGGGACTCGTCGGGGCGGAACAATTCCGCCGTTTCCCAGGCCGCATACCATTTTTGTTCGATGCCACCGGGTGCATACTGGGCCATGTTCCTGATTTCTTCCACGCGTCTCTCCAGTTCAGGCAGCGGTGTCATACCCGGGAAAGCGGAAATCTAACACCTGTCCCGGGCCGGAGCAATGGTTGGTAATCGGCGCACAATAACTGCAACATCCCCTGCATTGTGCTAGAATCCGCCCGCAACGTCTGATCCTGCAACCTTGGGGCCTTGCTGATGCGCTACCAGGCCGTCTACCACGAATCCACCTTCGAGAGAGTGACCCGCCTCTTGGGCCTCTATGTGGTGGCACCCCTTCTGATGGCCCTGGCCCTGCCCGTGGTCCTGAACATCTCCCAGAAACCGGATTACGGCTTCAAGGTCCTGCGCCTCGAGGTCGTGGAAGTCGTCTCTCCGGGGCCGGCCGACGAGGCCGGCCTCCGCGTCGGGGACGAGATCCAGTGGGTGAGCGGCCGCCAGACCATCAACATGCCCGCCTTCTACGCCGCTGTGGCAGCCAGCAGGGGCCTGCCGGCGTTGGTGGTGGAATACAGGCGGGGCATCGACGTGGAGACGGTGAGCATTGTCCCCCGGCCTCCTGGCCAAGCTTGGCTGATCCGCAGTTACGGCCTGTGGGTGTCCGGCCTGGCTTTTCTGATGATCGGATTCTGGGTCCTTCTGCGCCGGCGCGACCCCGTGGCGCGGAACTTTTTCGTCCTGTGCTACATCTTCGCTTTTTTCCTGCTGGACATTCCCGACCACGCCAGCGTGCCCTTCATGGTCGGCAAGGAACTGGTCCGGTACCTGTTCCAGCTGCTGATGCCAGCCTATTTCCTGCGTTTCTTCCTGCAGTTTCCCAGCCCCCGGAGCAAAATGGCCCGGGAGAAGAAACCTCTGCGACTGCTGCTGGTGCCGGGGTGGGTGCTCTTTGGCATCTTCGCCTGGCTTTTCTACCTGAATCCCCCGCCGGGAGGGATGCTGGAGCAGACGCTGGAAATCGTGTCCCTGGTCTACCTGCTCGGCTATTTCATGGCTGGACTGGTGATCTTCGCTCGACGCGTCATGCGGCGGGACCGACCCATCCAGCAGACCAAGCTCAAGGTCATCCTGCTGGGATTGATCTGCGGCCTGGCCCCATTTTTCGCGGGCACCCTGTTGGAAAACCTGTCGCCGGGATCGATGTTGCCCCACTGGCAATACCTCGCGTTTTCCGTGCTGCTGGTTCCGGCCAGCTTCGGCCTGGCCATTCTCCGCTACGGCGCCCTGGACCGGGCCTTCGTGGTGCGAGCCGGCCTCATCTACGGTGTGCTCACGGTGCTGGTCCTGCTGGTCTATTTCATCATCGTCCTGGGCTTGGGCGAATTCCTGGCCCGTTTCTTCAGGGTGGAGGCCCAGCCGGTGCTGCTGGTCCTGATGGCCGGGTGCGGCCTGGCCATCCTGCCTTTGCGCCGCTGGATTCAGGGGATCATCGACAACGCCTTCTATCCCGCCCGGCGCGCCAACCGGCGGGCCATGACCCATCTGGCGGAGCGTTTGACCAGGCTGATAGACCCCGAAGAGGTCATACAGACGCTTCTGGTCAAACTCGACGACCTGTTTCGTCCTGACAGCATCGCCATGTACCTCAGTCCGACCGATGAACAGGAAACCTATGTGGCGCGTCTGCCGGCCAAAACCGCGTTGAAGCCGGCCCTGGCCCTCGACCTTGCCCCATCGGTGGATCACGGTTACCCCACCCTGCCCGGCGGCAGCGGGTTGGCCATCCTTTTGAACCGGATCCGCCGGCCGGTCTTCGCCGAGGAACTCGAGGACCTTCTGTTCGCTTCGGACACGGACACGGAATCGTTGAATTTGCTGACCCGAATCAAGGCGGAACTGCTGGTGCCCCTGGTGGCCGGCAACCGACTCCTCGGGTTCCTGGTCTTCGGGCCCAAACGCAGCGGGGCCCTCTACAGCCAGGAGGACCTGGCCAACCTGCGGACCCTGGCGCTCCAGTCCGCCTCGCTCATCGAAAGCCGACAGCTCTACCGGGAAAGCCTGCAACGCAAACGGCTGGAGACAGAACTGGAAGTGGCGCGGGACATCCAGGCCCGCCTGCTGCCCACCGGTCCCCTGGACAACGAGCAATTCAGCATCTGCGGCCACAACGAACCCTGCCTCATGGTCGGCGGGGACTACTTCGATTATTTCCAGCTGGAAGACGGTTCCCTGGCCTTCGCCATCGCCGACGTGTCCGGGAAAGGCATACCCGCGGCCCTGATGATGACCTCGCTCGTGGTGGCCTTCCGCCGGGAGGTCAAGACGGGAATCCATCCCCGAGTGGTCATGGAGCGACTGAACCCGGTGGTGGCTTCGGTGGTTTCGGCGGGAAGTTTCATCTGCCTCTTTTTCGGTATTTGGAATCCTGACACCGGCGTCATCCACTACTGCAACGCGGGCATGGATCCTCCGGTGCTGTTCCGCCCCCGCACCAGATACCGTCAGCAGCTCAGACGGGGCGGCCCCGTGCTCGGGGTGGAGCCCAAGCGCCGCTACCGGGAAGGCGCCCTGGCCCTGAAGCCGGGCGACCGGCTTTTCCTGTTCACGGACGGCCTGACAGAGGAACAAAATCCCCGGGGGGATTTTTTCGACGGCGACCGCCTGATGGAATTGGTCTCTGACAATACGGAGGAGTCACCACCCCGCCTGATCGAAAGGATTTTTTCCGCCGTCAATGCATTTGGCGGTGAAGAAAGATCTGACGACAAAACTGCTATTATATTGGAAATAAAGGCCTTAGCGTAATTTCTTGTCCCCCGGCCCCCTTCTTGCTCAAGCTAGTCAGGAGGCGGCCGATCATCAGGGGTTTCGATAAGGTGAATATTTCCTCAAGCTCCCCTGGATTCCGGTCGATTCCCTTTAGGATCGCATCGTTTCACATCAGACCGGAAAGGGGGGATCGGCATGACGCCCGAAGTGTACATCATCATCAGTATGGGTTTGATCGATCTCTTTTGGTGGTTGAGAAAATGACCATCGCCATCTGACCCCTGGCTGCCGGTTCTCGCCACAGCCAGGGGTTTTTTCATGCCCTCCAGCCAACCGCAAACAACCCATTTTAAATTATCCAGGGAATCAAACAGCCGGCCAGACCAGGCGTGCGGACACGAATCCCAACCACACCGCCCCCAACCCCAGCACCAGATTGGCCGAAACGTTGAGAAGGGCCAGATGGGAGGCGCCATCCTGCAGGTAGCGCAGGGTCTCGTAACCGAAGGTGGAAAAGGTGGTGAAGGCCCCCAGGAATCCGACGGCCAGCAGCATCCTCATCGGATGCGTGACCAGGGCCGTGCCACGATCCAGTTCCAGCAGGAACCCCAGGGCCAGACAACCCATGACATTGACCAGCAGCGTCCCGAAGGCGAAATGGGCGCCGAGGGACCGCTCGGCCAGCAGACCAATCCCATAGCGCGAAACAGCCCCGGCCGCGCCGGCGACACCCACCAGGAAAAACGATTGCATACGGTCCCCTTTTCAATACGCCGGTGACCGGACTTCCGCCCGGTCACCCCAAAAATCCGAGACTATCTCAGGAACCGAGAACGGCCTTGATGGCTCGCTCGTATTCGGCCTTGCCAAAACCTCCAACCCACTTTTCACGGATGACGCCTTCCCGGTCGATCAAAAACGTGGTGGGAATGCTCTGGATCCCGCCGAAGGCCTTGATCAGCTGCGGGTCGTTGTTGAACAGGACCATCTCGAAGGTCAGGCCCTTGTCCTGCGTGAACTGCCGGACCTTCGCTTCGCCCTGGCGGCCCATGGCCACTCCCACCACGACAAGGTCCTGATCGTATTGCACGCTCAACTCCTGCAGGTGGGGCAGCGCCTTGACGCAGGGCGGACACCAGGTGTCCCAGAAATCGACGATCACGGCCTTGCCCTGGAGGCTGGAAAGCTGGAGCTCTCCCCCGGATAGTCTTTTGAGGGCAAAATCCGGGGCGACGCTGCCTTTGGTCCCCGGGACGGTGGACGTGACCGAAGCGGTCGAGGTGGTCGTCAGGTTCCGGGGTGCGGCTTCTTCGGCGGTGGCGCTCTCTTCGGTGCCGGAACCGCAGCCGGAGGCCGTCAGAAACACCAGGGTGCAAACCATCAGCATGGTATAGAGGGTCGTCTTTCTGCTCACGGCAGATCCTTCCGGTAAAGGGCTGTTAGCGGGAACCTGGTGCAAGAGCCGGTTCAGCATTCTATTCGGGCGCAACGGCGGGCCGTTCCGCGGGGCAGACTAGGGATAATTTGGGAAAATATTCCCTGTTTTGCAACTTTGGCGAGCCCAAGCGGAACCAGGACTTGTCTATCGCCTTAATATACGTATAGTTCTTTCAGGTAATTCGCTCCCGCCTTTGGGCGGGTCCCATCGCCTCTTGTTTCATGTGAGGACCCACGGAATATGGACCGCTTTCCCCGACCCAGCACAGTCAGACTAGCCGGCCTGCTTGGCGCCCTTGTTGTCCTTTGTTCCGCCGCGTTGTCCCTGGCGTTCGAGATCCAGGTGACCCCCGCCAGCGATACGGCGGAAATCGGCAAGGACCTGGTTCTGGAAATCGAGATCCTCCCAGGCACCGGGGAATCCCTGCTGGTCGCCGACCTTTTGATCGAGGTATCGGTTGCCGAGGGCTCCGATTTTTTCGGGACCCCTTATCCCCTTCGTCCGCTTTCGGACCCCGGCGCCGACCCGGCCTCCTACCAGGGACCCGCCCGGTTCGAATGGGCGGCCCCGGTGGCCCCGGACGTTGAGCCCCACACGGCCGAACTGGTGGTCAACGTCACTGCCGCCACCACTGCCGGGACCGGAAAAACGGCCCGCTGGTCCGCACCTCTGGAAGTCGGGTTCGGGGAGGAATGGTCCGCCGACAAGATCAGCGATTTTATCGCCCGCCGGGGCATTGGGTTTTTCCTGGTGGTGGTTTTCGGGTTCGGTTTGCTGATGAGTCTTTCCCCCTGCATCTACCCCATGATCCCTATCACCTTGGCGGTGATCGGCGCTCAGAGTCAGGAGAAGGGGGCGGCGCACGGGCTGCTCCTGTCCGTCACCTACGTGGTGGGTATGGCCCTGGTCTACGCCATCATGGGCGCCCTGAGCGCGACGGTCTTCAGCGGCATCACGGCCTTCATGCAGAGTCCCGCGGTCCTGGTGCCGATCGCCCTGCTGCTGCTGGTACTTTCGATCAGCATGTTCGGCGGCTTCGAGCTGCAGGCGCCGGCCTTCCTGCGCGACAAGCTGCAGGGCCCTGGCGCAGGCAACCGGGGCGGCCTGATCGGGGTGTTCGCCATGGGCCTGGTGGCCGGCCTCGTGGCCTCTCCCTGTGTCGGTCCTTTCCTGGCCGCTCTGCTGGTCTGGGTGGCCACCACCGGTGATTGGGTCCTGGGCTTCTTCTCCCTGTTCACCTTCGGGATCGGCATGGGGCTTCTGCTGATCGGCGTGGGAACATTCCCCGCCCTGCTGGGCACCATGCCCCAGAGCGGCGGCTGGATGGACACGGTCAAGAAGGGCATGGGCCTGCTGCTGGTGGCCATGGCCTTTTATTTCGTGCGGCCCGGGAGCGTGCTGCCGGCCAACATCTTCTACCCCCTGGTCGGGGTGACCACCATTCTGACCGCCGTCTTCATGGGCGCCTTCGATGCGCAAAACTATGAGACGGGCTGGTGGCCCCGGACCCTCAAGGGTCTGGGTCTGGCCACCTTCGTGGCCGGGCTCTATTTCCTGGGCGGCTCGTTCCTGCAGCACGGTTTCATGATGCCTTCTCCCCTGGCGGGCCTCACCACCGGATCCGTCAGCGCCGCGGGACCTGTGGTCCGGACGGCAACCGTTGCCTCCACGGCTCATGGGGGCACGGCCGCTGCGGAAAATTCCGCCGCGCCGCTACCCGCCAAGGTGCCCTGGACCGTGATCCACACCGGTCAAAACGTGCAGGCGTTTCTCGAAACACACCGTGCCGAGGCCAAGGCCGCCGGCCGGCCGGTGATGATTGATTTCTGGGCCACGTGGTGCGTCTACTGCAAGAAGCTCGATAAGCTCGTCTGGAACGTTCCCGAGGTGGTGGCCGAATCGCAGCGGTTCGTGACCATCAAGATTGACGCTACCAAGCCGGACGATGACGAGATGACCGCCATCAAGGAAGTGTTTCAGGTTTCGGGCCTGCCCCGGATCATCTTCATCGACAGCCGCGGGGAAATTCTCCACGGCCGGTCCCAGGGCTGGCTGACTGCCGACAAAATGCTGGAGGTCATGCAGAGCATCCGCTGACCGACGGCCGACCCATGGACGAGAGCCCGGGAGTTTCCTCCCGGGCCCTCTCTGTTTTGCGGTTGGCGAAATACTATTGGAAACGGACTTCCGAGCGATGGTCCACGTCGAACACCTTCAGCGGGCCGTTACCCGGGTTTTCGGTCAGGACCTCCGGCATTCCGTCACCGTCGATATCGAACAGTTCGATCTTGCCGAAAAAAGGTTGGTCCTCCCACTCGATGTCACCGGAAATCGAATCGACCACCTGCCCGGAATTCAGGACGATCTCCACCCGGGTGTCCCCGTCCACGTCGCCGCAGCGGATCATCGTGGCCGAGTACTCGTTGATGCTGGAAAAGCTCTTGGTGAAGCTTTCCCCGTCGACGTAGACGATCCGGTTGTCGGCCAGCATGACGATCTCGTTGGCGGGGTCCTCGTCCATGTTGGCGATGGTAAAACAGGTGACCGTCTCGTAATCACTGGGCAGGGATTCCCACAATAGGCTGTAGCCGTCCAGCGCCCAGACGTAGATCTTCCCGTTGCTGGTGCGACATATGAGGCTGTCGTCGAGACCGTCGCCGTCAAGATCGTCGGCCAGAACCTCGTCGGGGACCCCACTGAGCTGGATGCTTTTCCAGATCCTCCGGACACCCTGGCCGTCAATCTTGGTCACTTGGACGGTCCCGAATCTTTCGGCGATGGCGAGGTACATTCCTTCCTCGCCGTGGATGGGTTCGAACTTCGCGATGTGATCTATCCGATCGGCGGCCCTGGCCAGGGCCCTGTACTGCGCATAGTCCAGCTCTCCCTGTGCCCTGGCGGCCGTCGGGCCGACCATAGTCGCCGCCACCAGCCCCACCAGAAGGAACCGTCCCAGGGACGGTAGGGACCTCGACATCGGATTGCGGTAAGAAGACATGAAACACCTCGGTGTTGCTGGCCGTGGCGGAGTTGTCAGATCCGGCCGATCACGGCGGGGTTTTTAGTGGATGGTCAGGTCAATATAACCCAAGCGGAGGGTTCGGTCATTCAATTCGATCAGAGGGGATTGGTTCCGGGTCATCCGGGCCAGGCCAGTCCCACTCCGGCCAGCACGGACCAGGTTTGCCACGTTCGGCCGGCGTTGATCATCCACCGGTACTGCCCTTTGAGGAAAAACATGTGGGTATCCTTGAAGTACCATTCCTGCCCCGCCTCGACCAGGATGGACCAGTGGTCCCCGCCCTCGGGGTCGTTTTCGTGGGGACGCCGGATGTCGCTGATCCCCGTGCCCAGACCCAGGAAAAGGTTGACCTCGACCTTGCGGTCCCCCCGGTTGCCGAAATACTTGCGCATGATCAGGTCGCCGGAAGTGATGTGGCCCCCGTCGGGCACCTCCAGATAATCCACCTGGATCACCATCCCCATCTGCCAGTGCAAGAAGCTGCTGAAGAAGTTCACCGGGGAACCCGGGCGGAAGATCAGGGAACCACCATAGGCCAAATCGCCTCCTTGGTCCCGGAATCCGCCTCCGTAGGCTGCGTGCCCCGCCAGAAAAACGGGCGTTTCGAATGGTTGATTCAAGCCGGTCGGTGGAGAGGACAGGCGTGGATTTCCCTCGGCCAGCTGGGCCCGGGATAATTCTGGGCAAACCGCCGCCAAGGCCAGGACCGCCAAGAGAGGAAGGGCCACCATGACCCGGGACAGAGCCATGTTGCGGGGTTTGGGCGTCTGGATTTCCTGAAAAATTGCCTGCAAAATTTCCTGCAAGGGGCACTCCCTTTGGGTAGACATACCCCCGGGGCCACCCCGGGCTCTATTCCCGAATGCAATTGGGGTGCCACTGGGACCCCCACCTGGACGCCTACAACTATTTGCCATCAAACAAAATAGATTGTAGGATGGGTGCTTCTGTCCGGCACCCGCCCCCGCGGTCCGGTCATTCGTCTTCAGCCATGGCTGAAATCCGTTCATCCGCCCGAAGGAATGCCCTCATGGCCGAACCTCCCGACAGCTACCTCACCCTGCTGGGGGCCGCTGAGGTCGAAATCAAAGTCCAGCGGTCCCGATTTATCGGCCTGGCCCAGGCAGCCGATTCCGAGGAGAAGGCGCGGAAACTGATTGATGAAACCGCTCGCCGCTTTCACGATGCCCGCCACGTCTGTTTCGGCTATCGGGTGGGCTTCGGGGACAAACCCATTTCCAGGAAAAGCGACGACGGGGAACCTTCGGGAACGGCCGGGGAACCCATTCAGGCAGCCATCGCACGGCACGCCGTGACCGATGCCCTGGTGATCGTCGTACGGTATTTCGGAGGCGTCAAACTCGGCACTGGAGGACTGGGCCGCGCTTACGGGGAAACGGCGCAGGAAGCCTTGAGCCGGGCCGGCACCCGGGAGGTGCTGCTGGGCCGTGAGTTTCAGTTGGAATTCCCCTACAGGCTGGAAAAAACCATAAACAAGCTGCTGGATGCCCACGGCGGACGCATTGTCGACCAACAGTACACCGACCAGGTGGCCTGGCGCATCTGGTTGGCCCATTCGACCTGGCGAGATTTTTCTTCCCGCCTGACCGAAACCACCGCGGGGACCGTGGGACTGCGTGAGGTTGTTCCGCCCGGTGACTGACAGGCCGGACATCCCCGCCGTCAAATAAAATGGGCTCCGGTGGCACCGGAGCCCATTTCCCATTCGCCCGTTTCAAACATCATCTTCAGACCGACGACAGGGGCCGGTCCGCCATCCCGCTCTAGACGGGTGTTTCTTCGGCATAGTCGTGCATGTACTTGAAAGCCTTGCTCGACCGGATCTTTTCGAAGGCCTCTTCCTTGATCTGCCTGATCCGCTCGCGGGTCAGGCCCATGATCTGGCCGATTTCCTCGAGGGTCATCTCCTGGTCGCTGCCCAGACCGTAGTACAGGCGAAGGACCTTGGCCTCGCGCTCCTTCAGGTCACTGAGCATGCGCCCGATGCTGGAGTTCAGGTCGTCGTCCAGCACCTTGTTGTCGGGGCCTACGCTACTGGTGTCTTCCAGGAAGTCCAGGTAGGTGCTGTCCTCGTCGTTGCCCACGAAATCATCCAGGAAGAAGTTGTCCTGCATCAGGGGCAAGGTGTCCTTCACCTCGTCCACGGACAGGCCCAGCACCTTGGCGATCTCTTCGGCCTCGGGCTTGCGGCGCAGCTTCTGCTGCAGTTCGCCGCTGGCCTTCTTGATCTGGTTCAGCACGCGGGCCCGGTTCAGGGGCATCCGCACGATCTTGCTGTGGTTCGCCAGCGCAGCGAGGATCGACTGGCGAATCCACCACACGGCGTAGGAAATGAACTTGAAGCCGCGCGTCTCGTCGAAACGCTGGGCGGCCTTCAGAAGACCCAGATTGCCTTCGTTGATCAGGTCCTCCAGGGGCACGCCATAGTGGGCGTATTCCTTGGCGATCGAGACCACGAAGCGCAGATTGGCCTTGACCAGCTTGTGCAGGCTCACGCTGTCGTTAGAATGGATGCCGCGAGCCAGTTCACACTCTTCGGCCCGGGTCAGCAGCGAATACGCCTTCACTTCCTGGAAGTACAGATCAAGGGTGCTCATCAGCTGGGCGGCGGGAGCCACCTGGTCCGCACTGAGCTTGGCGGAACCGCGGGTGCTGGTCTTGCCCTTGGCTACTTTTTTGCCGGACTTGCTGCCGGACTTTTTCTTGGCCGAAGCCTTGATGGTGGGAGCTTTGCCACTGGGCTTGCGGCTTTTTTTCCGGGTATTTTCCTGGGCGACGCTTTTCATTGTTTTTTCCTTGGCCATGTGAAATTCCTCTCCGGTAATTCCTGCATTCTTTCCGGTAGAGCCATCCCCCTAGTCAGGCATTGATGTGAGGTGGGGGCAAGCTCATGGTCCCCCATTAACAATATCTATACCATATGTGCGAAAATTCTTAACTTTCAATCCACCCCCATAAAGAGCTGCATCAAAACAACTTAAAACCGGAGGTGTTTTGTTTATCTACTAACACCCTTTCATTTTCAAGAGCGTCTTGACATATTGTCAAAGTCACCTCTGCCGAGCACGTCACTTTGTCAAATTTATTTTTCCACTTCGGTGGTGAAGCCCGAACTCGGGTGGGAAGATTTCCCTCCATGGGATATCATGGCACCCAATGACGGCAACGAGTCCTCGATCCCAAACCGACGGATGTGATTCATGAGCTCAACCGCCCCTGAATACGGCCCCAAACCGCACTTCCGCCGGCCTTCGTTCACGGTCTGGCTGGGTCTGGTCGCGGTGACCGTTCCCCTGATGACGGGGCTGCTTCTTTCCTGGCACAGCCTGGGCGATCTGGACATCTGGTTTCACCTTCGAGCTGGGCGCGATCTTTTGGATGGCCAAGCCATGCCATCGGTCAATCATTACTCCTTCACCGAACCGGACCATCCCTGGGTAAACCACGAATGGATGTTCCAGGTCCTGGCTGCCGTGACGGGCCCGGACCCCACCACAAACAACGCCTCCGGGGTTCAGCCGGTGGTCACCGGCTGGAATCTGCTGCGATCCCTGTTGACCGCATTGCTGATGGCGGTGATCCTCTGGGGGGACCGAGGCCTTGCTCGACTGCGGGGAACCCAAGGACTGCCGGCGGTCGCCTGGGCCCCCATTACCTTGTTGGTGGGATTGATGCTTTTGTGGCCGCGGTTGACGTTGAGGCCGGAATTGATCTCCTACACCTTCTTCGTTTTGCTCATCAGGAACGCCGAGCAGTTCTTCGGCCTGATGGGCGCAGTCCAGACACCAGGACCACCCAAGGGCTTCAAAAGACCCTGGTGGGCTGTGATCGACCCCCGCCGCCCAGAGGGCCGAATCGTCTGGATCACACTTTTCTGGGCACAGTTCCACGGTTTCGCCAGCCTGGTTCCCATTCTTGTATTCCTGTGCCTGATTCTGGCCCCCCTGCAAAAACGATTTTGGCGGCCTCCATTGATTCCCGACCACACCGGCTCCAGGGGCTGGCAGGCCGTTATCCTCCTTGCCCTGACGGTCCTGGCATTGATGGTGACCCCCAACGGCTGGAACGGATTGCTCATGCCGCTGAGGGCGGTGGGCCAATTTTCCCAGGACCAGGTCGACCTGCGCACCACCATATCCGAACTGGTTCCCTTGAATCGGACGCCGAATTCCCTGGGGATCACTATCGGTCTGTTCAAAATCAGTGTAGCCTGGGGCCTCATTTGGATGGTGGTTTCCTGGGGCCGGATAAGCCTTTTGAGGATCCTCGTCTTCGGCTTGGCCGCAGGTGCCGCCTGGACCAACCAACGCAGCATCGGCATCTACGCCATCGCCTTCATGCTCCTGCACACGGGCTTGGGCCCCGGCCCCTGGAGGATCCGCCTGCCCCGCAAATGGCCCCTGCCCTCTCCCGTTTTGGCAGCCGGTCTGGGGATAGCCGCCACGGTGCTGTTCGCCGGCCTGTGGTGGCCTCAGATCATCCAGGACGATTGGTATCTGCGGGAAGGGGTCGGGCGCCGTTTCGGATCGGGGACCAATCCGGCCCGTTTCCCGGTGACGGCCGCTGCCGCCATGGGATCCTTCGAGGACCGCCCGTTTTTCGCCAACCTGGATGCCGCCGCCTTTTTGCTCGCCCACACCCAAGGCCGCACCTTCATCGATGGACGCACCGAAGCCTATTCCCCCGGTCTCTGGGCGGAATACCTCGCCATCAAACGCGGTGACGAACGATCACTGGGTCTGTTGGCCAGGCGCCGGGTCGAAGCGGTTTGTCTGGCCATCGGAGGGGGATCTTTCGACCGCTTGGCCGCGGCCCTGCTCGCCTCCGATACCTGGGACCTCGTGGCCGCCGACGGGGCGGGCCTTCTGTTCCGGCCGAACACAGGACCGCCTCCGGGATCAGGGTCATCCAGCCAGCTCATCCTGGCCCAAGCGGCCGACAGTGAGATCCAGTCCGGCCCTGCGGATTCAGGTGCCCGCCGCGGCGATCATGCCCTGGCCGCAGGGCAGCTGGCAGGTATGGCCGGGATGACCAAAGCACAGGAAAAGGCCTACCGCACCGGATTGACCCACCGGGAAGACCACCCCACCCTGAACCACAACCTGGGCAATCTCCTTCTCGGCCGGCAAAAGTTCCAGGAAGCCCTCTCCCATTTCCAGACGGCCCTGATAAAGAACCCCCGGCTGGCTGGGTCCGCTCTCAACGCCGGGGTCTGTCAAATGAGACTGGGGCAACCCCGGGAGGCGGCACGCTCATTTGGCCGGGCGGCCGCCATCGATCCGGCCCGTCCGGGAACCTGGGCCAACCTGGCCGCGGCCCGGATGGCTGACGGCGACCGGGCCGGAGCCGCCCGGGCCCTTGAAAAAGCAGTGCAGCTGAGCCCCAACGACGCCCGCCTGCGGCAGAGGCTCAGGGAACTGAAACGCGGGACCGGCTGAAAAGCCGGCCCCGCGTCAGTCTAAACCCCAGCGTCGTCTAGTATTTGACCTGCACCGTGTAGGTCAGGATGGTCTTGCCGTCGGCGGGAACCGGAACGTCGAAGGCGAGCTCCTGGGCATTCAGCTTGCGGTGCGGAAGGGATTCCGCCACCACTTCCCAGAAGCCACCCACTGGCTCGGTAACTTCAACCACTACATCTTCTTCTCTGTGATTCTTGATGGTGATCTCGAAGGTGGTCCGGTACAGATTGTCCGCCATCTTGCGGGCATCGGTCCGCACCCGTTCGGCCACGATGTCGAAGGCGTTGCCCACCGTCAACTCGACCTTTTCCTTTTCCGGGGTATGGTCGATGCGGTCCTCACCCAGCAGTTGGCGCGATCCCGCAGCGGAGCGCCCGTAGACCCGGAACACGCCCGCGGGCAAGGGCATGCCCAGGTTGTTTTCCTGGTTGTTCTCGAAACTGTAGCTCACGCTGATCTTCGAATGGTCGGTCAGCGGCCCCACGCCCCGGAAAAAGTGACTGTGGGCTCTCAATTTGTAGTGCTTCGTCACCGCAATACCCGCCGCGTCGAACAGGGAAATCTGCTTGATCTGATTGTCCAGCAGATCGGTGGGCCGCTGCATGGTGTACATGTGGTAATCGTACAGGGTTTCTTCCTGGAAGGCCTGGGGCGATGAGGCGCGGGCGGACATTTCCATCATCACCATCTTGTCCCTGGAAGACCCGGCCCGGTTGATGTCCCCGGCCACCAGCAGGAGATTGGCGTTGCGGTACGAGGCCCCCGTCTTGTTTTCCACCGTCACCCAGGCCTGCAGCCCGGCCTCCTGGCCCTTTTCGTCCAGCTGCAGGACGTAATCCGCATGCCACGAGAAACCGCCGGTCAGGTAGGAGGTTTCGACTTCCGTGGCGCCGCCCCGGCCGGTGTGGGCCAACCATACCAGCGTGGGCCGAGCCCGCAGATTCTCCGGCAGGTCCGGCAAGGCCAGACGTCCCGGCATATCGAAAACGATTTCCTCGTCCACTCTGTAGACGGGACCGTTGCTCATGCCCAGCAGGGTGCCGGTGCGCCTCGTGCCGTCCTCCTGGATCCAGGACAATTCCCGACCGACGTATTTCTGCAGGATCTTATCGGGAGACATCAGGTCGAACTCGTAGTTTTGCTCGTACAATTCCAGACCCGTGGCGCCGGAAGACGAAACCAGCAAAGTCACCGGATTGATTCGCGAAGGAACATCCCGGAATTCAAAGGAGAAATCGCCCTGGGGCAGCTCCACCTGGCGGATCTCCCGCACCAGGGCCAGATCCTGGTTGTAGACCGTCACGTCGATCCGTTCCCGATCGTCTTCCCCCGAAACCACCATTTGGCCTTCGGGGGCTGACGCGGCCGGTCCCCCACCCATCACCAGGGGCAGGACAAACAACCATAGTCCCTTATTTTTCATTGGATTGACATTCATTTCATAAACCTCCGGTTGGTATCTGGAAAACCCCGGCCAAAGCCCTGTGGCACCTGAAAATCGGCGCTGTTCCACCATTCAATCTAAAGTCCAAGACGGTTCGGACGATCATTTTGTGTACACGGACGTTACGGGTAAACCAAAAATTCCACTCGGGTGCCGGAAAATTTTCGGTGCCGGAACCGATGTCACCCATGGAGGTGCCTGTTGGGCCACACCATCCTCATCGCGGACGACGCCGAATTCATGCGGGACATCCTCCGCCAGATCATCGAGGACATGGATTGGTCCGTCGCCGCCGAGGCCGCAGATGGCCAGGAAGCGATCACCCTCTACCGAAAGATGCGGCCCGACCTGGTGCTGCTGGACATCACCATGCCCCGCATGGACGGAACCGAAGCCCTCACGGCCATCCTGGACGAGGACCCCGACGCCCAGGTCGTCATGATCTCGGCCCTGGGCCAGAAGGACCAGGTGCTGGAGGCCATCAAGGCGGGCGCCCGGGACTTCATCATCAAGCCGCTGGATCACGACCGGGTCACCGATACCCTGGAAAGAATCCTCTGCCCCATCCCCGTGGCCTGACCCAACCGCCCAGGGCACCCTCAACGCAGGTACAACAGGACCGCAGTTCCCATCGCCAGGCAATAGAACCCGAATTTCCAGAAATGTTCCTGGACCACCGCCAACGCGGTCCAGCGGATGGCCAGCAGTCCTACCGCAAAGGCGGTCAGGCCGGCCAGCAGAAGGCGCGCGGTCTCGCCGGCGTCCGGCTCGGGGGAATCCAACAATTGCAGCAACAGGGCACCGCTCACAGCGGGTATTGACAGCAGGAAACTGAAGCGCGCCGCTTCGGCCCGAGGCAGTTTCACCCACAGTCCCATGGCGATGGTGCTGCCCGACCGGCTGACACCCGGAAAAATGGCGGCGGCCTGGGCTAGGCCGATCACGAAGGCATTGCCCAGGGCTGGAGCCCGCGGTTCCCAGGGATCGGCCAAAGAATCCGAAGAGGCGGCCCACCGCGTGGCAAACAGGACGGCGGCAGTCAGGATCAGCCCGCAAGCTGCAAAAACCGGATCGTGGAATAGAGCTTCGATGCGATCCTTGAATACCAGCCCCACCACCACCGCAGGAATAGTACCCACCGCCAGGCTGGCCATATATTCGAGGGAAGCTCGGTCGAACCGCAACAGGCGCCTGATTTCACTGCGGTAAACCACCAGGATCGAGCCCAGGGTCCCCACGTGGAGAATGATGTCGAAGAAGATGTCACCCTGCCGGGTCCCGAGGAAATGCTGGGTCAGGACCAGATGCCCGGAACTGCTCACAGGCAAAAATTCGGTGAGCCCCTGCACCACGGCCAGCAGGAGCATGTTCAGCATTTCAACCAACGTCACTCACCTCGTTCTTGGCGGAAACCGGCCCGGGTCCGAGCGGGCCTCGCACATATGTAATGGGAATCAGGAATGGCCGCCGGCTTTTCCCGCGGCCCGGGCACGACCGTAATGAAGCCGGGCTTCCTGCGGCATACCCAACGCGTCACAGGTCAGGGCGATCTGGTAGTGGGTGCGGCCGTCTTCCGGGAAAAACTCCAGCGCGTTCTCCAGGCTGACGCGGGCCTCCTCGTACCGCTCCAACTTGTGCAGACAGGTGCCGCGGTAGTAGGGAATTCTCGCCAACCGCGGATCGAGTTTCCAGGCGAGATCGAACCGTTGGCAGGCGTCGGCGTAGATCCCGCTCTTCATCAGGCATAGAGCCGCGTAGTAGTGGCCCAGGGCATAACCCGGATCGCACTCGATACTCCGCTCGAAACAGTCCAAAGCACGTGCGAAATCCTCACGGGCGTAGTGGACCAGGCCGAGGTTCAGGTAACCCTCCGCGTCCTGCTCGATGGCCAGGGCCGACTCGAAGGCCCTGATCGCCTCATCGGTCCGCCCCTCCTCAGCGTAGATAGCCCCTAGATTATGAAAGGCCACCGGGCTGGTGCCGGCCTGGTGGGTGGATTTCCGGTAGGCGCGCATGGCCTCATCACGGCGGCCCTGACGATCGAGGCACACTCCCAGGTTGGTCAGATAGGACGGGGTTTCAGGGTCCAAGTCGAGGGCCCGTCGGAAGCAGTGTTCCGCGCTCTCAGGCAGCCCCAGCTTCATGAACACGCATCCCAGGCGGTAGTGCCAGGGATGCTGGTCCGGAGAGGACGACAGGGCCATCTCGTAAGCCTGGCGCGCCCTTTCGAGCTCGCCCGCTTTTTCGGCCTCGCGCCCGTTCTTGAAGAGTTCCGCGCTGGTCAGGGGACCATCGTCATGGGATGAGGATTCCGGAGCTGATTGATTCATGCGGGCAAAATACCCCAGAACAAGCCCGGGGTCAACGACGGGAAAAGCTGAAGCCCATCTCAGAAGGAGGAATTGTCGTCTATCTCGATTTCCAGGAGGATTTTGAGGGTACCCTCGCCTTCGAGCAGGCGGCGGGGAATCTTGACGGGGATGACCACCGGGGGTCGCAACTCATCGAAGATGGCATCACTGAGGGCCTTGGTGCTCTCCCCGATTTCCGATCCGGGAATGGGAGGACCATAGTCGATTCCCAGGCCCTTGGCTTCGGAAGCCGGTCCTTGCGCAGCCGGGTTCTCGCCCGCACTGCCGGCCGCCAGCACCGGAGCGTCGAAGGCGACGGACCGGTCCGGGCCCCCGGGCCTTTCGTTGATGTGGTTGACGGTCAGCCCCAAAACGGATTTCAGGGTCTCCCTGACCCCTTCCCCCTTCAGCGCCGACGCAGGGAATGAGAGCAGTCCCCAGGGGTTCAGCAGGCTCTCCATCCGGTCGATGGGCAGAACCTCCCCCTGGTCACGGCCGTTGTACTGGATGACCACGGGAATCTCGGTCAAATCCAGGTTGAAGGTGTCCAGGTAGGTCTTCAGGGATTCGAAGGAGGCCAGGCTCAGGTCCAACTGGTCAATCCGAGAGTCCACCACGAAAACAATGCCGTCGAAGGGCGGGCCATCGGGCATGCCGGCGGTCCGGTAGCGTTCCCGGCCGGCGTCCACGGCCTGGACCAGAACCTGCCAGGGGCCATCTTCGCCGTGCTGCACCCGAAAAGCGATCTGCCGTTCCGGATCGTCCGTGGCCAAAGGCAGCAACTGTTCCGGGGGCAGGGATTGATGGATATATCGCAAATTGGCCCGTTTCCCCGATTCCGGGGGGCCGTAGAAGAGTAGCCGGCAGGTTTTCTGCGATGTCTGCGTTCCCTGGGCCAAGGCGCTGTCCTTTGCTTGTTCAGCCTTTCATCCGGGCATCCAATGGGTGGATTCCCTCTGGGGCAGAAGCAATCCCTGTGCCACCGTTCGCCCCCCCTTGGGGTCATTTCCACCCGAATTGGGACCAGGAGTCAAAGTGGGCAAGCAAATTGCATTAACGGGGCTACCTGAGGGATGAATAGCGCACGGTGGGCCATTTGGAGTTCCTGCCGGGCATGTCAAGGCAAGATTCGCAACAGAAAGTGGCCAGATGACCACCAACACCGACAAAATCCTGAAAACCATGTTCGGTCGACTGCTCCAGATTGAAGTCGAGGAAGATCTTGTCGACAAGCTTTGCGCGGTCATCGACAGCGTCACCGAGCGGGTCGGAGGAAATTTCGATCTGGACACCGTCCAGGGGCAGAACACTTTCCGGGCCCTGCTGTGCTCCATGGTGGTCCACGGCTGGGGCAACGGGATGCACCCCTACCACAACCCCAGCGCGAACCAGGACGGCCACACCGTCGAGGTGCGGGTCAGTAAGGACATCCTCATGTCGATGGAGGACCTCCAGTCGCTTCGCTACGTGAAGAAGGACGACCAGGGCCGGGTCAAGCAAGCCCTTTTCGAACCCGACCACAACGTGCGTGTGCGCCAGCAGATCGATGATATCCTCAGTGAGATCAGCCGCAGCAAGGGGCCGGGCTCGGAATAGGAAGCCGCGCCCCAGCGGGAACGGACAACAGCGCGGCTCCGTCAGTAACGGAGCCGCGCTGTTTTTCACCCTGTCCGAACCCGCTGAGGGATCAGAAGATGTTTTCACCCTCGGCGAGGATCTCGTTGAGGGCATCCCGGAAATGGTTGGTGCTGTTGGCCACCTCGGGGGTCACCTTTTCCTTGTACAGTTCCCAGGACTTCTTGATTTCCGAACCCAGGGCCTCGAGGAGGTTGTTTTCCGCCTTCGCCGTATCATAGAGATCCCGATTGTAGACCATGATATCGGAAACCAGGGCTCGGGCCAGCATCTCTTCCTTGCTGCGGCGCCGCCGGGATGATTTTTCCTGCGGGGCATCCATGACCGCAGTTGCCGTTTCGGCAACCGGGGCGGAAGAGGTCTCGACCGTGGCCGCGGCGGAAGCCACGGGTTCGGGATCCCGGGCCGCAGGCGGATCCATGGCGGGAGCCGGTTCCTCGACGGTCGGGGCTGCGGCCGCCGGGCTCTCATCCGCACCGGGCGGATTGAAGTCACCGAATCCGTTCTGGACTTCAAACGTCTCCGGTTGCGGCGAGACTTCCTCTTTCCGTGCCTGGCTGCCATCGAGGCTGAACACACCGCTGCACGAGGGGCAGCGGACCTTGATGACCCGGGGGGGAATCCTGGCGTCATCGAGTTGATATCGGGCCTGGCATTCGGTGCAGGTGGTGATCATTACCCCGCTCCTCCTAAAATTCCGGGAAAAACCAAAATAGTACCTGGGTAATGTTTCGGCCGTCCGGAGGGGTAATTTAGCTCCGATTGCAACCGTTGGCCCACCGGTCAGGGGGCGTAGATGAGATCCACCATCAGGCGCCCCACCTGCTCCAGGCTTTCCGGGGCGCAGATATCGGGTGTGTCACCGGTGGTGTGCCACTGCGGGAACTCGAAATCGATGAGATCCACCGCCTCGATCCCCTGCTGCAGGAACGGGACATGGTCGTCATAGACAGGCGGCCCCGGCTCGGCCAGAAAGGCGGGCAGACCGAGGCGGTCGGCCCGCTCGAAAATGCTCGCCGTCCAGGCGGGCGCGTTCCGGGCCGAAATCCCTTCCATGGGAATCCGGAGGTTTTTCTCCCCCACCATGTCCAAGACCACCAGTCCGCGGGGGGTGCCGCGGGCAAGGGGATTGCCGAAGTCCTTCCAGGTTGCGGCCAGGCGCTGGCTGCCCAGGCAGAAACTGTTCGATTGCCCGGTCCGGCCGGAATCCTCCCCGTCGAAGAAAAGCAGATCGACGCCGGCTGGCGGGGGAGTCTCCCCCATGATTTCCATGAGATGGAGCAGCACCGCCACACCGCTGGCCCCGTCGTTGGCTCCGACCAGGGGAATATTCCGTTGTTCCGGGTCCGGGTCGTGGTCGCTGACCGGCCGCGTGTCAAAGTGGGCCCCCAGCCAGAGACGCTCCCCACCCTCGGGTCCGGCCGACACCACGATATTGCAGATTTCGACCGGCTCTCCCGACAAGGGATCGACCGCCTCGAAACAGAGGGTGGCGCTGCTCAGGCCATGCTGCCGCGCCAGGGCTGTGATCATGTCCCGCAGCTCACCGTTGCCTGCCGAACCTGGAGTGCGGGGACCCAGATCGCATTGGGCGACCAGCAACTCCATGGCCCGGTCACCGGAAAATCCCGGGACGACATTCTCGTTAGCGGCAGCTGTTCCCATCCCCGCCAGAACCAGAACGGTCAGCAGCGACACCAGCGAACTCCGCGACCCGAATATCCGTGTCATGACAGCCTTTCTAGAAGACAAAGGTGGCCTCCACGCCCAGCCCGAGGGTCGTCGTCGTCTGCCCGGACGCGAGATTCTTGCTCCGGCTAAAGATGAACCGCACCGCACCGCTGAGGTTCCGGGTGATCTGATAGCTGAACCGCGGATTCATGCTATACCGGTTCGTTCCCGTCGGCTGGGACGCCGCCGACCCAGGGTTGACCCGTTCGTTGCGATCCGTCTGATAGGATACATCCACATCCATGGTCACGCTCTGGCTGCTGCCAGGACGGTAAAGTCCCATCTTGGCCAGAAATGACTGGGCGTTGAACGAATGTCTCACCTGCAGACCGAGGCGCGTCTTGTTGTTGATCGTCGACACCCCGTTGAGGAGCGCCTCGGAATTGTTGAAACTGGCGTTGACAGTGGCCGTCATTCCGCTGTGGAAATTGACCGTCCAGCGTGGTGTGAGGGCCCGCGTGATGCTCGGATTGTAGGCCCTTTCGGTGATGTTGTTGACGGTCTTGCTGCGCTTGTAGGCGATATTGAAGTTGGAGGAGCGGAACCAACCGGACTCCACTTCCTGGCTGTTGCCCCCGAAAATGCCCCACTTCTCGATTCCGGACAGGGACAACTGGGCGTCCGGCCAGTCCTGCTGGTAACTCTTGACGATCGAACCGATTTGGTTTCTTTCGGTATGACCTTCCCCGTATTTGAGATCCAGGGCGAGATTCTTGGTCACCCGGGTGGTGCTGGAAAGGGTCAGGTTCTGGCGGCTGTCCGCCCCGAAGGCCACGTAGAGGGAATCGGCCACGTCGAGTTCGTTGACCAGACCCGTCTTGTACCAGAAATCCGCCTTGCCCTGGATGCGGGAATAACTGCTCGTGTTCTGGTCCGTGTAGACCACCTTGATGGGCGTGGCGTTGCGCAATGTATTGAACACGGGATCCAGAATGGCCAGGGGTCGAATCCTTTTTCCGCCGGACTCCGCCTGCTCCTCCGGTTCTTCCTGTGCCTGGGTCAGACCCATTTCCCGTTCCCGTTCTCGCTCGCTCTCGGCGGCGGCCAGGAGCCGCTCCTGTTCCCGGCGCTGAATTTCCTGGGGCGTCAGCCCCTCCAGATCTTCATCCATCGTGCCACCACCGGTCAGGCCCCCTGCGCCCTCGGTCGGATCCTGGACCTGGGGCGTGTCCTGCTCGCCGGGAGGCTGTTGGCCTCGGCCTGAGGAGCGCATGTTCTGTTGTTCCCGGCGGCGTTGTTCGGCGATCATTTGGTCCCGCTGGGATTGGGAATATTTCTTCTCGGGAAACACCGCGGAAAAGGCGTCGCCCAGCGGAAGGTCCAGGCGGAATTCCCAGCGGCCGGCGTTGTTCAGGCTACGGGTATCCGGTGGATCCCCGGGTTGGAGGAGGCCCGGGTCATGGGCATCGGCGAAACTGCCGTTGAACTGGATGCTGGGGCGGAGCTTGCTCATCCCCTTGAACACGGTCCGCACGGGGGCCAGTATCTTCGCCGTGCCAAGCTCCCGAGCCTTGGGGATGATGACCGTCAGCCGCAGGTCATAGCTGCGTCTGTTCTCCTGGCCGATATTGATCCCGTTCCACATCTCTTCGCGAAGCAGATCCCGGTCGGAATTGGCCGACGCACTCAGGTCCAGGATAGGCAGAGGCTTGTAGTCCATGCTGCCGGTGACCTTGGCCGGCCGGCTCTGGTTGGCGGGACGCTCGGTGACGGCCCCGTCGTCGGCGATGGTCTGGGAGAGGTTGTAGGTGCTCGAGAAACTGGTCGCAAAGGCGATCTTCTGGGGCACGACAGAAAGCCCTTTGACGATGGGGATGGCCTGGACCAGCGGATAGGCGGCCAGCGTGTATTGACCCGGTATCCGCAGGTCGTAGTTCAGGGATCCCTGCAGACTCTTGTCCCGGCGCCGCTCCGTGGGACCGTCCAGCCTGTGCCGGGAACCACTGACCTGAATGGTCCAGGGGTCGATCACGTAGCGGGGTATGGCTCCCTTCGACGGGGTATGGCTCAACCGCGCGGAGAATCGTTCCTGGGTGTCGATGGTGGACTGCTCGTTGCGGACATCCTCGTCCAGGATCTCGATGTCGCTGTGGATCTCGAATTTGGGACGGTTGATCATCTGGCGCCGGCTCGCATTGACGGGCAGGCGGAAGCCCAGCAGGGGTATGAAATCCTCGACGGCCACGTTCCCCGACAGATTCCAATCCTCCTGGTCTATACCGCTGCCGACCTTGGTGTCCAATCCGTGGTATTCGTCATCGGTGTGTCGCCAGTCGAAATCCAACTTGATAACGTCGGCCATGTTCAGCCGCACACCGGCCCGCTGGGCCAGCCCCATGTCCCGTTTCACCCCCTCGAGCAGGACGTCGTTCAGGAAGAAGTAGCCCGAGGCCGGAGCGCTCAGGTCATTGTTCATGATCCCGAAATAGTACCGCTTTACTTGGCGCAGATCCGGGTTGCCCACCACACGGACGTTGTAGATATCACCGCTGCGGCGATCCCGGATCACCGACCGGAGGTTCCCGTCCTCATCGACGGCGCCGTTCTTGGCGTTGGAAAGCTCCGCCACCGAGAGGTTCATGTTATGCCAACCGGTCTTGACCGGTGAATCGCTGAACTTGTAGGTCACCTCGTAGAAATTCAGGGTGTCGCTGCCCACACGGAAAAAGAGGTCCAGGTCGGCCGTGGCGTGGCTGGGGTTGAACCAGTACCAGGCCAGATCGTTGTAGCGGGTGTAGTCGTCGCCGCGCACGGAAACCTGCTTGCTGGCCCTCACCATGTTGCCCTGCTCGATGTTCTGGAAGTTCAGGACCAGCGACTGTTCCTTCTCCGGAATGTTGTTGATCTCGATCACCGGGAACGGGGAGGTATAATCGGGATTCTCCTTGTTGTTCACCTCCCCCAGGAAAAATTCCTCACCCGGAAGGAGCTCGGTCTGCCTCAGCAGCCTTTCCCCAGCGACCCGGCGGATGCCCTCCCGCTCCCAACGGCTGCCCAGGAAACGGAACTCCGACAGCTGAAGGGTCAGGGCCGTGCGGCCACCGGGGTTCGGGTCCTCGTACCAGATCCGGGCGTGGGTCACCGCGCGCAGGTTGGCCGCCGTGCCCACGCTGACCGAGTCGACCGCCGTGATGGGAATCCGGTACTTCCGCCAGGAGATGTTGGCGTCGACCAGCTCCTGGACGTTGTCGTAATCGTAGACCACGTCGACCAGTGCCTCTGTGTCCTTCAGGTCGATGGTCGTGGTGAAGTAGCCGTTGTCCAGGTTGAGTCGGCCGTCACCGTTGGCATCCTCGTCGTCCTCGCGGGAGTTGCGGGCCGTCCCGTTGATGCCGGGGAAGGGACTGTCGCCGTTGATTTCGTAGTTGGCGTCGAATCGCTGGGGCCCGTTCTCGTTCCCGTCGAGGCCGATATCCTCGTCCGGAGCGAAGAAGATGTCATCGGGCTCGGTGCCGGGTACAATACCGTCTTCCTGCTGCCGGGGTAGCCCCACCACCAGGTTTCCATCTCCGTCCAGGGGCCAGAATCCGTCCTCGTTCACGTAGCCGAAATCGATATGCAGTTTGCCCCGCCGCTGGTCGATGTCCGCCACTCCGTCGTTGATCCAGATCTCGACGAACTGGGACTTGGAAAGATCCAGGCCCGTACGGCTGATGCCCCGCATGATCCCGCCCCAGTCCTCGCTGTTCCAGGCCCCGTCGTCGGCCCGCAGGAAGAGGTCCATCGAGGGCTGGGTTTCGTCCCGTTCCTGGTTGATGAGGTCGGGATTCAGGTAACGCCTCAGGGTGCGTTCACGTGGCAGGAACCACCGAACGGTCTCGACCCGGTCCTCGGGGTCAAAGGTCCGCAGGTCGCCGCTTTCGGCCATATAACCCGCCCCCAGGAACGGGGCGCTCGCCCAGGACCAGGCGATCCGGGTCAGGGTGATGATATCCGACGAATCCACCCCCTCGAAATCCTCCAGATAAACCTTTCCCTTGGTGTTGGGATTGGGCAGGCTGATCGCCATCTCGCCGTTGAACTGCAGCGTGCTCTCCCGTTCCGTGTTGCGTCTGCTCAGGATGTTGGCCACGTGAGTCAGGAAATAGGGTCGGAAGGTGTGCTGCAGGTTGATGTTCCCGACCAGGTTCTTGCTCGGCTCCTCGCCCAGCTTGGCTTTTTCCCCGACGATGTTTTCGGTCTGGTATAGCCAGGTGGTGCCCAGCTTGCTTTCCCGACCCAGGTCGTAGCCCAGATTGAAGCCGGTCAGGCTGGTGTTGCCCCCGCCCAGGAACGGGGCGAAGGAGTAGGTGACCGCGATCTTGCTGTCGGGCGTCAGGTCGGCCGCGGATCCGATCAGCTTGACCTCGCCGAAGGTGTAGTCGATTTCGTAGTCGACGCCCCGGGTCAGGGTCCGTCCGTCCAGGTTCACGGTTTCCGACCCTTCCTCGATGTTCGACACCCCCAGGTTGAAACTGCTGGAAGCCGACGCATGGGTGGCCACGATCCGGAACTTGCCGAACTCCGAATACTGGGAGGGGTAGAAGGAAGGATTGTAGAGTTGCCACGCCTGGTTGGTGCGCAAAAATGACGGGTTCCAGACGAAGACGGACGTGTCGGCGTATGCGGTGTAGGTGGCCTCGGCCTGGATATCGGCCTCGTTGCCGTCGATGATCGGCGCCCCGCCCGGCGCAAACGGCATGGGGAAGTCCAGGGGAAATTTCAACAACCCCTTCTGCAGGTCGAACAGAAAGGGATCCCAAACGTCGACGATGCCGTCGGAGGATCCACTGCGCTGGGGGTTGTCCCGATCGAGGCCGAAGATGCGAATGTAGTCCAGGCCCGACTCGTCCTGCTGGGGCTGGTTTTGGCCGGGCTCGTTGCGCTCGATGCGCAGGTCGAAGCTGTTGATGTCGATGTTGGACCCGCCCAGGGAATAGATGTTCCTCAGCACATACTGGAAGGTGTGCTTTTCCTGGTCGGATACCGGGGCCTTCAAAAGCTTCATCCGGTAGTAGAGACCCTCCCCGCCATTCACTGCTTGCTCCTTGGGGTCGATGCCCGGAAAGTCTCCCACATTGACGATGGTGCCATCGGCCTGCTCGATCTCATAGATCACCGCCAGGGCGTCCTGGTCGGACATCCGGGTCCGCATGTCCACCGCAATCAGGCCGCCGTCCGCATCCCGCATGGGATCCCAGGCCGTGATTTCCCGCCAACGACGCCCGAACAGATGGGGATTAGCGAAATCGATACTGTCCCAGTTGAGGTACCCCAGGGAATCGACGTAGGCGGCCACGTTGGTGATGTCCGAGCCGGTGGGCTCGCCCCCGGGCATGAGCTGGAAGATCTTGATGCTTTCCGGCAGGATTATGTCGCCCTGGAAGCGGCCGCCGGGGAACTCCACATTGGGCAGATCCAGCTGGAAGAAGCGGTGGTTCAGGTAAGCGGCGGAGCTGATGACGTTGTCGGACACCTGGCCCCCGGCGGCGTTGAAGGTCTTGGACGACGACTCGGCCTTCTGCTTGGAAGCCACCACGGTGAAATCCAGGCGGCCGGCCTGTCCGGTGACCTTGAGCCCGAACAGGCCCGATTTGTTGGAACTGTACCCCAGCAACTGGCTTCCCGGCAGGGTCAGGCCCACGTCGCCGGTCTCGATGGTCTTGATGATCTCGTCCTCGAGCCCCTGGTACATCAGGCTGATGCGGGTGGCATCGGGCCCGATCTGGGCGCTGTTGTGGTCGACCTCGATGATGATCTTTTCGCCGATGTTTCCCGAAAGGCTGACTTGCAGTTCCTGTTCCATGTCCAGGGTCGGGAACAGCGATTGGCTGCTGACCCGCTCGGTGGCCGTGAACGGGTTGACCACCGAACTCTCGCCGGAGATGGCGATGCGCTCGCGCCCGGTGATCTTGATCCTTGTTTTCTCCCCCCGCCCGATGATCTTCTCCAGGGTGCGGGGCAGCTTGATGGGAATGGTCAGGTTGATCAGGCTGGCGTCCTGGTCGCCCCGGCGGCCGAGCCCGGAGATATCCAGGGCATCGGTTCGCACGAACACCTGGCCCACTTCGTGCCGGCGGCGGGAGCCGGTTTCGAGTTCATCCACGAAGATCCAAACCGAAGGATCGTCCAGGGGCCGGGGCGGGTAGTACAGGAAGCCACCCGGCAATGTTTCTGGCGACGGGAACAGAAAAAAGTACGAGGGGTACTTGATCTCGACCATCAATCCCAGACGGCCGTTGTACTCCACCAGATGTTCCCGGCGCACGAGATCGACGCCGGACCGGGTGTTGAAATAGTGCCGGAAGGATGACTCGAGGCCGGGCTTGCGGTCAGGATGGAGCAGCGGGTCGACACCCAGTCCTTCCAGGCGCCGGTTCAGGACCAGACGGTCGACCCCCAGGAACCGGGAGTCCTTGGTCGCCCGGACCACGGGGTCCAGGCCATACAGGAGCGGACCTTCGTAATCGGGATCGGCCCGGACGGCACCGGGTATCTGGGCCACCAGGGCCGCCAACAGGACAAGGAGCAGGAATGTCCGCGAGGGTAGCAACCGCTGCCGGGAACCATCCGGCAAACAAGAAGAGGTCTGGCCCCTGGCAGGGTGCCGGACCGGCCTTCCGGTGTTCCCCAGACTCTTACGCGACAATCCCTGTCTCCAACGGTTGCAGGCCCGATAAAATGCTGGCCCCGAACGCGATCGTCCTCGAAAATGGTCAGGCTGACCCCGGGACTGGCCAGACCCCAACCGGTGAAACCGGCAGGAATCAGCTCAGAAGATCACGCAACTGGACGAAGTTCAGAACTGATCTCCAGGAATCAAGCCAACCGGAATGCCCCCATGACCGCCTTTGGTCAGGGGGCCAGCCGGAAAACAAAGACGCCACGGCAGGGGATTTTGAAGCTCTATGTATCTGATATACAGACACTTGCTGAATACCGCGGCCGGTCCCTTCTTCTTCGGCTGGTTCGTCATCACCTTCCTGCTGATGATCGACGTGCTGTTCAGATACGTCGATTTGTTTGTCAGCAAAGGCGTTCCATTCCTCATGGCCACCAAGGTCCTGGCCCTCAGCCTCGGGCACACATTTGCATTATCCGTACCAATGGCGGTTCTGATCGCCGTCCTGATGAGTGTGGGACAACTGGCTGCCGATCATGAAATTACGGCCATGAAGGCCAGCGGCATCAGTCTGTGGTCGGTGCTGCGCCCTCTGCTGTTCGGAGCCGGAGCGATCGCCCTCGGATTAACGGCCTACAACCACTATGTCTTTCCCGAGTCCAATCACACCCTGGCCAACCTGCTCTACGACATCAACCGCAAGAAGCCCATGCTGGAAATTCGGGAACAGCAGTTCACCGATATGAGCGACCGAATGTCCATCTTCGTGAGTGAGAAGGACGACCTGACCGGCCGGATCGAGGACGTCATCATCTTCGAGAAGGAAAAGCCGGGCGACCTCTCCCCCCGGGTGACCACCGCGGTGTGGGGACGCATTGTGCCGGACCACGAGACGGATTCCATGCTCATCGAACTGCACGACGGGGAAATCCACGAGCGCCCCGACAAGGAGGCTCCGGACAAGTATCAGGTCATCCGGTTCGGGCAGCACAACCTCTACCTCGAGAACGTCGAACGGGATTTTCACGAGTCGGGCCGGCAAACCCGGGGCGACCGCGAAATGAACCTGAAGGACCTGATGGCCGCCGCCGGCCGGGAGAGGGAGCACCAGGACAAGGTCATGGTCAACGTGGCGGGCCTGGCCGAAGGCATGCTCAAATGGCAGTGGAAACTGCTGGATCCGGATCGTAGGGACGAGATCCTCGGCAACCGACCCACCCCCACCGAAGACCGCGAGCGGGAAAAATTCCTGGAGGGTAAGTTTCGCGCGACCACCCTCAAGGTCGACCGGGTCATCGAACAGTCCCGCTATCAGGAAAAGATCAGGGACAGCTACGGGGTCAAGGAGAACCGCTACCTGGTGGAATTCCACAAGAAATTCGCGATCCCCTTCGCCTGCATCGTATTCGCCTTGATCGGCGTCCCCATGGCCGTGACTTCCTCGCGCAGCGGGAAGGGCATCAGCGTCAGCCTGGCCATCGCGGTCTACCTCATCTACTATCTGTTCCTGGTGGGTGGAGAAAAGTTTGCGGACCGGGGCCTGTTGAACCCCTTCCTGGCCATGTGGAGCGCCAATTTCTTCCTCTTGGCGGTGGGTATCCCCCTGTTTCTCAAGGCCGTCCGGGAATCGACCCTGCTCAGTATCACCCTCAAACCTCGGGCCACCGCTGAAACCGCCCACGCCGAAGGGGACCCGGCCCGATGACCATCGTCCACCGACACCTGCTGTCCACCTTTTTCCGCAACCTGGGTTTCACCATTGTCGGCGCCCTGGTGCTTTTCACCCTCATCGATCTGCTGGACCACCTGGGCAGCTTCGTCGACAATGACGCCACGGTCTGGCAGATGGTCCGCTACTACACCTTCAAGGCCGTCTGGATCGTCGACACGGTGCTGCCCATCGCCATGCTGATGGCCACCCTGTTCACGGTCGGGACCATGGCCAGGTACCTCGAGCTGACCGCCCTGTTCGCCTCGGGCTGGTCGCTGATGAAGGTCACCCGGCCGCTGATCGTGTTCTCCCTGCTGGTGACGCTGTTTTCCCTGGCTTGGCGGGAATATGTCCTGCCGGAGGCCAACATGCGGCGCAACCAGGTCTGGGAAGTGGAGATCCACGGCAACCCGAACACCATCCGGCCCACCCAGCAGATCGCCCTGACGGGCCGGGACGGTCGCCTGTACTACGCCCGCAAGTTCAACCCCAACACCGGTATCCTCACCGGGTTGAAGATCATCAACCACGAAGGGGCGATCATCACCGAAAGGGTGGACGCGGCCAGGGCGGAATGGGACGGATCCCACTGGACCCTGATCGAAGGCACCCGGCGGGTCTTCGACGGCGAGGAGGAAACCACGGTGACCTTCGACCGCCTCACCGCCCGGGACCTCCAGGTGGATCCCAAGAGTTTCTACCGGGACCGCATCCGGCAGGAGGACATGAATATCCGCCAATTGCGGGACCACGTCGACCTGGTGAAGTACAGCGGCGGGGACCCCACCTCCGGGCTGGTGGACATCCAGTTCAACTTCGCCTTTCCGATGGTCAACCTGATCGTGGTGCTGATGGGGATCATTCTGGCCTCGGGCCCCCGCAAGACCACCGTCGCCTCGGGATTCGGACTCACTCTGCTGGTGAGTTTCGTCTACTACCTCTTCATGAATTTCGGCCGTGCCCTGGGCCACAACGGCACCCTGCCCCCGATTCCGGCCGCCTGGGCGGGAAACGTCGTATTCGCCTTCCTTTTCATGTTTTTATTCGCCCGCGCCCGCCGCTGACCCCACCCGGGGCGCCTGCGGGCGCCAACTGTTTTTCCTGGACTCCTTGCCCGGGCTGTCCTAGCTTCATAAATTGATGCGACCAGGCAGGTAGGGTCCGGAACGGGGTTCCGGCGCCCCGCTGTGATCAGGATTCAGAGACACCCCATGGGGAGAATTGTCACACATGAAACGCGCCTTACTGCTGCTGGTGCCGGCCCTGGTGCTGGTGGCCATCGTTGCCGGTTGTAATGAAGAATCCAAGCCCACCTTCACCCGGCTCTTCGTAGTGCCGTCCTGCGGCGTCGCGCCGTTGGCCGTCGAGGGCTACGCCGTCCTCTCCGGTGGCAATGAATCAGGGGATCCCTTGGGCGGGAACAACAACCTCGACATCCAGTGGAATTTCGGGGATGGAGGCAGCGGGGCCACCACGATCGCCTACCACACGTTCCAGGTGCCCGGCGAATACAATGTTGTCGTCACCGGCACGGACCCCGACGGCAATTCCACCACCGCCACCACTCCAGTGACGGTGTTCCCCGACAGCCTCATCATGGAAGCCGGATCGAACTTCCCTGATGGCGCCTGCACCTGCGTGGACACGGTTCGCTTCAATATGCTCGCCGAATCCTGCGACATCGATTTTCCCGAGGTCCTGGGCGATTCGGTCAAGCTGCAGTTCACCTGGGACATGGGTGACATGGGCGGAGTGGACAACACCACCTACAATGTCGTAGCCCCGGAATTCCGGTTCTTCACACCCGGTGTGTACGATGTTGAAGTTGCGGTATTCTATCCCGCCTGGGCAGTCGTGCGGCGACAGACCCTGACGTTCACCGTGACCTCCGCTCCCCCGGCAATTTTGATGTCGCCCGAGTCCTTTGACTTCGGTCAGAACGAAGTTGGCGAACTGACGGAAGAGACCTTTGTGGTCACCAACGGCAGCTGCGAAGACCTCATTATCTCTGCGGTCAGCATCGATAATGCCGACTTCAATACTGACCTGGTGCCGATGACCCTGGGAGCCAATGAGGAATTCTCCTTCATCGTGGGTTTCAATCCTTCGGCAGAGGTCGCCCAGACAGGTGTGCTGACGGTCCAGAGCAATGATCCTTTGCTTCCTGTCTTCGATATTCCGCTGACGGGTGAAGGTACCATGCCGTAGGTCGATTAGGTTGATCCCCGAGGGGTTGATTCAGCCGACGATATCAAAAAGGCGGGACCATCGTGGTCCCGCCTTTTTTTTCGCCGTCGCAGCCGCCTGGCCAACCAGTTTGGCTGCATCGATCAGCCGATGGCCGACTTCAGCTTATCCACCAGGTCTTCCTTCTCCCAGGTGAACTGGACGTCGTCCCGGCCGAAGTGGCCGTAGGCGGCGGTCTTCAGGAAAACCGGCTTCCGCAGGTCGAGGCGGGCGATGATTCCCTTGGGAGTCATATCGGCCACTTCGCGCACCGCGGCGGTGATTTTCTCGTCGGCAACCTGACCAGTTCCGTAAGTGTCGACGTTGATCGACACGGGTTCGGCAACACCGATGGCGTAGGCAACCTG
>CBDTUS010000010.1:0-42301 GCA_965363725.1 uncultured bacterium | reverse complement strand
TGCGGGCAGTGGCCCTTGAGGCGGGCAGACATACTGTTCGCTTCCACTATACCGATTCGTCGGTTAAGGCGGGTTTGACCCTGACGGTCATCGGGCTGGTCCTGGTGGCCCTGCTGTTGTTGTCTTCCTGGATGCCGTGGGGTCGTTTCCCCTGGGGCGCCCAAACCGGAGCACGTGCCGACGATGAACAAGACTGAGCATGGGAAAGGAATCGTCGAACCGCTGAACCTGCGCAGGGCGGTGGTCGTTATCCCGACCTACAACGAGGCAGACAACATCGGTCGGCTCGTGCCTTTGATCCTGGACCGGGACGAGCGCCTGAGCGTGCTGGTGGTGGATGACAGTTCTCCCGACGGCACCGCGGAAATCGTCAAGGGCCTGCCGGAATTCGGGGAACGGGTCCTGATCCTCGAACGGCCGGTCAAGCAGGGACTGGGCGCGGCCTACATCGCGGCGTTCAGGTGGATCCTGGACAACACCGATTTCGAAGCCGTTTTCGAGATGGACGCGGATTTCAGCCACGACCCGGTGGCCCTCGACGAATTCCTGGTGCAGATAGAAAGGCACGATCTGGTTCTTGGCAGCCGATACCTGCACGGCATCACCGTGGTCAACTGGCCCTTGCGGCGCCTGGTCCTGAGCGTGGGCGCCAACCGGTACGCGGGGTTCGTGACCGGCATGCCGTTGAAGGATTCCACCGGCGGCTTCAAGTGTTTCCGGCGCACCACGCTGGAGCAGCTGCCGCTGGACAGGATCAAGAGCGACGGCTACTCCTTCCAGATCGAAATGAACTACCACTGCTGGCGGCGCGGACTGCGGATCAAGGAGATCCCGATCATGTTCGTGGACCGGCAGGTCGGGGTCTCGAAAATGTCGAAACGGATCATCGTGGAGGCCATGTGGATGGTGTGGGCCTTGCGCCTGCGCCGGATCCCCTGAGCCGCGGGAATAAATGTCTGGAGCATCGGTGAAGCTCGCCGTCGTCATCATTCACTACAACACCAGCGGAGATCTCGACAGATGTCTGGACTCGCTGGCAGCCTGCGCTCCGGCGGCGGAGCACCAGGTGATCGTGGTCGACAACGCTTCTTCGGAACCGGGGCTCGAGGAAGTGCACCGCAAGCATCCCGACCTTCGATGGGTCTTCAATCCGGAGAACAGCGGCTACGCGCGGGGCTGCAACATCGGCATGGCCCAGGTCGAGGCGGACTACTATCTGATCCTGAATCCCGATATCGTCGTGGAGCCGGGCGCGCTGGACCGCCTCCTGGATTTTGCCGACCGCCATCCGCGCGCGGGCATGATAGGACCCCAGTTGCTGAATCCCGACGGGAGCATCCAGGACTCCTGCCGCCGGTTCTACACTCTCAAGACGCTGTTGCTGCGCCGCACCTTCTTTGGCCGCATTTTTCCCGACAGCCGGACGGTCCACCTGCATCTCATGCGGGATTTCGACCACCTGACCAGCCGCCCGGTCGACTGGGTCCTCGGCGGCTGCCTGATGGTGCGCCGCAGTGCCATGGAACGCACCGGGCCGATGGACGAACGGTTCTTCCTCTATTTCGAGGACGTGGACTGGTGCTATCGCATGTGGCAGGCGGGCTTCGAGGTCCAGTACACACCTGATGCCCGCTTCGAGCACCGTCATCGCCGGGCGAGCGCGACCGGCGGTCGCTTCAACAAATCCTTCTGGCTGCACCTGGGCAGCCTGATTTCGTTCTACGAGAAGTGGGGCATGCTGGTCTGGCTGTTGAAGAAGTGGCGTGACCCGCTGCTGGTATTCCTGCTCTGGCTTTTCGACATGGCCGGACTGACCCTCGCATTCGCCCTGGCCTATGGGTTGCGCGCGGCCATGGGCGGCCTTTTCGCCGAACCGCTGTATCCCCTGTCGGAGTACCTGCCTCTCCTGTTTTTTTCATGTCTTCTGGCTTCGCTGACCTTTCTGCTCATGGGGCGCTACAGTCCCCGACGGTGGCGCGATCGGGGCTCGTCGGCGGAGCATCTCCAGCAGATCGGCGTGGTGGGGGTGCTTCTGCTGGCAAGCACCTATCTGGGCCACATGGAGGTCATCAGCCGGGCCGTTCTACTGATGTTCATCCCCTTGCTGGCACTGTTGACGGCCACCGGCGAAGCTTTTTTCCGCCGGGTCCTGCGCCGTCTCGAACGGGGACATTTTTCCCTGGAGCGAACCTTGCTGGTGGGAAGCCCCGACCTGATCAGCGCCTGGCTGGAGCGGGCCGACGACCTCGCCGGCCAGGGGGTGGACTTGGCCGGATACGTGGCTGACGGCGAGGGCCTGCCGCCCCTGGGCGGAGGCGATATCCCCTGGCTGGGAAACAGGTCAGAACTGGTGGAGGTCGTGCGGCGCTACCGGATTTCCCAGGTGGTATTTTGGGATCGGCCCGCCGCCTCCGAAGCCGCCTGGACCACGCTGGCGGCCCTGCGCCGTCTGCGGATCCGGCTCCGCTGGCAAGTGGAGGATGTCTGGGTGCTGGCGGCCGGTGCCCGTGTCGAGGTGTTCGGCGGTGGCCTGAGCGCGGTGAAGAGCTCGGGCAGTGGAACAGCCGTCCGGGTTCTGAGCGGCCGCCTGCTGTCGCTGGCCGCGGGCCTTATATTGGGTCTGGTTGGGCTGGTGCCCTGGCTCTGGTTCCGCCTGGTCCTGATGCCCTCGGGCCGGGGCCGGTTGGTCCGGGTCCGGGTTTCCGACCTGTGGGGGCATGACGCTTGGCTGACTCTGGCCCTTTCGGACACCCACCGGGTCCTGGCCCTGCCCTGGCAATGGGCCCTGTCGGGATCCCTGTTGCGGGGGCGGGTGGCTCTGGTGGGTCCGCGGCCAACCACCGCCGGCCGCACCGCGGTGCCGGCGGACCCCGAGGACGTCCTGGAATTCTGGCGAGGTGACCCCGCGGCACCCGGGCTCACCGGATCCTGGGCCCGTAGGGCCCGGGCGGGATTTGCTTCTTTTTCCGCCGGCTTCAGCCAACTGTGGCATGATCCGGGCGGGTTCGGCCAGATGGGCGCCCCGGACGATTTGACGCTGGACGCTACTGAGGGATCCTCCGGCAGGGATACCGGAGAGAGTCCCGAGACACTTGATACACCTGCAGGGGCGGCCCGTACCGACGGCGCTCCCGGAGAGGGCCGCAGACTATGAGATTTTTCACCGACCCGAAACACCGTTCGGCCTTCCGTGCGGGGCAGGCCGTCGCCCTGGGCCTGTTGTTCATGGCCGGATTTCTGTTAGCTCCCGCTCGAGCCGCCGAACCGACCTTCCAGCAGATCCTGGCGATGCGGAAGACCACCGCCCTGCTGGAACATCGCGGCCTGGTCCTGCGGGGCCTCGACGGGGGCGGGATCATCGTCAACGACAGGGACAATCCGCAGTCGGTTCAGCGGTGGACCGGCGGCCCGGATCTGTCCGGGAACAACATCACCGACATGTTCTGGACGGGACAGCATGTCTGGATCGCCACCATCGGCGGCGGCTTGACCAGGGTCACGGACCTGGAGACGGCACCCCAGTTCCGCCAGTACACCAACAACCTGGGCAGCCTCGATGTAACCGCCGTTGTCGGCACCGTCGTCGGCGACGCCGAACGGGTTTTTTACGGCATGGCCGGCGACGGCCTCGGCCAGATCAACAGCGGTTTGTCAGGTAACATTTTCACCGCCGAGGAAGACGGGCTCATCTCCAACGAAGTTACCGCCCTGCAGATTTTCGACGGCGATCTTTTTATCGGCACCCCGGTGGGTATTTCCCGGTTCGCCAACAACATCTTCACCGACCAGAACACCGGGTTGACCAGCATGGAGATTCACGACCTGATCGTGGACTCCTCCGGAAACCTGCTGGCCGCCAGCAACGACGGCGTCCATCTCTGGGATCCCGGCGCCGAAACCTGGTCGCTGCTGGTTTCGCTGGGCGCCCCGGTGATGGACCTCGCCAGCGCGCAGGGCAAGGTCTACGCCCTCGGCCGGGAGCCCAACAGCCACGGCCTGCTCAGCGAATTCGACGGGTCGTCGTGGAGTCCCATCACACTGCCGTATTTCCAGTGTTCGGCCATCGCTGCGGGGGAGGACCTGTGGGTCAGCGGTCCGGAGGTATACAGTACGCCGGGCGGTCATCTGACCTACAATTTCCTGGGCCGCCGCCTGGGCGGCGACCAGTTCGACACCCTGGTCGACATGGACACGCAGGTCGCCAACTGTGAAGGCGTCACTTTCGGTGCCGACGGCTCCACCTGGATGGGCGATTTCTTCGGCTTCCAGATCTCACGGTACCAGCCGGCCGACGATTCCTTCCTGTTTCTGTTCGAACGTCCGCACGCCGCCAACGACACCCTGAATCTGTTCCCGGGCCTGGGGCCTGTCCTGAGCCTGGCCGGAGCGACCGACGGTTCGGTTTTCGCCGGCCAGTACGCCGGTGGCGGGGTCCTCAAATACAATCCCGCCAGCATGACAACCGACCTGATGGATCCCGACAATTCCGGCCTCCAGGGCCGCGGCGTGGTGAACCTGGTGCTGCATCCGGACGGACCCTTGATCATCATGCACGACTGGCGGGATACCCAAAATGTCGAAGTCCTGGTGGATCCCGACAACTGGGAAGGCACGGCGGGCTGGGTCCTGCCGCCGATGGACCAGGGCCTGGGGTCGGGTCCGACCGTGTGGGATGCGGTGGCCGAGCGAAGGGACGTGATCTGGTTTGCAGTGGAAGGCAGCGGTCTGGTCAGGTGGGATGTCAATGGGCCGAACGCGGGCCCCAACGACCCGGTGACCTGGTTCGATCCTACCGACGACGTCTGGTACGATACCGTCGTGGATTTCCCCGGCACCTCGCTGAAGCCGGAAGAGACCCTGGGGCTGGCCGCAGGCCGCGACGGCACCATCTGGGCCGGCGGTAACGGACTGGTCCAGTTCACCTATGAGCTGACCGGAGGAACCTCCCTTCAGGTGGAGGTCCTGAGGGACTACGGGGAAAAGAGCCCGGCTTCGCCCGTCGGGTTGGTAAACGGCAACGTCAAAGACGTGGCCGTCGATGGCAACGGGGACATCTGGGTTTCGACGCGCACCGGTCTGAACCGGATTCACCCCGTCGGTCCCGACGGAGCGGACATCGCCGCCTGGATCGACCTGGGCAACTACCTCGGCAACTCCACCTACGGGTTGATCTATTCCCCCAACGTGATTGCGCCGCTGCCGGGGAACACCTACGCCAAGATCGCCGTTTCCCCCGACGGTCGGCAACTGCTGCTGAGCGCGGACCAGGGAACGACCCTGATCAACGTGGGCTCCGGGACGACCGATGGCGGCACCGGCTCCGACCCTTTGGCGGGCGTGTTCTGCTACCCCAATCCATGGCATCCCGGTGAAATGGAAAGCCTGCTGAAGATCGGCGGCCTGCCTGGCCAATCGGCTGAGGTCTACATCTACAACATCGAAGGCCAGCAGGTCTATTCCGACAAAACCGTTGCCCCGGATTCGGGTTTCTGGGAGGGTAACAACGTTTCCGATGCCCCCGTCAGTACGGGTTTGTACTTGCTAAGGATCGTCGTAGACGATGCCGTCACCACCCGAACCCTGGCCGTGGTCAGATAACGCCTGCGGCGGGGATGTTGAATTCAACTGCGCCGGTTTCCCTGATGCGGAGAAGAAATGACTGACAACAACCCTGAGGTGTTTGTCGAACGGGAGGATTTCCTGCCGTTTTTCAAACCGGACGTGGGGGAAGAGGAAATCAGCGCGGTGGCGGAAGTCCTGCGATCGGGATGGTTGACCTACGGCCCCAAGGTCCGGGAATTCGGACAGGCCTGCGCCGACTACCTCGAGGTTCCCTGCTCCGTTCCCGTGGCCAGCTGTTCCGC
Source organism: uncultured bacterium (assembly GCA_965363725.1). Lineage (GTDB taxonomy): Bacteria > Krumholzibacteriota > Krumholzibacteriia > LZORAL124-64-63 > LZORAL124-64-63 > JAGLCY01. The sequence continues at coordinate 36,437 of CBDTUS010000010.1, read as the reverse complement.
CGGCCTGTTTCTGACCCTCAAGGTGATGGGTATCGGGCCGGGAGACGAAGTGGTCCTGCCTTCGATGACCTTCATCGCGACCTTGACCGCGGTTATCCACTGCGGCGCACGCCCGGTCCTGGCCGACTTGGACCCTGCGACCCTCGGGCTGGATCCCACGGCCTTCGCCCGCGCCATCACTCCCAGGACCAAGGCGGTGATACCGGTCCATCTGGCGGGGCACCCCTGCCGCATCAAGGAAATCATCGACATCGCTGCCGTCCACGATGTCCTGGTCATGGAAGACGCCGCCCACAGTTTCGGCGCGGCGGTCGATGGCCGGCGCATCGGCGGTTTCGGCGACGCCACGGTTTTTTCCTTCTACGCCACCAAGTGCATCACCTCCGGTGACGGGGGCCTGGTGACGACGGCCAATCAGGAAATGGCCGACAAGTTGCAGCTGCTCAGCTTCCACGGGATGGACGGCAACGCCTGGCAGCGCTACGGGGACAAGGGCCGCTGGTACTACGAAGTGGTGGCTCTGGGCTACAAGTTCCATCTGGGGGATCCCGCCGCCGCCCTGGGCCTGGTCCAGCTGGGCAGGTCGGATGCCTTCATGGCCCGCCGCACCGAGGTGGCTCACCGGTTCAATGAGGCCTTCGCCGGCCTGCCGGGCCTGGCCCTGCCAGCGGAGGCGGACTGGGCGACCCATGCCTGGCATCTCTACATCCTGCGAGTCGATCCGGATCAAGTCGATGGTGGCCGGGACGGGCTGATCGACGACCTGACGGCCCACAAAATCGGGAGCTCGGTCCATTTCATTCCGCTTCACCACCATCCGGCCTTCCGCGCCGAAGGAGCCGAGTTCGCCCCCCTCCTGCCGGAAACGGAAAAGTACTATCGGGAAGCCGTCAGCCTGCCCCTGTTCCCTGCCATGTCCGACCGTGATGTCCAGGACGTGATAGAGGTGGTCACCGGTAGCGTCAGGCGGAGAACCCGGTGACCGAGACAGGGAACAGAAACGCCGCCGTCGAACAGTTCGAGGTTTCCTTCCCCGACCGTGGGCCGGACGATTGGTCCGCGCTGCTGGCCCATGATCCGGCCGCCGAATATTCCCAGACCCGACACTGGATCGAAACCGTCTGTGCCCATCTCCCGGACGCGTCCCCCCTCTGGATGACGGTCCGTCGCCAGGGGGAACTGGTCGCGGGTCTGGCCGCCGTCGGACAGACGATTCCCCACGGTGTAGCCGGCCTGCCTGTCCGTCACCGCCGCTATGACAGCAGCCATGAGGGGACCTCCGGGGGGCCAGTCCTGTCGGCGGATCTGAGCGAGGACGAGCAGGACCGGATTTTCGGCCTTCTGGTCGACGCGTTGGCGGATCGCAGGAAGGGTTTGCTGGCCTCGTGCACCATGGCCCTGAGTCCCGAGCGGGAGTCGAGATTCGGCGCGGCCATGGCGCGGCGCCCGGCCTGGTCTCGCGAGGAAGTGTCCACCGCCATGATCGCTCTGAGCGGGGGGATAGACCAGGTGGACAGCGATCGGCTGGGGCTCAACAAACGCAACGAACGCAATCGCGCCCTGCGGCGCGGGGTAGAAGTGACCACCACCACGAACAAGGCTCTCCTGGAGGACTACTACCGGATCTATGAACGTGCGGCGGACCACTGGGGCATCGAGCCCGTCCCCTTGCCCTTGCTCCAGGCTCTGCTGGACGACCCGGACGGCCATGTTTATTTCATCTGCATCAGTCTCGAGGGCAAGGTCATCGGCGGACACCTCAATCTGCATTTCGGTCGCAAGGCCCTGGCCTGGAACGGCGTGACGGATCCCGTCTACGCCCGCCGGTATTTTCCGGCCACGGCCTGTATCTGGGGCGATCTCCAGGAAGCCTGCCGGCGGAGCGCCTCGTGGTTGGACCTGGGGGGCAGCGGCAGCGTGAACACCCTGTCGGGATTCAAGAAATATTTCGGGGCCGAGCTCAAGGTCCGCGGGTTCTACGTCAATGACTCGGCGGCCGTGCGTCTGATGGGGGCAGGTCGCCGGTGGTGGCGAGAGCGGCGCGGCGACTCCACCGGCGGAAGATGGCATGATTCGGCCAAGACCCGGACCGATGGAAACGGCTCATGAAGCTCGTCGAAGCCGGAGCCAAGATCCTGTTCAGCCGGGTGGGGCAGGTGCTGGCCAATGCGGTGGTGGTTCTGGTCGTGGCCAAGACCCTGGGGCCCGAAGGACAGGGGCACTACAGCCTGACCGTGGCTCTTTCCATGCTGATGGCGGCGCTGCTGGGCGGAGGCATGGGCCTGGCCGCCGTGCCGCCATTGCGCCAGAACAAGATCCCGGTCGCCCGGATGCTCAAGGCGCAGATGGTCTGGGTGGTGGGGATGGTTCTGCTGCTGATCCTGCTGGCCTGGTGGTCCACGGCGGGTCCAGCGGCCGAGGTCTTGGAACGCCGGCTGGGCTGGTTCTCCGGCATGGGATTCCTGGCCGCCCTGGCGGCGGCCGGATTTCTCGGGTTCGAGATTTTTTCCTACGATCTGTTGGCCCGGGGCCGCCTGGTCGTCGGAGCGGTGGTCAATGGGGCTCGGGCCTTCGGCCACCTGGCGATCATCCTGGTTCTGGCCCTGGCCGGGACGCTGACCTTCGGACGGTCCGTGGGGGTGCTGGCGCTCGCGCAGGCTGCCGGGATGCTGGCCATGCTCGTGATCCTGCTGAGGGAGATCCGGCGCCCGCCGCCCGCCACCGCGGACATGACCATCCGGGATTTCATCGGCAGCACGGCGATGCCCGACAACCAGTCCGATGACATTCCCGAAGACCTGAAGACCCGGTCGGTGGTCGGCATCATTCTCTACAACATCCGGCACGGCTGGCTCGGCCAGATTTCCGCCGTGGCCTACTTCCTGTTGCTGCGTCTGGACCAAGGACTCCTGGAATACTACCGGGGTGCGGCGGAGGTGGGGATCTACTCCATCGCCGTTTACGTGGGGGAGATGCTCTGGCTACTGCCGGGGGCCCTGACGCCGCTGTTGGTCCACAGTTCGGCGGCCCACGCCTCGGATCCGGATCGCGACCGGACCGCCGCTCGCGCCGTGCGACTGGGTTTCCTGCTGACTGTGGCCGTCGGATTGCCCCTGTTTTTTCTGGCCGAGCCGCTGCTGTCGTTGCTCGCCGGTGGCGAGTTCCAGGCCTCGGGCCTGGCGCTGAGGGCCCTGCTGCCGGGCATCGTGGCCTTTGCCCCCGGGGTGGTGCTCGCGGGTGATTTCATCGGTCGGGGCAAGGCCCACTGGAACACGCAGGCCAGCGTCCTGACCGTCGTGGTCAACCTGGCCGTCGGGGTGGTGCTCATCCCGAAGTACGGGCCGGTCGGAGCGGCCTGGACCAGCAGCATCTCCTACGCCTTCGGATCGGCGGTGATGCTGGCGAGGTTCCGCCAGATCACCAGGATGTCCCTGCGCGGTCTCCTCCTCGGCCGCAACTGACCCCGTCGGTCAATCTTTTTCGGGCCGGGGCCCCGTCGGTGGGAGTTGGACCTTGTCGTCGGTAGCGGCCCATCCCGGGTAGGGTGCCACCTTGAAGGAGCCAGCCTCCGAATCTTCACCCGCCGTGACCACCACCTTGTAGGTGCCCGGTTCCACGAAGACCGGCCCCCCCTTGCGGGGATCGTTGAACCGATGCTTGGGGTCGGCCTGCAGGTCCCAGCCGATCCGGTTCAAGCCCGGTCGGCCCGGGCTGCCGAGGGTGCGGACTTCCTGGCCGGCTTCGTTTTCGATCCGGATGCTGACGGGGTCTTCCGGCAGGTCGCGCAACCAGAAGGTGATCGTCGCGCCGCCGGGGGGGTTGGGCCCCTTGAAGACCCGGTTGCCCCCGCCGTAACCGCGGAAGCCGAACAGGGCCGGGACGGCGTCCGCGATCGGGAACAGGTGTAGGGGCTTTTCCTTGACCCGGGGCAGTTCGCCCAGGCAGCCCATGGCGTCCATGACCCAGAGGCTCCGCCCGTGGGTCCCGGCCACCAGGTCCATGGCACGGGCCTGCAGGGCCAGGTCGTAGACCGGAACCGTGGGCAGCGATCGGCCGCCCAGGATCAGCCAGTGTTTTCCCCGGTCGAAGGTGACGAACGTCCCCTGTTCGTTGCCGCAGTACAGAACGTCCGGATTGCCGGGATCCTCCCTCACGATGCGCACCGGGCTGTCGGCGGGCAGATCCCCGGTGATGTCCTTCCACTTGCCGCCACCGTTTTCGGTCATCAGGACCATCGCCCGGAATACGTCGCTGCGATGGCCGTCGATGGCACAGTAGGCGGTGCCCGTGTCGTGGGCGGAGGCTTCGAGGTGGGAGACGTAGAGTCCCTGCCCCTTGCCGGGGGTGACCTCCTTCCAGGTGCTTCCGTCGTCGAAGGTGGCATGGACCAGACCGTCGTCGGTGCCCGCCCACAGCACACCCGGCTGCAGGGGGGATTCGGCCAGGGCGACGACCGTGCCGTAGCTTTCGGCCTGAGATCCTTCGGCCATGACCCGGTCCACGTTGCGACGGGAAAGATCACCGCTGATGGCGTACCAGTGGTCGCCCCGGCTGAGCAGCTTGAAGACCTTGTTGCCCGCGTGGTAGAGCATCGTCGGATCATGCTTCGAGATAAGGAACGGGGCGTCCCAGTTAAATCTCAGCCTTTCCTGGCCCTCGTCCGCGGCGGGGCGCAGGGGCCGTTGCAGTTTGCTGTCCAGGTGGATGCGGACCAAATTGCCGCCCTGGCTGGTGGCGTACACGATGTCGGGTTCGACCGGATCGAAGGCCACGCGGAACCCGTCCCCGCCGTTGATGGCGATCCAGTCCTCGTTGAGGATGCCTGGTTTGTTTTCGCTGCCGGAGTTGAAGGCCGTGGCCGAGGGACCGATCCAGGATCCGTTGTCCTGCAGGCCGCCGCCGACCCGGTAGGGGACCGAATTGTCGGTGTCCACGTGGTAAAACTGGCCCACGTTCAAATGGTTCAGGAAGTCCCAGGTCGCCGCGCGGTCGTGGGACAGGTACAGGCCGCCGTCATTGCCCAGGAAGATGCGGTTCGGATCGGCGGGATCGATGACGATGGCATGGTGATCCACGTGGACCTCGAGCGACCCGCTGCGGCGAAAGCTGCGGCCGCCGTCATCGCTGATGGCCAGGTCCCAACCGGGCATGTAGACGCGGTCCGGATCGACCGGATCGGTGGCCACCCGGGAAAAATAGAAGGGACGGAAGTTGAGTTCGCTGATCCGGCGCCAGGTGTCGCCCCGGTCGTCGCTGCGGAACAGTCCGCCGGCGGGGGAGCGGTCGTCCCAGGCGGAGCGGCCGGTCCCGCCCTGGTCGCTTTCGACGACGGCGTAAATGATGTCGGTGTTGCCGGGAAAGACCGCCAGCCCGATGCGGCCGGTACGGGCGGGCAACCCCGAGGTCAGCCGAATCCAGGTGGCGCCGCCGTCGTCGGATCGGTGGATGCCGCCCAGGTCCGTGAAGCCGTCGAAGCTCCAGGGCGTCCGGCGGGCCGCATAGAGAGCCGCGTAGACCGTGTCCGGGTTTTCCGGATCGAGCACCACGTCACTGGCCCCGACTTCGTCGTCCACTTTGAGGACATGCTGCCAGGTCTGCCCCCCGTCGGTGGTCTTGAAGACGCCCCGCTCCGGGTTCGGCCCCCAGAGATGTCCCAGCGCGGCCACATAACAGATTTCTGGTGATCGGGGGTCGACGGCCAGTCGCGGGATGTTGTGGGTTTCGGTCAGACCGACCTGGGTGAAGGTCGCCCCGGCGTCGATGCTGCGATAGACCCCGTTTCCCCAGGACACGCTGTTGCGGCCGTTGCCTTCCCCGGTGCCCACCCAGACTATTCGCCCGGCGCCCAGTTTTTCACGATCGGCAACCGGGACCGAGTCCCCGGCGGCGGCCAGGTCGTCCCAGCCGCTCCAGTCTTCCGGGACGTTGGCCACCCCGAGCGCCCCGATACTGCTGGTGGCCTGGTGCCCGAATACCTCTTGAAAGGTCGTGCCCAGGTTGGTGGTCTTGAACAGGCCGCCGGTGGCGAAACCCACGTAGAAATCCGTCCGGCTGCCCGGAACCAAGGCCACGGCCGCCACCCGTCCACCCATGTTGGCGGGCCCGAGTGGACGCCAGGTAAGGGCCCCCAGGTCGGCCGATATGATGGGCCGCTCATCCCCGGCCTGGGCCAGGACCGAGGCCAGAAGCACCACCAGGGCAATTATCAAGGCCGTCAAACGGGGATTTTTTAGGGATTTCACGGGATCCTCCAAGGTTGGAGAGTGGGGCCGGGTCAGCAAACTCATATGATCCCAGTATGTTGGCCGAAAATCAACCTCCGGCTGAAGGGGCTGTAAAAAAGTGTAAAAAACTGAAGAATGTTGGTTGACACCCCAGTGGGGTCCAGTTATTCTCCGGTGGTGATGGGTGGTGAAAAAAAGTGATTTGTGGGGAAAAGTTGGTTGGAGGTCCAGAACCAGCGGAATTGATGGCGGGGGCCGATGGAGCGGCCAAAAAACGCAAGGATGCGAATTGACCCGCCATTAATTCCTTTTTCGGACCAACTCATCCCCAAAGCGGCCCAAACCTTGGAAAATCATGGACTTCGACCCGACGACAAGCAGCACTCCGAGCCCGGAATTCACCTTTCACGGGTCCTATACCCGTGCGGTGGACGCCAAGGGCCGGTTTGCCTTGCCGTTCCGGTTCCGGCAAGGAGGCTCGGTTCCGGTCGAGGAGAAGTACGTGGTGTCCCGGGGCGCCGACGGATCGCTGAGCCTGCTGCCCTACGCCGTGTGGATCGAAAACTTCAACCGGATGCGCCAGGGCAAGCCGGGCCCCGATCTGCGGGCCAATCTGCGGCGGATGTCCCTGGCCAGCACCGTGGTGGAGCCCGACAGCCAGGGACGTGTGGCGGTCACCGCCGATGTTCTGGCCAAGTGCGGCATCGCCAAGAAGGTCACCGTGGTGGGGATGGGAGCCTACATGGAACTGTGGGATCCCGAGGCCCTGGCCAAACTGAACGCCGGAGTCGAAGAGGTCGATGACGGCTTTATGGACGAATTCTACCGCTGACCTGCATTCAGCGGAGAAGCCCGGCGGCATGGAGGCCAGCCGGACTGGGTCGGGCAACGGGGCGCCGACGGATCGGCGCCCGCCCGACATCGCTTTTAGGGATCATGAGGATGACATCTTAGGCGTGCCCAAGGAGGGGCATCACCAGGGAAGGAGCCCGCATGCCGAGGGAGTTGACCCGGCAGCTCGATAGGCAGGAGGCCTTGGGCAGCCGCTTGGAGATCACAGTCAGACAAACGGAAAGAGCTGTCTGGGTCTCTCTCTCGGGGATCCTGGATCGACAGGGCGTCGCAAGGATGATCAGCCGGGTCGCGCCCCGGCTTGCACGCAGGGGCTGCCGGATTTTTCTGGATGGTCGGCGGCTGAGCCATCTGGACTACCGGGCGACTCACGGCCTCTTGGCCTGGAACCGCAAGCTGCGCGACCACCATCATCAACTTTATCTCGACGGTTGGAGCGACTACCTCAAGGCGATCCTGGTCATGGAAGACTGGGACCGTGAACTGGGCGCGATGCCCACCGGACCCTCGAACTGGAGCCTCCTTGGTGGGGCGGCCGTCGAAACGGTGCCATGATCGATGCCCCGCACGTCCCGGTTCTCAAGGATGAGACCCTCGGCTTTCTTCAGCCGGGGCAGGGAAAGCGGATTATCGACGGCACCTTCGGTTTCGGGGGACACAGTCTGGCCATGCTCGAAGCCGGGGCGGAGGTCCTGGGGCTGGACTTGGACGCAGTGGCGGTCGACACCTGCAGACGGATCTCAGGCGACCGCCACCGTCTGAAATGCGAACAGATTTCTTTCCGGCACCTCGATCGTGCCATGGACGCCGTCGGCTGGAAACAGGTGGACGGCGTTCTGCTTGACCTGGGCGTCAGTTCCTTCCAGCTGGACGATTCGAATAAGGGATTCAGCTACCGGACGGACGGCCCCCTGGATCTGCGTTTCAACCAGGACAGCGGTGGCACCGCCGCCGATCTCCTGGCGGAGAGTTCGGATCAGGAGCTCGCCGACCTGATCTGGACGTTGGGAGAGGAAAGAGCCAGCCGGCGCATCGCCCGGGCCCTGGTGCGCGCCCGCCAGGAGACTCCGGTGGACACGACGTTCCGGCTCCGCGAAGTGATCGAAAGCGTGCTGCCCGGCGGCATGAAACCCGAGCCGGTGCTCAGCCGCGTTTTCCAGGCGTTGCGGATCGCTGTCAACGGCGAAATCGATGCCCTCGCCGAAGTCCTGGCCAAGTTGCCGGGACTTTTGCGCCCCGGGGGGATCTTCGTGGTGATTTCCTACCACTCGCTCGAGGACAGGCTCGTCAAGAGGTTCATCGATCGGGAAAAGCGCGACTGTCTGTGTTCCACGGAAATTCCGGTCTGCGTCTGCGGGCACCAGAAGGTGCTCAAGCCGCTGACCCGCAAGGCCGTCAGGGCCACCGCCGAGGAGGAGCAGAGGAATATCAGGGCCCGCAGCGCCCGCTTGCGGGCCGCGGAAATCGTTTGACCCCAACGGACCGGTGAAGGTCCGGCACGGCAGGACCGAAAGAGAGATACGGCATGTGGAGACCCAACCTCAAATGTCCCGCCGGGCAGAACGGCAACCGCTGTAGCCGGACCATGGCCCATCGCAAGCGGATTTTCGGCGGCAAGGTCGCGCTCGGGGTGCTGAGCGGACTGGCGGTCGGCGCACTCCTGACCGGGTCCATCTACATCTCCAATGAAACCACTCGTCTGAGGACGCGCATCGCCATGCTCGAGGACCAGAAGGAAGTCCTCGAGGCCGGTTCGGGCAGATTGATGACGAAGTGGAACGCAGCCACCAGCGCCAAGGTGATTCTGGCGCGGGCCGAGAAGGAACTCGGTCTGATGGTGCCGGAAAATCCGGGCCTGGTCCTAGTGTGTCGGGTTGAGCCGGACCAACCGGGCGGATCGGGCGCCTGGCGGAAATTCCTGAGCAGGTTCGGCGGTGGTACGGACGCCCGGGCCTCGGAAGACCAGATGGGGATGGTGACGGGAGCCATGGTGTCCCTGACGCCCCGGGTGGCCCTAGTCGCCAGTGCGGCCAATGGGGTTAGCCGGTGACCGCCCCTCCGGCCGATCGGCGTTTCCGGATCCTACGGATCCTGATGCTGGTCGCCGGCGTGGTTCTGGCGGTTCGCATCGTCCACATCCAGGTTTTCAAACATGATTATTATCGGGCCAAGGCGCTGCAGCAGTGGGAGCGTTCGATTCCCATCAAGGCGGAGCGGGGGAATCTGTACGATCGCCACGGGCAGCCCTTGGCCCTCTCAGTCACCACCTGGAGAATCGGCGTCTCCGGATCCAAGGTCGAAGACGCCGGATCGCTGGCTGTCCTGCTGGCAGATGTCCTGCAGGGAGACCGCGCCCGTATCCGGAAAAAAATTACGGCTGCTGGCAAGTGCCACCTGGTGGTGGCCTCGGATGTGGTCCTGACCCTGGAACAGAAATCCCGTCTGGAAAAAGAGGGCCAGCAGGCCGTCACCATGGAAGAACTCCATTCGCGGCTCTACCCCACCGACGGGTTGGGGGCCTCGCTCATCGGTTTCTATCGTCCCGACCAGGACGGCTCGCTGGCCACGGGGCTCGAGCTCAGCCTGGACGGTTACCTTGCGGGCCGTCAGGGCCGGGCGCGGGAGATCCGCACGGCGAACCCACATGAGCAAATGGGCCATGTGGTCATGCAGGACGCCGTCCACGGACAGAGCATCGTGCTGTCCCTGGATACGGATCTGCAGACCATCTGCGAACAGGAACTGGCACGATCCGTGGTGGACACCGGCGCCAAGAGCGGGTCGGTCCTGGTCCTGGACCCGGGGACGGGGGATATTTTGGCCGCGGCCAGCTGGCCCTTGCTGGCCACGAGGAACAGGTCGACGCGGGACCCGGGACTGTGGATCAACCGGAACTTCACCTACCAGTTCGAACCCGGCTCGGTGTTCAAAATTTTTTCCACGGCGTCCCTGCTGCGCAACAGCGCCATCGACACCGCCACCGTGTTCAACTGCGACAACGACCAGGGTCCGCACATCTATGTCCGCAACGATGGCAACCATGACTACGGCAACCTGTCGCTGATGGAGGCCTTTGTCCTTTCGAGCAACGTCTACTGGGGCAAGGCCGTGGGCAACCTGCGCAAAAGCGAGCTCTACCGCGACCTGACGGATTTCGGATTCGGGCAGGCCACCAACCTGGCCTACCACGGCCAGCCTGCGGGAATCCTGAGGCCGGTGTCCGACTGGTCCGGCCGCTCCATGCAGACCCTTGCCATCGGACAGGAAATCGCCGTCACCTCCCTGCAGCTGGGTTTGGCCGTATGCGCGGTCGCGAACGGGGGCATCCTCTACGCCCCGAGGATGGTCACCGAGATCAGGGACGATCGTGGCCGGGTCATCGAAGAGATCCAGCCGTCACCCTTGCGCCGGGTCATGGCCCCGCCCCTGGCCGCCCTGTTGAGGGAAGCCATGGGCCGGGTCGTGCTGGAGGGGACCGGGTCCAGGGCCGGGATGGACTGGATCACGATCGGCGGCAAGACCGGGACGGCCCAGAAGAGCGTGGACGGCAGAGGCTTCACCAAGGGCGCCTACGTCGCCAGTTTCGCGGGCATGGTTCCGCAGGAGAATCCTCGCCTGGTGATCCTGACCGTCCTCGATGAACCCGAAGGCATCAACTACTACGCGGCCCAGAGCGCGGTGCCGTTGTTCGCCTCCATCATCAAGGGGATCCGTCGGGGAACCGACTGGTTGACGGACGTGCCCGGCGGGCGCACCTGCCCGTTCACCCCGCCAGACAAGCAGGAAATGGTGGCCGTGCCCGACGTCCTGCACCTCTCGGTGACGCGCGCAGCGCAGCGCCTGGGGGATGCGGGTTTCCAGGTCACGGGGGCGGAAAAGGACGGCGTGGTCATCCAGCAGATCCCCGGACCGGGAACACAGTGCCTGCCGGGGCAGGCGGTGGACCTCGCGGTGGCCGATCCGGCGGGATGCCAAGGAGTCGCCTCTTCTCTTTGCCCGGATTTCACGGGCATGAGCAATCGCCAGGTGAGCAGTCTGGCCGCGCGCCTGGGAGTGCCGGTCGTCATCAAGGGCGTGGGCTATGCGGTCCGGCAGAGCCAAGGCCCCGGCCAGGCCATCGAAGGCCGACCGATCACCGTCAAGATGGAATCATCGTGGCGGTGACACTCGGTAACCTCTGCGCCGGAATTCCCGGGCTCGATCCTTCCGGCGATACCGATCCAGCAATCGCGGGCATCACCTCAGATTCGCGGCAAGGTGGACCCGGCATTCTCTTCGTGGCTGTCGCGGGAACGGGCTCCGACGGCCACGATTTTGTCCCCCAGGCCGTGGCGGCGGGTTGTCCGGCGCTGATCCTGCAGAAGGACCGGGTTGGGCAGGCCCAGGACCACCTGGCCGGGTTTGCCGGACCGATTTTCCTGGCGGATCGCACCCGGCCGTTGCCCGCCCTGCTGGGCCGCCGCCTGCACGGTGAACCGGATCGTCGGCTGGTGACGACGGCCGTCACCGGAACCAACGGCAAGACCACGGTTTCTTTTCTAATGAGGGAAATGCTGGCCCAGCTGATGGGGCCCTGCGGGTTGATGGGGACGATCGCCTACGAGGACGGCCGCACCAGTGAGCCGGCCCCCCTGACCACCCCCGGTGGGCCCGTGTTCTACGAATGGCTCGGTCGGATGGTGGACAACGGATGCCGCAGCGTGGCCATGGAGCTGTCATCACACGGACTGGACCAGGAGCGCACAGCGGGGCTCGAACTCGACGTTGCGGTCATGACCAACCTTGGCCGTGACCACCTGGATTACCACCGGGACCTGGACGACTATCTGGCGGCCAAGGTTCGCATCCTGGATCTTCTGCGCCCCGGTAAAGGGGCCGGAACCGGCCGCCCGGGAGTCGCGGTTCTCAATCGGGGGGATCCCCACTTCGTGCAACTGGATCTGTCGGGTCATCAGGTGGTGTGGTTCTCCACCGATCCAGGAAGCACCGGGTTGCCGGAAGCGGACCTGAGAGTCCTGTCGGCCCGGCTGGAACTGACGGGTACCAGATTGGCGCTGGACTGGCGGGGCCAGCGCCTGGAGATCGCCAGCCCCCTGGTGGGGCGCTTCAACGTGGAGAATCTCACCGCGGCCCTGGCCGCGGGACTGGCCCTGGGCCTGGAGCCGGAACCCTGCGCCGCCGCCCTGGGGGGGGTGCCGCAGGTGCCAGGCCGGCTGGAAAGATTCATCCTGCCGGGCGGGGCCCTGGCCGTGGTGGACTATGCCCATACCCACGACGCCCTGGCGGCCGTGCTGGGAGCCTGCGAAGAACTGAAAAAGGGCCGGCTGATGGTGGTCTTCGGGTGCGGCGGGGATCGGGACCGGGGCAAACGTCCCCTCATGGGAGGGGTGGCCGCGCGGGAATGCGATCGGGCCTGGATCACTTCGGACAATCCCCGCGGGGAAGAGCCGGGGGGCATCATCCGCGACATCATGGCCGGGTTCGACGAGGTGCGCGAACCCCGGGCCGTTGCCAGGGAAATGGTGATTGACCGGCGCGAAGCCATAGAGTCCGCACTGGCCGAAGCGGAGCCCGGCGACATCGTCGTGGTGGCCGGCAAGGGCCATGAGGACTACCAGTTGATCGGCGACCGCACCCTCGACCTGGACGACCGGGTCATCATCCGCGAATGGATCGAACGGAACCGGACCCATGAGTGATTCCCAGGCAGACCTGATCTACGGCGCGGCCCAAGCGGCTGCCGACCTGGCCGAAGCGGGGCTGTTGTCGGGGATTGTTTCTTTCGATTCGGCCGGCAGGCAAAACCTGTCTCCGGATGCGGAGCTGAAAAATCTTCAAGGCGGGTTTACCGGAGCGGGCCTGGATTCCCGGAAACTGGCCGGAGGCGAACTTTTCGTGGCGATGATCGGGGCCCACGTCGATGGCAGGCAGTTCATGCCGGAAGTTCTGGCGGACGGCCACTGGGTTCTCGCCCAGGACACGGACCTGAATCAACGGGCCCTCAGTTCCGGCCAAACGGACCTGCCGCCGGGCGCGGGTATCCTGCTGACGGCGGACCCCACAGGTGCTCTGGCCTGTCTGGCCGGGAACTGGCGCGCCCGCCTGGACCTCTGGGTGACCGGGATAACCGGCACCAACGGCAAGACCACCACCAAGGATTTCCTGGCCGCCATGTTTCGGGCCGCTGGCCCCACCTGGTCCACCGCCGGAAACTTCAACAACCGGTTGGGGCTGCCCCTGACCCTGTTGGGTCTCAGACCGGAACACCGTTATGCAGCCATCGAGATGGGAGCTTCCGCCGTGGGGGACATCGCCCGGCTGGCGCCGCTGGCGACCCCGCGGGTGGGGGTCATCACCAATGCTTCGCCGGCCCATCTGGCCGAGTTCGGTTCGCTGGCGGACATCATTCAAGGCAAAGGCGAAATCCTGGACGCTCTGCCCGAAAACGGCTGCGCGGTGCTGAACGCCGACAGTCCCGGTTTCGGGACCTGGAAGGACCGGGCGCCCTGTCCGGTTGAGTCCTTCGGCTGCGAAAACGCGGACCACGTATGGACCTGGTCCCCTCAAGGCAGCCATGGTCTGCCGGTCCTGAAGATGGACGGCGAGGCCTGGCCGGTTCCCTTGCCCGGCCAGCACAACGGGGCCAACCTCGCGGCGGCCGTGCTGGCGGCGCGGGCCTGCGGACTGACGGAGCCTCAGATTCGGGAAGGTCTGGCGGGATTTGTCGGGTCGGCCCATCGCGGGGTCCTGACGAAGATCGCCGGACGTACCGTTCTGGATGACTGTTACAACGCCAATCCCGTCAGCATGCTGGCCGCGGGTCGCGCCGTGGGGCGGCTCCCCGGTTCCGGCCCGGTGGTGGCGGTGCTGGGGGCCATGGCGGAACTCGGCGATGACAGCTCCGCCATCCATGAAGACACGGGGAAAAGACTTGCGGCCGGTCCGGTGGACCTGCTGATCGCCGTCGGAAAAAATGCCCGCCCCCTCGGGGTAGGCTTTGACGCGGGCGGCGGCGTCAGTCATTATTGCGCCGACCTGAAGGAGGCCGCCCTGGCGGCGGCCCGCCACACCCGGCCGGGAGACCGCCTGCTGATCAAGGGATCGCGCAGCGCGGCCATGGAGGATATTCTCCCGCTGCTGGTCGACGCGTTCGCATCGCACGGGCCCTCCGGAAAGAACTGAAGGCAGGGAAGCCATGTTCTATCATCTGCTGTATCCCCTGAGTGAATACTGGTCCGTCTTCAATGTCTTCAAGTACATCACGTTCCGGTCCGCCTACGCCACGGTGACGGCCCTGCTGATCTGCTTCATCTTCGGCAACTGGGTCATCGAGAAGCTGGAGGCCCTGCAGATCGGCGAGACCATCGACACCGACGGTCCGGACCATCACCAGAAAAAAGCCGGCACGCCGACCATGGGCGGGGTGCTGGTGCTGGCGGCCATCGTCATCCCGACCCTGCTGTGGGCCGACCTGACCAACCGCTACGTCCTGCTGGCCCTGGTGGGCACGGTGTGGATGGGGCTCATCGGATTCCTGGACGACTATCTGAAAGTGGTCAAGAAGCGGCCCAAGGGTATGATCGGGCGTTTCAAGATGGCCGGGCAGGTCAGCTACGGTTTGATCCTCGGTTCGGTCATCGTCTTCGGGTTCGAGGGCGGATCGGAGTTGACCAGCACCAGCGTGCCTTTTCTGAAAGACGTGATGATTCCCTGGGGCTGGTTCTACATCCCGCTGGTCATCCTGGTGGTGACCGGAGCCAGCAACGCGGTAAATCTGTCGGACGGCCTGGACGGCCTGGCCATCGGGTTGAGCTCCCTGGCATTCGCGGGTTTCGCGGTGGTCGCCTACCTCAGCGGTCACAGCGTTTTTGCCGACTACCTGAACCTGCTGTACCTGCCCGAGGTGGGCGAACTGACGGTTTACTGCGCCGCGGTGGTGGGGGCGGGCATCGGCTTCCTGTGGTTCAACGCGCACCCGGCGCGGATCTTCATGGGGGACACGGGCAGCTTGGCCCTCGGCGGAGCCCTGGGCACGGTGGCCATCCTGGTGAAGAAGGAATTCCTGCTGGTGGTGATCGGCGGCATGTTCGTGGCCGAGGCCCTTTCGGTGATGCTGCAGGTGACCTGGTTCCGCCGCAGCGGCGGCAAGAGGTTGTTTCGCATGGCGCCGCTGCACCATCATTTCGAACTGCTCGGCTGGTCAGAAACCCAGGTCGTGGTCCGTTTCTGGATCATCGGCATCCTCCTGCTTCTGCTGGGGATGTCCTCTATCAAGCTTCAGTAAAGGCCCGGCATGCTGACCTTTCGTGACAAACTGTGCTGGGTGGTGGGACTGGCGCGCAGCGGCTGTGCCGCCGGAGGACTTCTGCGGCGTCACGGGGGGCGCGTGGTGGGAATCGACGATGCCGACGAGGCGGCCGTGCGCCAACGCTGGGACCGGGAGGACCTGACGGCCCTGGCAGGACCGGCCTTCGACGAACTGGCCACCGGTGGGGTTTGGCCGGCGGTCCCGCCGGACCTGGTCGTGGTAAGCCCGGGAGTGCCCTTGGATCATGTTCGTCTCCAGGGGTTGCCGGATTCCGTGGAAATCATCGGCGAACTCGAACTCGGGGCCCGTTTCTGCCGCGCGGAAATGGCGGCCGTCACCGGCACCAACGGCAAGACCACCACCACCGAACTGGTGGCGCACCTGGGGCGCGCAGCCGGACGCCGGTCCGAGGCCCTGGGCAACGTGGGGCGGCCCCTGTGCCAGATCGCCGAAAAGCTGGAACCCGGCGACTTGGCCGTGCTCGAGGTGTCCAGCTTCCAATTGGAATCAGTGCGGGATTTTCAGCCCCGCGTCGGGGCGGTGCTGAACCTGGCCCCCGATCACCTCGACCGGTACCAGGATCTGGCGGGATATTTCGCGGCCAAGAGGATCCTGGCCGACATCCTGCCGGAAACCGGGACGTTCGTCACCTGGACCGAATGTCCCGAAGCGGCGGCCTGGCCCACCGCGGCTCGTCGGCTGATGTTCGGCCGCAGGGAAAATGGTGCCACAGTCTATTTCGCCGAGGGACAATTGTTCGTCCCGGACAATGGAGAAACGAGACCCTTGCTGGAGACCTCCGAACTGGCCCTGCAGTCCCCGCCCAACCTGCTGAACGCCCTGGCGGCCGCGGCGGTCGGTCTGGCCCTGGACCTGGATCCGGGTGCGGTGGCCGCGGGGCTGCGGGATTTTCCCGGGCTACCCCACCGGCACCAGCCAGTGGCGCGGCGGGGCAAGGTGACTTTCATCAACGATACCAAAGCTACCAACGTCCACGCCGTCTGCGCGGGGCTGGACGGATTTCCTCACCCGGTGATTCTCATCGTTGGCGGCAGCGGCAAGGGAGAGGATTACACCCCTTTGCGTGGGGTGTTGGACATGGTCCGGCACGTGGTCCTGATCGGTGAGGAAGGGCCGGCCATCGGCCGTGCCCTGGAGGGCGCCGTTCCCCTGAGCGAAGCGGAGTCCATGGACGCGGCGGTCCAGTCGGCCGCGGATCTGGCCGCGGACCAGCCCGAGGCCCAAGTGGCGGTTCTGCTGAGCCCAGCCTGCGCCAGTTTCGACATGTTCCTCAACTACGGTCAGCGCGGGGCCGCCTTCACCGCGGCCGCGATCAGTGCGGGCGCCGAGCCCCTGGGCGAAGATTGATCGCCCTTTTGAGAACAGGACACAATCGGACCAGGGAGGGTCACCGATGAACCGAAGGTTGAGAGGATTCACGGCGAGTCTGGAGCGGTCGGACCGGCTGCTTCTGGTTTCGGTCGGCGTCCTGCTGCTCATCGGAATCTTCGTCGTCTACGGTGCGGGCGGCTTCCACCGCGGGGCCGGGTCCTCACCCCTGGGACAGCACTTCATCATCATCAAACATCTGACCATGATCGGGATCGGAGTGGTGCTGATGCTGGTCCTGATGAACCTCGACTACCGCTGGTTCCGCCACCAATGGTTCAATCGGGCCGGCGTGTTCGTGACCTATGGTCTGGTGGCCTGGACCCTGTTCATCGTCCGGACCGGGCCGGGAGGCACGGAGGCCATCAACCGCTGGGTGACCGTCGCGGGGTTCTCCTTCCAACCGGTCGAGCTGGCGAAGGTGGCCATGATCTTTTTCCTGGCCGAACGGCTGGCTCGCCGCCAACCCGGCACGAAGCTGACTCCCAGGGAGCTCGGCAGGACCCTGGCTCTGGGTTTCCTGCCGCTGCTGGTGCTGCTGGTACTGCAGCCCAACTTCGGCAACGCCATGGTGATCTGCGGCGTCACCGTGGTCCTGGTCTATGTGTCCGGGGTTTCGGAAAAGTGGTTGATCCGTTTCCTGGCGGCGATGCCCTTCGTGGCGACCCTCAGCTATTTCGTGATTCCCAAGGTGCACAAGCGGGTCGACGAACTCATCATGGGATATCGGGAGGGGGATTTTGGATACCAGGTGAACCAGTCCCTGATCGGGTTGGGCGGCCCCGGTTGGAGGGGCGCGGGCCTGGGGCAGAGCCACAACAAGTTTTCGTTCCTGCCGGAATCCCACACGGATTTCGCCTTCTCCCTGCTGGGAGAGGAGTGGGGGCTGTTCGGGACCCTGCTGGTGGTGTCCATGCTCGTTTTGTTTGCCTGGCGGGGCTTCGGGATCGCCGCCCGGGCCTCCGATCCCTTCGGGAAAATGGTGGCGGCGGGACTGACCACCGGCATCGCTATCTACGGGGTTGCCAACATTGCCATGGTGACGGCAATATTTCCGGTGGTGGGGGTGCCCCTGCCTTTTGTCAGCTTTGGCGGGACGGCCATGATCGTCGCTTTGGCGTCGGTCGGCATCCTGTTGAACATCGAACGCGGCAGCCGTTCCTATCAGGTCTGGAAACGGCGCTGGGACCGGAGCGGAACCGTATGACCCGAATCCCGCCGGACATCTCCGACACCCGTGGACGGGCTTCAGGGACCTACTCTGCGGCCCGTTTCCTGATCACCGGAGGGGGGACCGGGGGGC
Organism: uncultured bacterium; assembly: GCA_965363725.1. Lineage (GTDB taxonomy): Bacteria > Krumholzibacteriota > Krumholzibacteriia > LZORAL124-64-63 > LZORAL124-64-63 > JAGLCY01. Next base: position 18,361 of record CBDTUS010000010.1, on the reverse strand, counting down.
ATGTCTATCCGGGATTGGCGGTGGCCGGGTCCCTCACCCGGCTGGCCCCGGGATCCGAAGTGAGGTTCGCGGGAACCAAGCGGGGCCTCGAATCGGTGCTGGTGCCGCGGGCGGGCTATCGGTTGGCAACCCTGCCAGCTTCGGGACTCAGGGGCCTGGGCGGCCGGGCCAGAGTCATGTTCCTGGTCAATTTTTTTCTGGGATTCTGCCGCAGCCTGGTGATGTTTCTGACCTGGAGACCACGCGTGGTCCTGGGCACCGGCGGTTACGTCAGCGCCCCGGTGATGGCCGCCGCGCGCACGCTGGGCATCACCTGCGCCCTTCAGGAGCAGAACGCCATTCCGGGTTCCACCAACCGCCTGGTGGCCCGCTGGGCCCGGCGGATCTACCTGGGTTTTCCCGGGGCCGCCCAATTTTTCCCGGCCGGGCGCTGCCTGGAAACCGGCAACCCGGTGCGCACCGAATTCCTGGCGTCCGGCAGCGGGCATGAAAATCCGGGGCCCGGAACAGGCGGGAGGCTGCTGGTGTTCGGTGGCAGCCGAGGCGCCACCACGCTTAACCGGGCGATGAGGGAAGCCGCGGCGTCCCTGGTGGAAATGCCCGGACTTTCGGCACTCATCCAGACCGGACCGGCCGACCATGCGAAAGTGGCCGCCGCTTATGCGGGGAGCGATCCGGACCGATTCCGGGTCGTGCCCTACATCGAAGACATGGCCGCCGCCCTGAAGGAGGCCGATCTGGTGGTTTCGCGGTCCGGAGCCATGACCCTGGCGGAGCTGCAATGCGTGGGACGGCCGGCGGTGCTGGTGCCGTTTCCCTTCGCCACGGATGACCACCAGCTTCGCAATGCCGAGGATTGCGCCGGCGCCGGCGCCGCGGTGGTCCTGACCGATGACGCTTGCGACGGACCGGCCCTGGCCGGCCTTATCGCGGAACTGATAAAGGATCCGGGCCGGTTGCGCAGCATGGGCCTGGCCGCCGCGAAATTGGCGCGGCCGGAGGCGGCGGACCGGATCGCCGCCGATCTTCTGGAATTGGCCGCACGGTGACATGCGCGCCTGCCGATTTTAACACCTTGCGGAGAGGAACCGACTCTTGAATCCCGACTTGTTCCCCAACCAGGCCGGCGGCCCCTCCGGCCCCGGTTCCGGCATGATGTTCCGGAACACGCGCCATATCCACCTGGTGGCCATCGGCGGCATCGGCATGAGCGGCATCGCCGAGGTGCTGCTAAACCTGGAGTTCACCGTCAGCGGCAGCGATCTGCACGAGTCGCCGGTGACGAAGAGGCTGGCCGGACTTGGTGCGCGGATTTTCATCGGACACGATCCCGAGAACATCAAGGGGGCGGACGTGGTGGTGCGGTCCTCGGCCGTCACCGAAGCCAACTGTGAAGTCAGTGCCGCGCGCTCCGGACGGATCCCCGTGATCCGCCGCGCGGAGATGCTGGCCGAACTCATGCGGCTGAAGTACGGGATCGCGGTGGCCGGATCCCACGGCAAGACCACCACCACCAGCCTCGTGGCCGCCGCGCTGGCCGCCGGCGGACTGGATCCCACGGTCATTGTCGGAGGACAGGTGAAGGCCATGGGGACCAATGCGGTCCTGGGCGGCGGGGAACACCTGGTGGCCGAGGCCGACGAAAGTGACGGCACGTTCCTGCACCTGACCCCGACCGTGGCAGTGGTGACGAACATCGATCACGAGCACGTGGATTTCTATCCTGACATGGATGCGTTGCGAGACGCCTTTTCCGAATTCCTGCAGCGGGTCCCCTTCTATGGCGCCTGCGTGATGTGCCTGGACGATCCGGAAGTCCGCCTGCTTCTTCCCCAGCTGGACCGCAAGACGGTTACCTACGGGTTGAACGAGGGGGCCGAGGTATGGTCCGATCCGGGCACTGTGGTCACGGGGGATTTTGGACAGGAAGCCGTGGTCTGGGCCTTCGGGCGCAAGCTGGGTCCCCTGCGGCTGCAGCTCAGGGGCCGGCACAATCTGCAGAACGCCCTGGCGGCCGTGGCGGTGGGGCTGGAACTGGGCGTGCCTTTCGAGAAGATCGCCGCCGGGGTGGCGGCCAGCCGAGGTGTCGGCCGCCGCTGCGAGGAGCACGGGGAACACGGAGGGGTGATGGTGATCGACGACTACGGCCACCACCCCACCGAAGTTTCGGCCATCATGGAGGTGGCTCACGGATTCGGTCGGCCGGTGTCGGTCCTGTTCCAGCCGCACCGCTACTCCCGCACCGAGATGTTCGCCCGGGAATTCGCCGACGCTCTTTCTTCGGCCTCGGCGGTCGGACTGCTGCCGGTATATGCCGCCAGTGAGGAACCCCCCGAAGGGGTGGACAGCGGGTTGGTGGCCGGACATCTGGCGGCCAAGGGTCTCGAACGCGTGACCCTGCTGCCGGGAGCCGGGGCCATCGAGGACTGGCTCGACGAGCAGGCTCCCCCGGGGAGCCTGGTGCTGACTCTGGGAGCGGGGGACATCGGCCGCAGGGTCCAGGAAATCTGCCGGCATCTCGGGGAAAGACCCGGATCGTGAACCGTTATGCGGTCCGTCGCGGGTCCCGGTCTTCCCGGTTCAAAAGGACGTGGCAGGTCACCGTGACAATGACCGTGTTGGCGGCGATCGGGGCAGGCGTCTGGTGGCTGCTGAATTCATCCACCTTCACGGTGGCCCGGGTGGAATCGGGGTCCTACCGTTTCACCTCCGAGGCAGAACTCGAAGGCGCCCTGTCCGAGTTCCTGGGCCGCAATATCTGGACCCTGTCCACGGACGAGATCGCCGCCCGCCTGGACAGCCTGCCCTGGGTGCGGGACCTCCGGGTCCGTCGATCACTTCCGGGCACCATCGAGGTGGATTTCCGGGAGTGGCGGCCCCTGTGGCAGGTGACCGAGGTTCAGGGTGCCAAAGCCGGCGGCCTGCGCCCCCTGGTGTTGATCGAGGACGGGCGGATTCTGGAATTTCCCGGACACGTGGTGATGGCCGCCCTGCCGGTCCTGGTTGGAGTGCCTGCCGTCCGCGAGGGCGACGGGCAGGTTCTGAGAGTGGAACCAAAACACATGAATGAAATCATGGAACTGATTTCCGCCATGGAGGATGCAGGGCTTGAATCGGTGAGTCCGGTGGATTTTATAGTTGCCCGTGACGAAGGATACGCTATCGTCCTTCAGGATAAGCGGGGCATCCTGATGGTCGGGAGAAAGGAATTTTCCGACCGTCTGAACCGCTACATGACGGCCCGCGACCATCTCAAACCCGGCTTGGAGATCGACCTTCGTTTCCGGGATCGGTTGACCGTCAGGCAGACGCCGGATACAACAGGCCGGTGACCGACGGAATCGATGGGGCGGGCAGGCCCGCGACATGACATGAAGGAGCCGGCATGGGTCAGGGAAGACTGATTGTCGCATGCGATCTGGGTACGACCACCTTCCGTGCCCTGGTGACCGAAACCACCGAGACCGGAGAACTGGAATTCGTCGGCTTCGCCCAGGAGCCCGCGGAGGGGTTTCTCGACGGGGACTTCGTGGACCTCGGCAAGGGCAGCCGCTGCATCGCGCGGACCATGAGGCAGCTCGAAGTCGACTACGACATCTACGTCACCGGTTTCACCTACAATATTTCCGGCTCCCATCTACACAGTGTCCGGGCGACCGCCCAGGTGCCCATCGGACCAGGTCCCCGGCCCATTCGCGATACTGATCTCGAAGAGGCCCGGCGGCGCGCGCGTTCCATGTCCATCCCGTTCGACCACAAGATTCTCACGGTGACTCCCGTGGAGTATGCCGTGGACCGGGTGCGGGGCGTCGTGGATCCCCTCGGTCGCATGGGCAGCCAGATAGAGATGCAGGCCCACCTGATCACCGGGTCGCGGAGTGTTCTGCACAACCTGGAAAACGCCATCGAGACGGCCAAGTACAAACCGCTGGGCGAAGAGGTGGACATCCTGGCCACCGGCCGCGCGTTGCTGCGCCCCGCCGACCTGGAACAGGGGGTCATGCTGATCGATGTCGGCGGCCAGGCCACCAACTGGGCCGTCTATCGCAAGGGCGCGATCGTGGCCAACGGGATGGTGCCCCTGGGCGGGGAACACCTGACGGCGGACCTGGCCCACGGACTGCGCATCAGCTCCGCGGAAGCCGGCGAGGTCAAGAAGAACCGGGGAGTGGTGCTGCGGAGCCTGGTGGCCGAGACATCCATCTCGGTCCTGTTCGAAGAGGAACGGCCAGAAGAAACCCCGGGTTTGATCGCGGCCATCCTGGAGCCGCGGGTCGAGGAGATCTTCACCTACGTGAAAAACGATTTCGGGGACCTGCGGGAACTGGCGAGCCTGGCCGCGGGAGTGATCCTGACAGGCGGAGGTGGGCGGTGCCGGGGCACGCGCCAGCTTTGCGAAGAGGTTTTCGACCTGCCGGTGGAAAGACGGCTCATGCCGGGAGGCCTGATCGGCGCCGACAAACTTCCCGAGGGGCAGTGGGCCACGGTCCTGGGGCTGAGCATGTGGGCGGCCCATGACGCCGAAGGTCTGGCTCAACCCGAAGAGGGCCCTCAAAACGGTGGATGGATGGGCCGACTGCGGGGCTTTTTTCGGGGTCCGGACGAAGATGACGCGATGGCGGCGGAAGCCTGAAGCTCTCCGCCTTTATAAGGAATTATTCCTGATGTGATTCAGGGATGGGCCAAAGGGCCAAAAAACCGCAACAAATGTCGATTGCGGGGAAAATAGTACTTGGCGGCCTGGAAATGATGTGCTAATTAGGTAACAGACACATTTTTTGCAGGGTCAGTTGCCCAACTCAAGGAGGAGGCGGGTATCATGATGTTCGAATACGCGGAAGACCTCGAACGATTGGCTGATATCAAGGTGGCGGGCGTCGGAGGAGCCGGCGGAAACGCTGTCGGACGCATGATTGAGGCCGGTCTGACGGGCGTGGAATTCCTCGCGATCAATACCGATCTTCAGGCACTCAAGGATTCCCAGGCGCACCAGTCCATGCAGATCGGGGCCGAGCTCACCAAGGGGCTGGGTTCCGGCGGTAATCCCTTGCGCGGCAAAGGCGCCGCCGAAGAAGATTCCGAACGCATCGCAACGGCCCTTGGCGGGGCCGACATGGTTTTTGTGACTGCCGGCATGGGCGGTGGCACCGGCACGGGGGCCGCTCCCCATATTGCCGAGATCGCCCGCAGCCAGGGTGCGCTGACCGTGGGAATCGTCACCAAACCCTTCGCCTTCGAGGGCAAGGTCCGCATGGAACAGGCCCTGGCCGGCATCGAGGAACTCAAGGAAGCCGTCGATACCCTGATCCTGATTCCCAACCAGCGTCTCCTGGAAATCGTGCCGCCCAACACTTCCATGCAAGAGGCCTTCCGTATCGCCGACAATGTTCTCTACGAGGCGACCCGCGGCATCTACGAAATCATCTCCCGCCACGACCACGTGAACCTCGACTTTGCGGACGTGCGTTCGGTGATGAAGGGCATGGGCGAAGCCATGATGGGCACCGGCCGTGCCGAAGGTGAAAACCGCGCGGTCGAGGCCGCCAAGGCAGCCATCAGTTCGCCTCTCCTGGAGAGCGTGGATATCAAGGGCAGCAAGGCCGTGCTGGTCAATGTTCTGGGCCGCGAGGTGGGACTCTCTGATACCGCCAATGCCATGCAGTACATCCAGGATGCCGCCGGCCCCGAGGCCCATGTCATCTTCGGCTACGGCAACGACGAATCGATGGCCGATACCCTGCAGGTAACGGTCATCGCCACCGGCTTCAATCCCGAATCGATGCACCGCCGATCCGCCGCCACGGTGGCGCAGTCCGCGTTGCCGGCGGAACCGGACCAGCTGGAAACGCCCGACATCTTTGCGGCGACGGTTGAGGAGATTCCCGAGACTCCCATCCCTGCCGTGGCCGAACCCGTGTCCGAGTGGACGGAAATTCCTGCCCAGGAGCAGGCCCGCGGCACCGGCCAGGTGGCCGAAGCGCCCCGGGAGTTTCTGGCTCAGGCGGCGGCCGCCGGTGGGGCGGACGTCATTCGGTTCGCCGAAGCTCCGGACGAAGTCTCCGGACCGCTGAACACCCACCCGGCTGGCTCCGAAGTACCTGCGGCCGCCTTGGGTGGGGAATCCCCGCAGCCCTTCCTGCGGCCGGTGGGTACGAGGGACATAGGTGAAGTGGAAGCGCCGGCCTGGCCGGCCGAGAACACGCCGGTGAACCGTTCCGTTGCCGCCGGCATCGGCCCGGACAATCCCGCGGACGATCTCAAGGCTCCGGCTTACACCAGGAAGTACATGGACTGATATGTCTTTGTGGGGGCGATTCCTCGGCAACCGGCGAGGTCGCGCATGCGCTGAAGGTGTGACCCTCCTGGAACAGGGGCGATACGCCGAAGCCGTCGCTCTGTTACGCGATGCCTCCCTGGACTCGAAGGACCATCCCACGGGTTCCCTGATCTCTTTCCATTTTCGACAGGCCCTGGTGGCCCAGGGTCGTGACCACCTCCGCTCGGGCGAACCCGCCGAGGCGGCCGCCTGTTTCACCGAAGGGGTCCAGCACTGGGACCAGTATCCTGATCTCCACTGCCTGCAAGGCGCCGCCCTCGGTTTGTCCGGCCATTGGGATGATGCCCTTACCGGGGCACGGTCCGCCCTGCGACGCAACCCCGACTACGCTGAAGCCCGCCTGCTCGAAACCCTTGCCCTGCAGAAGCTGGGCCGAGGGCACGAAGCCGCAGACAGCCTCAACGCCCTGATTGAGTCGGGCCGCAGGGTGGAACACTGGTTGATCAGTGGCCTGGAGGGGAAAACCCGTTTCGGTCCGGACGACCTGCCGCAGGATCTGGAGGCGCTCCTGGTCAATTCCCTCAGCGGCCAATCTGAAAAGGAGGAGGTGGCCGCGGCAGTGGCCCAGTGCCGGGCTGGGAACTGGCAGGAAGGCCTGGACCGTTTTGCCGGCCTGGTCATGAAGCGGCCCCGGTATCCCGATTACCGCACTCGTCATGCGGCGGCGCTTTTTCATCTTGGCCGGAACGACGAAGCCCTGGCTGAGGTGGAGGCGGCCCTGGCCCTGAACGAATCCTACCGGACGGCCATCAACCTGAAGGGCTTGATCCTGGCGGACGAGGGCCGGCTGGGCCGGGCCCGGGAATTTTTGGCGGCCGCCGACGAAACCTTTGCCACCGGGAAATCCGGGGGTGCCCACGAGGAACTCTTCGGGGCCTACCTGAGGGGAGTTCTGGCTCTATTGGCCGGGGAGCCCGGCAAGACCGTGGACCTGTTGGGGGGGTGGGGCGATCTGACCCGGAATTTCGCCCGGGCCGAACTCCTGCTGGCCGCGGCGGAGGATCTCCTGGACCGGAGCACGAATTGCGGCCGGAGATTGACCGGGCTGGCCGCCGAATGGACGGCCGAACCCATCTATTTTCATCTTCTGGCCAGCCATCACCTGAGGCAACGGCGCTACGAAGAAGCCGCCGATGTCCTGGGACGCTGGCCGGTGGGATCATCCCAGCCGGATCACCGGCCGTTGTATCTGGAAGCAATTCTGGCCCTGGATCAGGGCCGGGTTCCCGTGCTGCCTTCACCTGAAGATCAAGGGTCGCCATCGTCGGACCAGGCTCCGGCGGCTTCGCCTGCGGAGGAAAACACCGCACCCGAACCCCGGGCCTGGGCTTTTCTGGCCGCCCGGGTGGATTTTCTGCAAGGGGAAGCCGGGCCCGCCTGGCAAACCTGTGACGAGCTTGTCCGAGAGGGCTTCGGCACCGAACCGGTCGTTCGTTTCCAGACTGCCGCGGCGGTCCGGGCTCCCGGACACGTTCCCGAAGGCTGGCGGCCGAAGGCCCTGATTCCTGAGTCATGCCTGGCATCGGCGGTGCATTTCGGAGTTGTGACCGGGGACCGGGAAATCGCGGACAACCTGCTGGAGATCTACCGGACGGTCCATCCCGAACAGATCAGGGTCCTGTGGCTGAGCCCGTCATTCTGGCTGGACCCGGTGCGCAACTGGATCGCCTGAGGCACCCCCTCGTTTGAAGGGCGGGAAAATTTCGGGGGATGATGTTGAATCAGGCGGGTTGGGCCGCGGCGGCCATGATATTATCCATGACCTCGATCAATTTCTCGAGATCATAAGGTTTGCTCATGTAGGCATCGGCCTGGTACTGGAACCCACGCACCCGGTTTCTTTCGTCTTCGCTGGCGGTCAGGATGAGGATGGGCACGTCCATGGTGTCCATGATGCTGCGGGCGCGCTTGAGGAAACCGAATCCATCCATCACCGGCATCATGAGATCCAGGATGATGCAATCGGGCCTTTCGGCCTGGATGGCCTGAAACCCCTCGGCACCGTTTTCGGCTTCGCTGATCTCGTAACCCCGGCTGGCCAGCTGGAGATTGAGAATCCGGCGCAGGTCGGGGTCGTCCTCGACGACCAGGATTCGGGGTTTCGCGACATCAGTCATGGCTGTATCTTAACCCTTCCCGGAAATGGGAGCGCCGGGCGCTTCGGTACCGCCGCGGGACAAAGGAAACATGTCGCGCGCGGCCATTCTGGCGTGGCCGGGAACTCCCGGCCCCTTTTTCTGTTTCCTTCTGGGATTTTCGGCTGATTTGGCCGCAACTTGAATCCATTTCCTCCATCTGCCTGGAGTCTGGCGTCCATGGTCTCACCTGTCGGTATCAATTTTGCGGGCCTGTTCCCCCTGGGGGCCGTCCGTTCGGGCTTGATGCTGGCCGGGATTCTGGTCCTGGCCGTGCTATCCCTGTGGCCGTCGGGTCGGGCTCTGGCCCAGGAACAGGACGATCCCTGCACCCAGGGACCGGAACTGTACCGGGCCGCCAAGTTCGAGGAAGCCCGAACCGCGTTCCGTGCCTGTCTGGACCTGGGTGGTGAATCCCTGGAGATCCTGCTGCCGCTGGTGGTGATGGCCGTCAGGGGGGAACGGCTCACCGAAGGAATCGAATACGGGGCCCGGGCCGTGGAAATCGCTCCCGAAGACCCGGAGGCCCACTACTGGTACGGTCGGGCCCTCCTGCGCAGCGACCGGATCGGTGAGGCCAAGGAGCAGTGGGAAAAGGGTCTCCAGGTGGGGGTGGATCACAAAGGCATCCTCGAGGGCATGGCCCGTCTCGCGCTGGCTGAAGACGAGCCCGCCAAGGCCTACCAGCTACTCAGCCAACTCCAGATTCAGGGCGTCAACGAGCCCTGGCTCAATCGGCTGATGGCCGATATCGCCGCGGGCAAGGGGCTGTGGCAGCAGTCCCTGGACCATCTGGAAATGGCGATGGCCCAGGAGGACCCAAGCCTGCAGGATTTCATGACCGCTTCGGAGCTGAGCATCCTGGTGGGCGACAAGGACGGGGCCCTTGGCTATTGCCGCCGCGCCGTGGTGCTGGAGCCCGGGCCCGTATCCTTTGGTGGGTTGGGGGAGGCTTTCTTCGCGATCGAGCAGCTCGACTCGGCCCTGGTCTACCTGCGCCTGGCCGTCGAGCAGGCGCCCGCCGACCCCCGCTATCGCTTCAATCTGGCCAACGCCCTCGAGGTGTCGGGCATGCCCGAAGAGGCGGAGCACCATTTCCAGGCGTTCCTGGACATGGTGCCCGACGATCCGGTGGGGCGGTTCAACTACGGCATCCACCTGGACAAGCAGGGGCGATCCGAAGAGGCACTGGCCGAGGTCAGTCGGGCCATCAAACTGAATCCCCAGATGCTGACCGCCCGGGTGGTGCGCGCCCAGATCCTTGAGGATCTGGGTCGGTATGACGATGCCCTCGAGGTGGTGGTGGGTTTGAACGAGATCGACGAGGCCAACACCGCCGAGCTCGACCTGTGGGCAGAAAGGCTGCGCCAGCAGCGGGATCTCTCGCTGGCAGCGGTCAGCGAAGGCAAGATCCACCTGCTGCACATGATCTTGGGCAGCCGGGAAATCCTGGACATGGTCACGGCGGAGCTCGAAGCGGGGCAGGCTTTCACGTCCCTGGCGGTGCAGTTCTCCTCCGGAAGCGCGGCCGCCAGGGGCGGGGACATCGGCTGGATCCGTCCCGAGGACATGGTCGAACCCATGCGGTCGGCCATCCTGATGCTGGAGGTCAACGAAACGAGCCCCCCGGTTGAAGCCGGGGGGCTGTTTCATATCTTCAAGAGGGTCCCCTGAGCCTCTGGCCAGGGATCACTGTCACCGGCCGACGTCACGAGGCGGGTCAGACGACCTTCTTGACGGTGCCGGCGCGGATGCAGCGGGTGCACACGTAACCGCGTTTCACCTTGCCGTCCTTCTCGAACCTGATTTTCTGCAGGTTGGGCAGCCAACGGTGACGGGTCAGGTTGTGAGCGTGGCTCACCCTGTTGCCGTACTGGGGCCCTTTGTCGCAGACAGAGCACTTCCTGCTCATGGGATTCCTCCTAGGAGTTGAATTCACAGGTGCGGCAATTTAACATCTGATCTGCGGCACAGCAAGGAATTATCTGATTTCAAGCCATCATCGGGCCCGGATTCCCGTTTCGGGCCTCCATCCCGGCATTTGACCCGGCCAAACCGGTGGAGCACATGAACCAGGACTTCAAACCGGAATTCAACCTGACCACTCCGGTCCAGTTCCTCAAGTCGGTGGGCCCGGCCCGGGCGCGGTCTCTGACCCGTCTGGGGATCGAGACCGTCGGAGACCTCCTCGCCCACTACCCCCGGCGATATTTCGACCGCAGTTCGAGCGTGCCGGTCCGGAGCCTGGGCGCGGGCCAGGACGTGACCGTCCAGGGTGAGATCATGACCGCCAGCGAGCGCCGGACCCGGCGCGGCGGCAGCCTGCTGACCGTGACGCTCAGTGACGACACCGGGGTCCTGTTCTGCGTCTGGTTCAACCAGAAATTCCTGCTCAAACAATTCAAGTCGGGTCGCCGGATGATGGTCAGCGGCGTGGTCCAGATGCACTCGGGCCGGCCCCAGCTGGCCCATCCCGATTTCGAGGTGTTCGAACCGGGGGTCCCGAATGACCAGTCCGGGCCGGGGCTGCACACCGGCCGGATGGTGCCGGTCTACGGCCTGACTTCGGGCGTCGGCCAGCACTGGCTGCGGGGGCTCATCCACCAGGCGCTGGAAAGGATGGGGGACCTTCACGTGGATCCCCTGCCCAGTGATCTGCGCGCCAGGCACGGCATGCCCGGACGCCGGCAGGCGCTCGAGGACATCCACTTTCCGCCCGATGAGAAACAGCTGGAAGCGGCTCGCAACCGGCTCGTCTACGAGGAGATTTTCAGCATCCAGATCCTGATGGCCCTGCGCCGCGAATCGCGCCGGGGACTGGACGGGGTCACCCTGAACAAACCCGGGGATCTGACGAGCCGGTTGGTCACCGGTCTGCCCTTCGAATTGACGGGGGCCCAGCGCCGGGTCCTCAGGGAAATCCTGGCCGACATGCGTTCCGGAAAGGCCATGCACCGCCTGCTGCAGGGGGATGTGGGGTCGGGCAAGACCCTGGTGGCGCTCATCGCCGCCCTATTTGTCATCGAGCAAGGCCATCAGGCTTTGATCATGGCGCCCACCGAGGTGCTGGCCCGGCAGCATGGCCAGCTCTTGGCCCTTCTCTGCCAGCCCCTCGGCATCACAGTGGAGACGCTGACCGGCTCGACGACCGCGGCTGATCGACGGGCGATCCTGGCGGGAGTGGCGAGTGGGGAAATCGATCTTCTGGTGGGGACCCACGCGGTCATCCAGGAGGATGTGCGGATTCCCCGCCTGGCCTTGGCGGTGGTGGATGAACAGCATCGTTTCGGCGTCAGGCAGCGGGGGCAATCCGGTTCGGTCTCCGAGGCCGCCGGACCGATCCATGTGCTGGTCATGAGCGCCACGCCCATTCCCCGCAGCTTGTCCCTGACGCTGTACGGGGATCTTGATTTATCGGTGATCGACGAACTTCCCGCCGGGCGGCAGCCCATAGTTACGAGCATCGTCCGGGAGAAGGAGGAAGCTGCCGTTTGGGACGCCTGTCGCGGGGAATTGAAGGCCGGGCGTCAGGTCTACGTCATCTATCCCGTCATCGAGGAAACCGAAGGTCAGGATCTGAAGGCGGCCACCGTGGAGTTCGAACGCCTGCGGAGCGAGGTATTTGCCGGCCACAGTGTGGCCCTGCTGCACGGTCGGCTCAAGGCCAGGGAAAAGGACGCCGTCATGGGTGCCTTCTCCCGGGGTGAGGTCCAGGTCCTGGTGGCGACCACGGTGGTCGAGGTGGGGGTGGACGTGCCCAACGCCACGGCGATGGTCATCCACAATCCGGAGCGGTTCGGGCTGGCGCAGCTGCACCAGCTGCGGGGGCGGATCGGCCGGGGGCGGCACGCGTCCCGCTGTTGGCTGCTGTGTGACCGCTACCTGGCCGAAGCCTCATTTCAGAGAATCCGGTTTTTTGCGGAAAACACCGACGGTTTCGCTTTGGCCGAAGAGGATCTTCGTCTGAGGGGCCCCGGGGACGCCTGGGGTATCCGGCAGCACGGCGCGCCGGGCTTCCGGTTGGCCAACCCCCTGCGGGATGTCGAACTGGTCCGTCTCTGCCGCGCCGATGCCCGCGATCTTCTGGAGCAGGATCCCCGGCTCGAAGGTCCTCAGGGCCGGGTCGTTCGCGAGGGTTTGGCCGAGGCGTTCGGGAAATACCTGCCGCTGCAGGCCGGTTAAATCCTCTGATTTAGCCCTTGCAACACCTTCGTTGAAAGGGTATATTCCCCCGGGTCTCGAAGTCCCCCCAATGGGTGGACCGCTTGAGGTGGGCGCAAGTCCATCTCTTTTTGTACCGGGAGGAATGAGGTGGCCGAGGGCAACCGTCTTGATTTGAAGCAGATGGCGGCCCGGATCATCGACCTCTTGGAGCCCGAACTGGCTGCAGACGGCTTTGATCTGCTGGATATCCGGATTTTCCGTGGTGGGGGACGCTTCCAGCTGCGGATCTTTGTGGATCTACTCGAGGGCGCCATTTCCCTCGACCAGGTGGCTTCGGCTTCCCGGACCGTGGGCATGCTTCTGGAAGAAGCCGACCCGTTTCCCGGCCAGTACGTCATCGAAGTTTCCTCACCTGGCATTCGCCGGCCATTGCGCAAGCCCGAACACTACCAGGCCGCCCTGGGCCAGCGGGTGGATCTCAAAGTTCCGGGGAAGGACACCCGGCACGTCCGGGGGGTCCTGAAGGAACTGGACGGCCCGACGCTGGTGATCGAAACCGAGACCGATGAAGGCCCTCAAGACATCCAGGTGGAGATGGCCAGGGTGCTGGAAGGGAATCTGGACCCGGACTTCGATGTCCAGGCGCTGATCAACGCCGACCGTCGGCAGCGCAAGGAAGACAAGCGAACCCAGCGCCAGGCCAGGAAAAAGGGCGCCAGGAAAAGCCGGCCCCGTGCCCCGAAAAGCCGCGAGGATGATTCATCCGGTCGCGGCACGAAATAAAGAACTCGCCACAAGACGCGAGACCAAGCGACAGCAGGAGCGGATTCCGTATGGATCACAACATTCTGAATGCCCTGAGTGAGATCACCAGGGAGAAAAATATCGACAAGGCCGTGATCATCGAGTCGCTCGAGGCCGGCCTGCAGTCCGCCGCCCGCAAGAAGCTGGGCGCCGAGGCCAACATCGATGCCCGGGTGGATCCCGACACCGCGGAAATGGTGGTCGAGCAGGTCAAGACCGTGGTCGTGGAGATCGACGATCCCGACACCGACATCGCCCTGGAAGAGGCGCAGATCGAGTTCGGCGACGAGGTGGAGATCGGCGACGAGGTCCGCTGGGAACTGCCCCTGGCCGATTTCGGCCGCAACGCCATCCTGGTGGCCAAGCAGATCCTGGTCCAGAAGGTGCGCGAGGCCGAAAGGGCCCAGATCTTCGAGGAGTACAAGGACCGGGTCAATGAGATCATCGTCGGTACCGTCCAGCAGGTGGACCGGGGCAACGTCCTGGTGAACCTCGGCCGCACCGAGGCCCTGATGCCCTACCGCGAGCAGATCCGCGGCGAGAAGCTGCACCAGGGCAAGACCGTGCGAGCTTTCATCACCGAGGTGCTCGACAGCGCCAAGGGGCCCCAGGTCATCCTGTCGCGGAGCCATCCCGGGTTCCTGAAGTCGCTGTTCCATCAGGAGGTGCCCGAGATCCAGGAGGGCATCGTCGAGATCAAGGCCGTGGCCCGCGAGCCGGGCACGCGCTCGAAGATCGCCGTGACCAGCAACGACGAGCGGGTCGACCCTGTGGGGTCGTGCGTGGGGATGAAGGGCAGCCGTGTGCAGGCCGTCACCCGTGAGCTGGCCGGCGAAAGGGTGGACATCGTGCCCTGGAGCGGCGAGGCCAGCCTGCTGATTTCCCGCGCCCTGAGCCCGGCCATCGTCAGCAACATCATCCTGCATCGGGAGCGCAACGAGGCGACCGTGGTGGTGGGCGAGGACCAGCTGAGCAAGGCCATCGGCAAGGAGGGCAAGAACGTTCGGCTGGCGGCCAAGCTCACCGAATGGAAGATCGACCTGGTCAGCTCCCGCGAATACGCTGTGCGCCAGCGGGTGACCGACGAGATGAGCATGAACCTGGGCGAAATGGAAGGCGTCAGCGAGGAATTGCTGATCCTGCTCGAGCAGGTGGGTGTCTCCACCATCGAACAGCTGGCCGACGCGACCCTGGAAAAGCTGGCGGAAATTCCCGGGCTGGAAGAGGAAAATGCGCAGAACCTGTTGGCCACGGCCCAGGTGACCCGCAACGAGTTGCGGAAAATGATCGAAAAGACCATTGCCGAGGAAATCGAAAGAGAAGCCGCCGAGGAGCGTCCGCTGTTCGATGAGGATGCCTTGGCCGATGCCGGCGCCGCTGACGGGGAAATTGACGAAGAGGCGGAGGCAACTCCGCCCGCCGATCCCTTCAAGGACTTTCCCGAGGGCGACGAGTCCGAAGATGCTGTCGGTGAAGACGGAAAGCCCGCCGCCGATGCCGCGGGCGATGACGATAACAAGAAGGTTGATCCGTTCGCCAATACCGAGCTCGAGGATTGATCCGGTCCCATGACTGAAGAATTGACTCGAGAAAAGGCGGATAAATTGCTTGGTTTGCTGGGCTTGGCCCGGCGTGCAGGCCGGTTGGGCATGGGGTTCAGCGCCGTGGAGAAGATGGTTGCCAAGGGGGAGCGCCCCCTGGTGATCACCACCGCTGACATGGGCGAAAGCCTGAAGGGGAAAGTTTCCCGCTGGCAACCCGTACGGGGAATCGTGGCCGATGTTCTCACCGGTGAGGACCTGGCCCGGGCCCTGGGCCGCGACAAGCTCGCGGTGGTCGCAGTGAGTGATTCCGGATTCATCAAGGGGATTCGGAAATTGGGTTTCTGAAGGCCCGCCGTCATACGGACGGCCCTGCCGCGGACCCAAAAATGCAGTTGGTGGAGGTAGCCGGTTTTGGTGAGGAAGCTGAGAGTTTACGAACTCGGTCGGCATTACGGTGTCGACAGCAAGCAGATCATGACCCTCCTGCAGAAGATGAAGGTGCAGGTCAAGAGTCATATGAGCGTGGTTGAGGACGACGAAGTCTCCCGCGTACATTCGGTATTCCAGCGGAAGCGCCAGCTGGCCCGGGAGAACTACGCCAAGGCCCACAACCTCAATCCCGACCAGTTGAAGAATGTGGCCGCGCTCAAGCCGCTGGAAATCCCGGTGGCCCCCGAAGAGCCGGAAACCAAGAAAAAGAAGACCAAGAAGAAGGCCGCCAAGAAGAAGAAAGCGCCCGCCAAGCCCAAGGTGGTGGTCATCACCAAGGCCGGTCAAATGACCAAGGTGGCCAAGAAGGCCCAGGCGGCCAAGGAGAAGGAAGAGAAGGCCAAGGCCAAGGCCGAAGCCAAGGTACTTGAGGAGAAGAAGCGCCAGGAAGCCGAAATGGCGGCCAAGCGCGAAGAGCATACCAAGGCCCGCATCGTCAAGAGTACCGCGGCCAAGCTGGTCAAAAAGGTCGATGTCGATGCGAGGGAGGCCGAGGAGGCCAAGTCGGCCGAGGGCCTGGCCGAGTCGGTGGCCGAAACCGATGACGTCGCCACCGGAACCGAGGCCGACCCGACGGTCGCGACGGAGCCCGAGATCATCTCCGAACCCGCCGCTGAAACGGCTGCCGATGAATCCGTGACCGAAGCCGAGGTGGAGGAGGCCCCCGAGCCTGAAGCTGAGCCCGAACCCGAGGATCCGCTCGACAAACTGGGGACCAAGAAGCACGACGGGTTCAAGTTGGGCGACATCATCAAGCCCGCCCCCAAGGTCCGCAAGCCCAAGCCGGAAGCGGACAAGCCCCAGAAGGAAGTCAGTAGCGCCTCGGTGCGTGATTCCATCAAGGCCGCGATCCAGCGGCGCCAGGACGAGGCCGCCGCCCGCGAAGAAACCTCGTCACGGCGCAAGCGGACCCGCAAGAAGAAGAAGAAGGTCGACCAGGCCGAAGTCGACCGCGCCCTGAAACAGACCATGGCCCAGATGGAAGGCGCAGGTGGCCGCAAGAAGCGCAAGAAGGGCGAAAAAGTGGAGGACGAAGAACACGTGGTGGAAACCGCCGTGCTGAGGCTCACCGAGTTCATTACCGTGCAGGAACTGGCCGACAAGCTGGGCGTCAAGTCCCAGGAGTTGATCGCCAACCTATTCTCCATGGGGATCATGGCGACCATCAATCAGCGCCTGGAGAAGGACAACATCGAACTGCTGGCGTCGGAGTTCGAGCGCGAGGTCGAGTTCCTCACCGAAGTCGGCGAGGACGTGCTCGAAACCGAAGAGGTCAAGGAAGAGGACAAGACCGACCGACCGCCGGTGGTCACCGTCATGGGCCACGTCGATCACGGCAAGACCTCGCTGCTGGACAGCATCCGCAAGACCAATGTCATCGCCGGTGAGGCCGGCGGCATCACCCAGCACATCGGCGCCTACACCGTGCAGACCGACGGCGGCCCCATTACCTTCCTGGACACGCCGGGCCATGCTGCGTTTACCGCCATGCGAGCCCGCGGTGCCCAGGTCACCGACATCGTGATCCTGATCGTGGCGGCCAACGATGGCGTGATGCCCCAGACGGTCGAGGCGATCAGCCATGCCAAGTCGGCGGGTGTGCCGATAATCGTGGCGGTGAACAAGATCGACCTGCCGGAATCCAAACCCGACCGTGTGAAGCAGGAACTTCTGCAGCACGAGATCGTGGTGGAGGAGTTCGGCGGCGATGTGCTCTGCGCCGAGATCTCCGCCAAGCAGGGCGAGGGTATCGACAAGCTGATGACCCAGATCCACCTGCAGGCCGAGGTGCTCGAGCTCAGGGCAGGTGCCGGCGGCCCTGCGCGCGGAATCGTGGTCGAGGCCAAGAAGGAGCCCGGCCGCGGGGTCTTGTTCACCGTGCTGGTGGACCAGGGCACCATGAAAAAGGGCGACAACTTCCTCGTCGGCATGACCGACGGCAAGGTGCGCGCCATCCTGGACGAACGCGGCCAGGTTCTGGAAGAGGTCAAGCCGGGCGAGCCCTGCGAGGTCCTCGGCGCCAACGCCGTGCCCGAGGCGGGCGACCGCTTCTACGTGGTGGAGAACGAGCGCCAGGCCCGCGAGCTGGCCGACAAGCGACGGCGCCTGCAGCGGCAGCAGCAGATCGTCGGTCCCAAGCAGGTCATCGACCTGGACAACCTGGCAGAACTGATGACGACCGGCGAGCTCAAGGAACTGCCCATCATCATCAAGGGTGACGTGGCCGGTTCGGTCGAGGCGCTGGCGGATCAGCTCATGGAATTGAACACCGAAGAGGTTCAGGTCAAGGTCGTGCACAAGGCGGTCGGCGCGGTCAGCGAATCCGATGTTCTGCTGGCGGCCAACACCGGTGCCATGATCATCGGGTTCCACATGCGCCCGGGGCCGGCCATCCTGGAGAAGGCCAAGGCCAATAACGTGACCATAGAGGTCTTCGACATCATCTACGAGGCCGTCGACACCCTGAAGAAGGCCATGGCCGGCCTGCTGGGTTCGATCCAGCGCGAGGTTTCGACGGGCCAGGCCTCGGTGCGGCAGGTCTTCACCATTCCCAAGGTGGGGTCGGTGGCCGGATCGATGGTCATCGAAGGCGTCATCAAGCGCAACAGCCGGGCCCGCCTGATCCGCGACGAAGTCATGATCTGGGAGGGCAAGGTCAACTCCCTGAAACGGTTCAAGGACGACGTCAAGGAAGTGAAGGAAGGCTACGAGTGCGGCATCGGCCTGGAAAACTTCTACGAGATCCAGGAGAACGATGTGCTCGAGTGTTACGAGATCGAGGAGATCGAGCGGACCGAGCTGTAGGTTTGCCGGGTCTTGACGGTCCGTCCATCCTCCCTGTCGGGGACGCCGGCCAGGAACCTCGTGTTCCTGGCCGGCTTCGTGCT
>CBDTUS010000009.1:0-43211 GCA_965363725.1 uncultured bacterium | reverse complement strand
GCCTGTCTACCCACCCTTCCTGAAAGCGCCCGCCCTCATGGACCGCAAGCTGATCACCATTCCCCTGGCAGGCGACAATCTCGCCGGCTGGACCGTGGACCGTCGGCGGTTGACCTCCGGGTTGCAGGACGACTGCTCTCTCCTGTTGTGGTGCCACCCCTACAATCCGGTTGGCCGGGCCTGGCGCCGCGAGGAGCTGGAGATGGTGGCCGAGGCCTGCCTGGAAAACCGCACCGTCATCTGCAGCGACGAGATCCACAACCAGTTGATCCTTTCCCCGGGTGTGAACCATGTGCCCCTGGCCTCTCTGGGCCCGGAAGTCGCCGCCCGCACCATCACCCTGATGGCGCCCAGCAAGGCCTACAACGTGGCGGGTCTGAGCTGTTCACTGGCTGTGATCCCAGACGAGGGCCTGCGCCGCCGCTTCCGGCGGGCCATGGCCGGCATCGTCCCCTCGGTGAACCTGATGGGGTACGTCGCGGCCCTGGCGTCCTGGCGGGACAGCGCCGAATGGCTGGCTGCCCAGATCGATTACCTCCGGGCCAACCGCGACTATCTGGCCGGGCGCGTGGACGGCCTGGGCGGGGTTACGATGGCGCCGGTCGAGGCTACCTACCTGGCCTGGCTCGATGTGAGCGCCCTGAATCTCGACGATCCGGTGGCCCATTTCGAAAATCACGGGTTGGGTTTTTCGGACGGTAAGGAATTCGCAGGGCCGGGGCATGTGCGTTTCAACTTCGGTTGCACCGGCGCCACCCTGCGCGAAGCCTGCGACCGGCTGGAGAAAGCGGTGGCCGCCGCGGGCTGAGGATATCGCCAGGGCAGAAAAACGGGGAGGGCTCCAGAGCCCTCCCCATTCCTTTTCCCTTGCACGTGGCCGGGCCTTCGGGCTCAGCCAAAAATCGCCACTAGTGGACGGCCACGGTGTCGTTGTGCAGCGGGTAGTCGTTGGTGGTTGTACCGACGACCCACTTGTGCTCGGTCAGGTTGTCGTAGAACAGGTTGTTCGACCCGAACTTCAGGCTGTAGGCCTCGTAGCCCAGCATGTTCAGGTAGGCGGTGATCTGCGACGAGTGCTGGCCGGTCCAGCAGTAGACCACGACCGGCATGTCGGCCGGAACCTGGCCCAGCATTTGGTCGATGCCCAGGCTGGCCTTGGGCGTGAACTGGAAGGCGCCGGGGATGTGTCCCGGGACGCCGGCCGTGCCCTGGCCCAGGTAGTCCGCCTCGCCGAAGTAGTTGATGATGAAATAGTCTTCCAGGTTGGCTTCGATGTCGGCGTAGTTGACACCCTTGAAGCCCGCGGCCAGCATGGCCTCGGCCCGGTTCTCGACCACCGTGGCGACATTCTCGGTCAGCACCGGATACTGGTGCCAGGTCAGGTTGTCGTTCTCGGGGGTGGTGTCGGCGCTGGTCAGGTTGTTGGCGCAATTGTTGGTCCAGGGAGCCTGCATCTCGGTGCGGCTGCTCCAGGAGGACATGCCCCACTTGAGGCTGTAGACCTCGTCGTAACCCAGCATTTCCAGCGCGACCTTGGCGTGGCCGGCGCTCTGGCCGGAGTAGCAGGCGATCACGTAGGGCTTGCCGGTGGGGATGGTCAGCATGTCGGCGACCAGGGTGCTCAGGCTGGAGTGGTAGGCGCCAACGATATGGCCGGCGTCGTAAGCATCCTGCGCGCGGATGTCGATCACGGTGTAGGCCTCTAAATCACTGTTCAGCGTCGGGGCGTCGATGATGCCGGGGCAATCGGCGCCGTTGATGTAGGCACCGCCGGCAGCCGCCATGGCCGAAAACGCGAGACCGGGCGTGAAGCCCGCATCCATCGCGAAATCGTTCATCTGGGTGGCGTTCCACTGGTGGGCGGTCAGGCTGCTGTGGAACAGGTTGTTGGACCCGAATTTCAGGCTGTAGGCCTCGTAGCCCAGCATGTTCAGGTAGGCCGTGATCTGCGACGAGTGCTGGCCCGTCCAGCAGTACACCACGATCGGCATGTCGGTCGGGAGGTGCTTCAGCATCTGGTCGTAACCCAGGCTGGCCTTGGGGGTGAACTGGAAGGCGCCGGGGATGTGACCCGGGACGCCGGCCGTGCCCTGGCCCAGATAGTCGGCTTCGCCGAAGTAGTTGATGATGAAGTAGTCGCCCAGGTTGGCTTCGATGTCGGTGTAGTTGATGCCCTTGAAGCCGTTCTGGAGCATCCAGGCCACGCGGTCGGCCACGATGGTGCTGGCGTTCCCCTCCAGGGCGGGGAAGGCATGGTCGACCAGGTTGCCGTTGTTGTTGGCGGTCTCGGGATTGGCCAGGTGATCGGCAGTGTTGTTTTCCCAGGAACCGGAGGTGTCGTAGCTCCAGGAGGACATTCCGTACAGCAGGCTGTAGACTCTGTAGACTTCGCCGTAGCCCATCAGTTCCATGGCGATCTTGGCGTGCCCGGCGCTCTGGCCGCTGTAGCAGGCGATCACGTAATCCTTGTCGCTGGGGATGGCCTTGCTGGACAGGTCGTTCAGCAGGGTGCCCAAGGAGGAGTTGTAGGCTCCGTTAATATGGCCGGCGGCATAATGCACAGGCTGACGAATGTCGATGACCGTGTAGCTGGACAGGTCGCTGTTGAGGTCCGCGGCGCTGATTACGCCGGGGCAGTTCGCGTTGTTGATGTAGGCGGTGCCGGCTTCGGCCAGGGTTTGAAAGGCTGATTTCGCGGCGGGGGGAGTTACCGGATCATCATCGTCGGAGCAACCTGCAAAGGCCACCAGTGCGATCATAACCAGTACGAGCCAGGTCCAACGCTTTTCCATTGTCATTCTCCTTGTGCGGGCCTGCGGCCCTTGTTTTCCGGGACGAAGTTGCCGCCCCGGTTATGGTTTGACCGGCCTGGTGAGGGCCGGTCCTCCAAGGCAAATCTCGGCTACGGGAAATCCGGGCGGATCACGATGTCCATGTTGGCGTCGTAATCGACCAGCGGAGCTCCCATGTCGTCCCTTAGATCCGAATCGCGCAGCAGATACCCTTCCGGTCCGTCCGCGGACTGATGGCAGGCCGCCGAGCAACCGCCGGTGCCGCCGACGTTCGTCTGGGGAGCGATGCGGACGACGTTGTGGGGCGAGGTGTACTGCCAGGTCGTCTTTTCCAGGTAGTCCGGCAGGGCCAGGCCCCAGTCGGCATACGTTTCGGGATCGATGGGTGTGTGCCGGACCAGGGCGAAATCGTATTCCGTCCGGTGCGGGCTCGGGTTCTGGGCGATCTTGAACTGCACGACGCTCGGGTCGATCTCGAACTTGTCGACCTTGGCGCCGGGAGCCAGGTTGTGGCAGTTCGTGCAGTTCTTGTAGGGCTGCGAGTGGCAGACCTGGCACTGCAGGTTCCGGCCCGAACCCGGGTTCACGTGCATGTCGTGGTAGGCATTGGCTTCCAGGTTTCCATGGCACCTTTCACAGCGCGGCATGGTGGCCACTTCGTACCGGTGGTTGTAATGGTCGCCGGTGTACTGGCCATCGCCGTGGATCTCATCCTTCTTGTGACAGAACTCGCACTTGTAGCCCCGGGTGTAGTGCACGTCCCTCTCGTTGCCTTCCAACTCGCCCTTGTAGTCGGTTCCGACCCGGCTGCCATGGCAGGCGGTGCACTGCTCGTTCATGTCCGGCGTGCCGCGGAAACGATGGGAACCCGGTTTCAGGGTGATGATGGGGAACCCGCCGCCCACGCTGTTGGGCCGGCTGATGTGGCACTGGCCGCAGGTGGTGTGGCATCCCGCGCACTTGCCCTGGAAACCGTCCTGCCAGTCGCTGCCCTCGTAGGTGCAGCCGCAGCGGGCCTTGATGGCGGCGATTTCACCCCACAGATTGGAGTGCAGGCTGTTGGCGGTGGCGGCGACTTCGGTCGCGTGGCAACTGTTGCAGGAATTGAGGGCGAATTCCGGCTCGTCGTGACACGCCACACACCCGGATTCTCCAGGAACGCTCGGGTCCCCGATCAAACCTTCGTGGGCCTCTTCCATGGTGTTGAAGGTGTTGTCGGGCTGGCCGGAGTGGCACATCTGGCATTCCATGGCGTGGGGGGCGGGGTTGGCGCTCCCGGCGTAATCGGGGCCATGGACGCTGTTCAAAAACGAGGTCCCGTTGGTGCCGGCGATGATGACACTTTCCCACGCTTCCAGCGCGGGTACTTCGCCGCCTCAGCCGTCTCCCTTGTTGCCGATCGGGACCATCGATCCGGAGGTGTCACCCAGCGCGGCCTTGAGCATGTCTTCGCTGGAGTGGCAGCCCAGACAGGTCTTGTCGGTTGCGCCCGGCCCGTCTCCGGGTTCGACGGGGCCGTTGGAGGTGTCGTTGCTGCAGCCCCACAGGGCGAACAATGCCACCAGGGCCAGGGCGAAAAGTATCGAATACCTTTTCATCAGACTCTCCCTGATTGGGTAAGGGGATTCATGGGTTCAACATTCTTGGTGAGGCCTAGGGCGAAAATGGGGACGTTGTTGCAGACGACGTCGTTGGCCTTGAAATCACTGTCGGCGATCTGGTTGAAGACACCGACGTTCAGGGCGCAGTCCATGACCATGCCCACGAAACACCGGCTGGTGATGACGGGGTCGATGGTGCGGATCTCCCCTTCATCGATGCGCCGGGCCAGTTCACGGGCCAGATAGTTGATGAACGGCAGCCGTACTTCCTTGAACAGGACCCGCGCCACGGCGGATCCTCGTTCGAGGCTGTTGTTGACCATCAGCCGCATCAGTTCGGGGTCGCCGCCGGCCATGGCCAGGATGTGTTCGGCGATGGCCCGCAGGACTTCTTCGATGTTCCAGTTGTTGGAAAACCGTTCCAGCTGGGAGGGAATGTCGTGCTCGGCGGCCTTGGCGATGATGGCCTGTTCGTAGAGGTCGTTCTTGCTGGAGAAGTGGCGGTAGATGGCGGCCTCGGTGATGTTGCAGGCCTTGGCGATGGTCCGCATGGAGGACCCTTCGTAGCCTTTGGCGGCAAACAGGTGGGTCGCCTCTTCGAGGATCTGCTGGCGCCTGTTCGGGGATCCTTTAACGGGACTCACTGGCCTCTTCCCAGGTTGTAAGCGAACGTTTACCTACCAGGAAAATTTACGGCCTGTGATTTGTTTGTCAACAACTGTTTTTAATATAACATACTAAAGGAGTAGGAGTTACCCGATGATCCCCCACCGGACCTCAAAAAAAAAGGGCCCCCGCAGGGGCCCTCCGTCGTTTGGATCCGCCGGCTGGAATCAGAACGTACCGGATAGCGAGGCGGCGTAGAGGTGGTGGATGAAATTGTCCCACCGGTTCTCCTCGAACGCATTCCGGGTGTAGGAGGCCGTCAGGCGCATGTTGGGCCGGAACTGGTAGCCGGCCCGCAGGACAAGGCGGTCCTGGTCGGACTGCAGCTTCCTGATGACGTCCTCATTGCCCGTGTCCTCGAACCTGACGCCCTCGTAGTGGCCGTCGAGATGCAGGTTTTCGATGAGCACCAGGGTCGCCCCGGGGGTGAACCGCATGGTCGACCCGTCGGCCGCGATGGCGTTCATGTTGGAGGCGGGCACCGGGTCCCCGGTCAGGGCGTATTTTTCCGAACCGTAGGAGAACGTCCCGTAGATGGTCAGGACGTCCACCGGAATCCAGTTGAGGTTGGCGAAGCCGCGGTTGGCCTTCCAGGTGGTTTCGCTGGGGACGATTTCCGCTTCATCGGGAGCCGTATCTTTGCGCTCGTAGGTCTGGTCGATGGCCTGGTAACCGATGTCGAAACGGACAGTCTTCCAGGGCCGGGAGCGCAGGGCCAGTTCCCAACGGAACTGGTCCCGGTTCCGGTCGCCCATCCAGTAGAGCCAGGGGTTGACTGACCCGGTAGTGGCTGGGTCCTTGTCGTCCACTTCCTGAGTCCTCCAGGCCACCACGGCTTTCAGGGTGGCCGCCCGGCTGAACCGGTAGCGGCCGCGGAAACCGAAATCCTGCTGGTTTTTTTTGCGGTCGATGATCTGGGTACCGAGACCCTGGACCACGGTTTCATCCAGGTTGGATGTCTTGTACTTGTAGCCCAGCCGCAGGTTGGTCTTGGCGAGGCCGCTGTACCCCAGCCCGATGCGGTAGTCCTGGCTATCCCGCTTGCGGTCGGTGGCCTGCTGCACATCGGCGCCGAGATCGGTCCTGGCGTCCGTGTTGAGCGACAGGAAATTCGCCGAGGCGTTCAGGTCCAGGGCCTTCCCGAAGCGCGCCAGCAGACCGAGCCGGCCGGCGGTGGTCTTCGTCTCGCCGTTGAGATCGAAGGTCGCGCCGGTGACATCGCGTCCGGTGTTCTCGAGCTTGCCCGTTGAGCCGTGTCCGATCAGCTTGAACTTTTCGGAGAAGGCGTAGGACAGGCCCAGCTTGCCGTTGAAGAATTTCTGATCATCGGTGTTGGAGTGCCGGTCCACCAGGTCCCGGGATCCGTCGGTGCCGCGGTAGCTCAGGTTCAGGTCCGATCCGAAACTGCCGGTCGCAAAGCCGAGGCCACCGTAGATCTCGTTGGAGGTGGTGTCGAACTGCTTGACACCCGGGGCGGAGTCCATGTCGTTGCCAAAACCGCGCAGCAGACTTCCCTTGTTTTCCTTGCGGCATTTCCGCTTGTAGCCAATGGCCAGATCCCATTGATCGGAAAGATGCACGTTGACATCGACCTTGGCCCTTCTCCAGTTGAGCCGGGGCAGGCCGGCGAGCTCCGCTGGAGGCGGTGGCGCGGCGAAGGTGGCGCTCCTCATCTCGCTGGTCCGATCGTAGAAATAGTCGAAGTTCCGGTAATCGATGTTCCAGTTGTACCTGCCTGGTGCGTTGCCGCCCAGGTCGAACTTGCCGACCAGACCGCCGGTGCCGCCGTTGTCGGCATAACCCCGGAACCAGTACTTTTTGCCGTTTTCCTTGGTGTGGAACCAGCCCAGCAGGCCGGCGCCCGAATACTTCTGGACCAGCTGCCAGTCTTCGGCGCCCTTGGCTTCGTTGCCGTGGGGGTCTTTGGCTTGGAAGGTGCCGGTCCAGTTGTTCTGCTGGCCGATCAGGTCGCCCACGGGCGCCCAGATGCGGCTCTCCTGGGCCGGCAGGTCCACGGTTTCTGCTGCCAGGGCAGGCGCGGCGCACGCCAGAAGCGCCAGGCCCAGGACCATGCAGGTCGTTGTCCTATTCATCTTCATGGTCGTACTCCTTACTGGTCCCTGAAGTTCGGGTCGGTGTTGGATCCGTGCACTTCGGTGTGGCAATCGAAACAGCGGGCTTCCCCGGTCAGGAATCCGGCGTGGTTCTGGTCGCCGATCGCCCAGCTGTCACCTGCGTTGAAGCCCTGTTCGAAGTGGCACTGCAGGCACATGCTGTTGGATTCGGTGATGAGCAGCTTGTCGTGGTTCGATCCATGGGGCCGATGACAGGCCACACAGTCTTCACCGGACACGCCGTCATGTTCGTAGACGAAGGGCCCGGCCATCTCGTTGTGGCATTCCAGGCACACGGCGTTCAGGCCGTTCCAGTTCGTCTGGTCGAAGCCGGCGTGGGGGTTGTGACAGTCCTGGCAGTCGATCTGCCCTTCCAGGACCCGATGACGGAACGGGAGGCGGAAGTCCGCCGCTTCGGCCGTGTGGCACTGCAGGCAGAATTCACCCTTGTTCCGGAAATCGGCTACGGGCGTGACCCCGACCACGAAATGGACCTGGTCGTTGTGGCAGCTGGCGCAGGTGACCTCGGTGCCGGCGTGGGGGCCGCCCGTCCAGTCCAGACCCTGGGCTGTGTGGCACTGGGTGCACATCGCCACCCGGGCGCCTTTGCCCTGTTCGGCCAGAATGGAGGGGCCGATGATGAAGCCCTCGCCATCCTCATCGACATGTTGGCTGCCGGGACCGTGGCAGGCTTCGCAGCCGGAGATCCCCGTGCCGGGAATCGCAAGGCCCCTTTCAGGCGCGTGGGGGGAGTTGGCGTAGAATTCGCCGACATCGTCATGGCAATCGAGGCAGACCAAAGAGCCGACGTAGTTGACGTCGCCGGGAATGTCGAAGGAATCGACATAGGAAACGCCGCCTGCCGCGATGCCCGAGCTCAGCAGGAGAATCCCGGCCAGAGGCAGAATGAGACGCAGCATGAAAAACCTCCCCGTGCGGAGTAAACGATTGTTGACCAAGGGCAAGAATATGAGGCGGATCGATCTGTGACAAGATGAAAATTTAACAGGTTCAGTCAATAAAATAACAAGTAAATTGGTGGGATTTTAATGATTTACGGGCCGGGCGCAGCGGGCGCCCGGCCCATTCCGTTTAAGGCCTCGCGCCTATTCCTCGGGGACGGTCTCCTCGCCTCCGCCCAAAAGGTATTTTTCGAACCAGGCCAGATCCCATTTCATTTTGGCCAGGCGGTTCTCGTGGGTGGTGAGGTTGTGGGGCTCACCGGGGTAGACGACCAGTTCCGTCGGCACCTTGAGGTAGTGCTTGAAGGCCCGGTACAGCGCCCGGCTGTGGGCGGCGGGGACGCGCGGATCGTTGCCGCCGACATGGATCAGGGTCGGGGTCCTCACCTTGTCCAGGGCGAACAGGGGCGAGGCGGTCCGGTAGTGTTCGGGCACCTCCCAGGGCAGGCCCTGAACGAAGTTGATGACGTGCCCGGGCGTGTCCTCGGTGCCCCACTGGATGACCATGTCCAGCACTCCGGCGCCGCTGCTGGCAGCGGCGTAGAGTTCCGGTTCGGCGGTGATCATGCAGTTGGTCAGATAGCCGCCGTTGCTCCAGCCGCTGACGCCGATGCGCGTGGCATCGGCGATGCCCTGGTCGATCAGCCAGCGGGTCCCCGCCGCGATGTCGGACACCTCGATCTCATTCTCCCGTCCGATCAGCTTTTCCAGGAACTCGTCCCCGTAGCCGGTGGAGCCGTGGTAATTGGGGCTGAGCAGGGCGTAGCCGTTGCTGGCCATCAGGGCCCGGCCGTAGATCCACAGGCGCAGACGGTACTGGGTGGAAGCAGTCGGCCCGCCGTGCAGTTCGATGATCGCGGGCAGGGGGCCGTCACCTCTTTGGTAACCGGGGGGCAGCTCGAGAATGCCGAAAACCTCGTCGCCGTCGGCGCCGGTCCAGCTGACATGCTGGATCTGCGGAAGCTTCCAGGTGTCGACCTGGGGATTGACCCGGGTCAGCCGGTCGAATTTTTCGGGGGCGGAAGCCGAATAGATATCGTTGGCGTCGGTGGTGGTCTCGAAGATGACGGTCAGATGGGAGCCCTTGGCATCGAAGGCGAAAGCGTCGGCCACGATGTCGCCCCCCGCCAGCTGCCGGGTTTTTCCCTGACTGCCACTGGCGACCTTGTCGGTTCCGTAGACATGGACCCGGCCCATGGTTTCACCGAGATAGCACAGGGTGCGGCCGTCGCCCCTAAAGGCGAGGCCGCCTGCGTAGGAAACCATTTCAGGCCGCTCGACCAGTTGCAGGTCCCAGGTCCCGGAATTTTCCTCGGTGATCCAGATCCGACTGGCATAACCGTCATAGGAGATGGAGAAGGCGACCGCCCGCCCGTCGCCGGACCAGGCCAGATCATCGATCCAGCCGAAAGGGGAGGGATGATCCGCCCGCCATTCCTGGCTGGTGGTGCGGGTTACAGCTGCAGAGGCCAGGTCCAGGATCTCGACCCGGGACCAGCCTTCCTTGAAGATCAGTTCGTTGTCGCTGGTGGTGATCATGGCCAGCCGGGAACCGTCCGGGGACAGGGCCATGTCCCAGATCACCCGGTCGGCAGGCAGCACCGTTTCGTCGCGCCAGCTTTGCAGGTCGAGCTGGCGCAACTCGGTGAGGTTGGTCACGCCGTGACCGTATTCCAGATCGCTGAACTTCTCGCGGAGTTCTTTCCACTCCCCGGAAACGTCCTCTTTTTTGACGGTGTAGTAGAGGGTGCGGTCGTCGGGGGACAGAGCAAAGGACTGGACGCCGTCGGCCACCCTGGTCACGGCGTCAAGGTTGCCCCCTTCAAGGGCCAGACGCCAGACCTGACGGCTGCCGTCGTGCGGAGGGGCGTCTCGTCCCGCCTTGTCCCGGCCCAGGAAGTAGATGGCCCGGCCGTCGGATGACCAGGACACAGCCGAAGCCGCAAAGCTTCCGAAAGTGCGCCGGACAGGGTGTTGGCCGTCGCGGTCCACAGTCCACAGCTCGCTGTGCCGGCCTTCCTTGCCCCGGCCCCAGCGGCTCTCGGTATAGGCGATGGTGCCTCCAGCGGGAGACACGGCCAGGTTGCCCAAGCTGATGAGTTCGAAATAGTCCTCGGGGACGATGTCGTGATCGCGGACGAAATCCTGCCCCAAACAGGGAAGGGCGGCCAGCAGGGTCACAGTTGCGATCAATAAAATCGAAGGCGTCAAGGATCTCACGGGATGACCTCCGGCAGGATGCTCCGGGTTGGGGATTTCGCAGAACGGCGAGAGACTAACATCGTGGAGCTTGCAGGGGAGCAGTTTTTTTGCCCGGAGCAGGCCGGAAAAAGGATCCGGTCTTCAAAGCTGCTAAATGTCCCAAAAATTCAGAATTTAATGACGTCGGACGCCCTGAAAAAATCAATTTGGACAGATTCGGGAGGATTTTCAGATTTCCCCATCCGGTTATTGGGCGAAAATTGGTTAAATGAGGCCCTGGATTGGGGGTTATTCAGGTTTTGGGCTTTTTTCTCCCGTTTTTAGGATCTTGGCACACAATTTTAGAGAAAAAAGGAAATAATGAAAAAAACACAAAGTAATGATAGATTCCTCTTTATTCCTGTGGTATTGTCTTAATTAGTAGGGTCGGTCCGAAAGGGAGACAGCCCGAAAACTACGCCTAAAGCTAAGCAGAGGAGATCATTATGAAGAGAATGGTTACTGTTTGCGTACTCGCCCTCTTCGTATTCGGGGGAACCGCGCTTGCCCAGGATCCTGAGAACCCGTTCGCAAACAACATCGGCATTTACCTCAATCCGGCCGGGACAGGTAGCTGTGGAGCTATCGACGCGGACATTCCGTTTACGGTGTACGTGATCCTGACCAACCTCACCTACCCCGAAGTCTGGGGTTGGGAGGCCAAGTTCATCACCGAGAACATCCTGAACCTCGGACTGGACTTCCATGGCACCGGCATCAATGCCGCGACCCGTGAGGGAGAATACCTCATCGGTCTGAGTGAGCCCCTGTTGGCCTCCAACAGCAGGCTTGTCATTGCGGAAATCGATCTCATGATCAACGGTTTCCTCAACGACGTCACCCAGCCTAGCCATGTCTATATCGAGGGTGTCTACTTCAGCCTCATCGATAGCGGTCAGCCCGCGTACCTGGAAGCTTCTGGGAGCACCGGCGTGAGTCTGTACCAGGCGATCGGCGGCATGGGCACGGCTCAGATGACCTTGAACGGCGACTGCGCGCCCGTGGGCGTGGAGAGCAGTTCCTGGGGCGACCTGAAAAGCCTGTACCGGTAGTTCTGCGCCAGGCGCAGTTTTCGGACCTCACAGGAAGTCCATCGCTGGGTGCGGTGGGCCAACGGAAAAACGGCTGCTCCTCGAGGGGCGGTCGTTTTCCGTTTGCGACAGGGTTGGTCCCGGATCTGCCGAGGATCCGGGCGGCCTCTAGTCCTCTTCTTCGCCCACGGGGGAATCCAGTTCCGGATCCCGGCCTTCTCGCCAGGCCCTGAGCCCTTCGGTGGTTTCCAGCGATTCCCAGCACTGCTGCTGCCCTTCCCATTCAAGGGAGAGCATGCTGGTCAGATCCAGGTTGGCGGCTTGCTGGACCCCGAGCTTGGTCAGCTGAACCGCGGGCTGGGGCAGACGGCGCACCCGGTCGGTGAACCTGTCCAGTTCTTCCTCCCAGATTTCGTCGTCGATGAGACGGTCGACCAGACCCATGCGGCGAGCTTCTTCGGCGGGGATGGTCCGCCCGGACCAGAGGAATTCCAGGGTGCGCCCCGGGCCCATGAGTCTGGGCAGGATGTGGAGCTGGCCCCAGCCCGGCAGCAGTCCGCCGGCCATGTTCTGGGAAGTGAAGCTGGCCTTGTCCGAGGCGAGCCGGATGTCCACGGCCATGAAGAACCCGAGACCGAGGTTGCGGATGTCGCCCCGGGTGGCGGCCACCACGGGCTTGGAGGTCTCCTGGATCATGGTCACGATGCGGCGGGAGATTTCCTCGTCGGCGGCCAGGATCTCGAAACCCTGATTCTGCAGGTGGGCGTCGGAGAGACCGTCGAGATTGTGATGGAGCTCGAAAGCGTGGTCGCCGTCCGTGAACAGGATTATCCGGACGGCCCGGTCTTCCTGCAGACGCAGCATGAGGTCCAGGAACTCGTCGCAGAGCCCACCCATGTCCGGGGCGCCCGGTCCGATCATGCGAACAGTGGCGCAGCCTTCCGCGATCTCGCAGTCGAAGTTCTGGTAGTCCATGGCAGCTCCCGGCTGGTGGGGTGATTTGTTGTGCCCGTCCATAATAGGATATTGGGCCCGGGCGGCAAGCCGCCATTGATGGACACCGCCGGGCAACTGGAGTACGCTGTCGATACGGGGATGACGGCCGGCTCCCGGCCGGAACTGCCAGCAACATTGGAAAGGTGCGGGAATGAAAGTGTTCGTCACCGGAGGGACCGGCCTGGTCGGCCGTGCGGTCGTATCCCTCCTGCTGGACAGGGGTGACGAAGTACTCTGCCTGACGCGGGATCCCGCCACCGCTCGGGCGAACCTTCCCCAGGCCGTGGAGATCCTGGGCGGGGATCCCACCCTGCCCGGAGACTGGCAGGACCGGTTGGCGACCTGCGACGGTGTCGTCAACCTGGCCGGAGCGCCCATCGCCGACGGTTTGTGGACCCCGGGCCGCAAGCGCCGGATCCGCCGTTCCCGGTTGACCACCACCGGGAACGTCGCGACCGCCTTGGCGGCCTGCGACCATCCCATGGTCCTGGCCAGCGCGTCCGCCGTCGGTTACTACGGCGACCGCGGCGAAGAGGCCTTGGGAGAAAACAGTGAGCCGGGCGAGGGCTTTCTGGCCCGCCTGGCCCTCGAGTGGGAGCATTCCGCCCTGAAGGCCGAGAGGGAAAACGTCAGGGTGGTGCCGATCCGGGTCGGTGTTGTCCTGGCTTCGGACGGGGGCGCCCTGGCCAAGATGCTGCCGGCGTTCAGGCTGGGATTGGGCGGTCCGCTGGGAAGCGGCAGGCAGTACTTCCCCTGGATTCATATCCGGGACCTGGCCCGTATCATCCTGTTCGCCCTGGATCAGGACCGGGTCAAGGGGCCAGTCAATGCCGCGGTCCCGGATCCTCCCCGGCAGAAGGAGTTCGCGGCGGCCGTGGGCCGCGCCCTGGGGAAGCCCGCCTTCCTGCCCGTGCCGGGATGGGGCCTGAGAACCGGCCTGGGTGATATGGCCGACGTCCTTCTGTCCAGCCAGCGGGTGGTGCCTAATGTCCTGAGGGCGGAGGGTTTCAAGTTCGAATTCGGCGAATTGGACAAGGCCCTGGGTGATCTGCTCTGATCCCTGTCAACCCACCACGAAGGCGTCCCTTTTCAGGTCCCCGTTTTTGAACCTATCCAGCGACAGGCTGGTGATGATGTCGTCCGGTCGGCCGGTGGTGATGTAGCGGGCCATCCGCTGGCCGGCGACCGGTCCGAGCATGAAACCGTGGCCGCTGAATCCGCAGATATGGTAGTAGCCCTCGAGCCCCGGCACCCCTCCCAGGATGGGCCGGTGGTCCGGGGTGACGTCGTACATGCCCGCCCATTGGCGCATCATCCGTACCTGTGCGGCGCGGGGGTAGTAGCGGATCAGTGCCTTGGCGAATCGAACGGCGAACCGCAGCTGGCTGCGGGTGTCGAACTGGGCGGGATCGTCCAGGGCCGGTTCGGCCGGATCGCCAATGCCGCCGACGATTTCCCCCCGCATGCTCTGGCTGAAGTAGATGCCGTTGGTGATCGAGATCACCATCGGGTCGAGGAAGGGTTTGAGCGATTCGCTGACCATGATCTCATGTCGCTCCTGCCGGTTGGGCAGCTCGACCCCGACCAGGGCCGCCAGGGAGCGGGCCCAGGGGCCGGCGCAGTTGATCACGCGTTCGGTGGCGATGTCGCCCCGGTCGGTGTGCACGATGCGGACCCGGCCATCGTCGGTGGTGATGCCGGTCACCCGGGTGCGGATGAAGATGTTCACCCCGGCGCGGTGGCAGGCCCGCGCGTATCCCCAGACCACGGCGAAGGGGTAGGCGGTGCCGTCCTTGGGACAGAAGGTGGCTCCCTTGATGTCGGATATATCGAGATCCCGAACGAGCTTCAAGCATTCCTCGGGCTGCAGGAATTCGGTCGGAACGTCGCAGCGGTTCTGCAGGGCCACGGCGTCGCGCAGGGCGGGAAGGTCGTTTTCGCTTTCGGTGACCATCAGGTAGCCGCCCTGCCGGAAAAACACCTGGTAGCCGAGTTCGGTGGACATGTTCTCGTACAGGGCGACGCTTTCCTGGGCCAGGCGAATGTTCTCCTCGGTGGTCCACTGCTGACGGATGCCCCCGCCGCAACGGCCGGTGGAGCCGCTGCCGATGTACCCCTTCTCGAGGATGACGATATCCTTCAGGCCCTCGCGGACCAGTTCGCGGGCGGTGGCCAGTCCGTTTACCCCGCCGCCGATGATCACGGCCTCGGCGGTGGCGGGCACCGGTCCGCTGGACAGGGGGATCATGGGCCGGCCTCCGTATCGCCGCCTGTTTCGCCCGGAGGGTCTTCCCCCGCAGAGGGGATGTCGAGGGCGGCCAGCTGGGCGAAGGTCACCGGCTCGGCGGGCGGGCGGATGTTGGTCAGCCGGACTTCCTCTGGCGGGATGTCCCGCAGCTCCGAAAGCTCCCCGGCGGCCTCGCTCAAGCAGCCCTTGCCCTGGCAGAATCCGGTGCCCACTCCGGTGTAGCGTTTCAGGGATTCGAGTTCGGTGAAGCCCTCGGCATACGCGTCGTGGAATTCCTGGCGGGTCACGTCCTCGCAGCGGCAAAGAAAAACCTTGGGTTTGCTCATGGGGATTCCACCTCGCCCAGGGATTGGAGCCGGGTGCCCGGGAGGTCCCCGGCGGCTTCACCCACGGTTGTCAGCCACGCGCCGTCCGGTTGCGCCCCGCCGGGATCGGCGGCCAGGAAGCCGCCCCGTTCCGGCTGCAACGAAAGTTCCGCTCCCAGCTGGTAGGGGATGTCATAGGCCGGTTTGCCCCGGTTGCAAATCACCGCGATTTCGGCCTCCATCTCCAGGTGCGATCCCGTCAGGTTCTGCTCCGAGGACCTGGGGGAGAAGGTCGCCCGCAGTTGACTGCCGCCTTGCGGTTCGATCCTGTTGAGGGTCAGACCGGTGGTGAGCTGCCAGTTCATTTCAAGGGCCGCCGGGACGGCCTCGGGTCCGGTTTCCGCGGACAGGACCAGGCCGAGGCGAGAGCCCTTGGCCGCGAGAACGGCCGCGCTGAGCCAGAAATCCAGGCCGCCGCCGATGACCAGCACGGGCTTGCCCTGCACGTCCAGGCCATCGCGCATCAAAAGACGGTAGAGGGCTCGTGGGCCCAGGGCTCCCGGGGCGTCGTTGCCCTCGAACAGCCCCAGGGTGTCGAGGGCTCCTGCCGCCCACACCAGCTGATCGCTGTCGGCCGTAAACAGGGCGCCTCCCCGGCGCAGGAGGAGACCGCCGGGATGATAACCGGCGATGGCTCTGGTTGCTCCGCTGAAGTTGACGTCCTGTCGAGCGGCGATTAGCTCCTGTGCCTGGAGGGATCTGGCCAAGGCCGACTGGAGCTGGGGAAATCGTTCCAGCAACCCGGAGTGATGGTCCCGGAGAAACCGCAGAGCGTCGGCGCGCTGGCCGCCGGGTCGATCATGGTCATCCACCACCAGGACGCGGCCTGTCGCGGTGGCGGCCGCCTGGAGCCCCGTAGGGCCGCCGCCGACCACGATGGTGTCGAACCGGCCCAGATTCGCCTGGTGAAGGGATGTTTCCTTCGCGACCGATGGGGCCGCGGCCAGAAGTCGTAGCGGGGCGGTGCCCTCGGGCAGGCGGCCGATGCCGGTCATCGGTCGGATCCGTTCCAGGAAGAAACGGCTCAAAAATGGCGGCCGAGTGAACCATTTGTAGTAGAAACCGACGGGAAAGAGAGCGTCGCCGGCGGCCAGCACCTTCTGCATGGGCGCGGCGTAGAAAGCGCCGGGATCCTGCCGTTCGATTTCCATCCCGTCCCGAACGGGCAGTTCGCAGGTCCGGACGTTGGGGATGCGGTCCACCCGCATCAAACAGGCCGTGCAGTGGCCGCGGGCGCAGGTCAGGCCGCGGGGGCGTCCGTATTTGGGGGAGCGGCTGAGATGGCGGACGCCGTTTTCCCACAGGGCGACCGCCACGGAGGTGTCGGGCCGGCACTCCAGGGTCCTGCCTTCGAAACGGATGTGCACCTTGTCCATTGCCACAGCGGGTCCTTTCGGCGTCCTGTCCGGCTGTTCCGGACTCGAAAATATAGCCCGGATCAGGACGCGGCAAGGACAGTGTGGAACCGGACCGGATCGCGACATATATTTGTGGGACCGCGGCCGCCCGAGGGCCCGCCGCGAGCAGGGACGTTCACGGGCGCCCCTCCCGGCAGCAAACCGTCACCAGATACGAGGTGGATCATGACCGTCAAGAAGTTCGCCGAGGTTCGTGAGCAGGCCGAAAAAAAAGGCATTGAATTCATCGATTTGAAAATGCTGGACCTGGCCGGCCGTCTGCATCACATCTCCTTTCCCATCGACCGCTTCACCGAAGCTTCCTGCGCCGAAGGCATCGGCTTCGACGGTTCGAGTTACGGATTCCTCAAGGTGGAAAACAGCGACATGGTCCTGGTGCCGGACCTGGACACCGCCGCGGTGGACCCCTTCCGCAGCCGCCCCACCCTGTCGCTGTTCGCCGAGGCCTGTCTCACCGACGAAAAGCGCAGCCCCTTTCCCCAGGACGGTCGCAACATCGCCCGCCGGGCCGAACAGGCCATGCGCCGGGCGGGCGTGGCCGACCTTTCCCAGTGGGCACCCGAATACGAGTTCCACATTTTCGAGGAAGCGGACTATCTGACGGAATCCAACGACAGCGCCTACGGCGTGCGCAGCGGCGAGACCTTTTTCCAGAACGCCTACCACGCCTGCAATCCCTTCGACCGGTACGACGATTTCCGGGACGAGGTCTGCGCCCTGATGGCCGACTTCGGCATCCCCGTCCGCTACCACCACCACGAGGGTGGGGCCCAGGGCCAGCAGGAGATCGAAGGCTGGTTCGCCGACCTGCTGACGACCGGCGACCACGCGGTGTTGACCAAGTACATCCTGTTCAACCTCGCTGATAGGCACGGGCTCAAGGTGACCTTCATGCCCAAGCCGCTTTTCGACAACGCGGGCAGTGGCTGGCACCTGCATCAGTTTCTCATGAAAGACGGGCAAAACATTTTCAATAAAGAAGATGGATACGCCAGTCTTTCGGAGACGGCCCTGTTCTACATCGGCGGCATCCTCAAACATGCCGATGCCCTGTGCGCCTTCACCAACCCCAGCACGAACAGCTTCAAGCGCCTGGTGCCGGGTTTCGAAGCGCCCACGGTGCGGACCTTCGGCCGCAGCAACCGGGGGGCCGCGATCCGCATTCCCAGCTACGTGACCGATCCCCAGATGCGGCGCATCGAATACCGTCCGCCCGACCTGACGGCCAACCCCTACATCTGCTGCTCGGCGATTCTGATGGCGGGCCTCGACGGCATCATCAACCGGATCGATCCCATCGCGGCGGGTTATGCCCCCGAAGACGCCCCGAGCGAAAACATCCGGCAGGCAGATTACCTGCCGCGCTCCCTGGACGACGCCCTGGACGCCCTCAAGCAGGACCACCAGTTCCTGGTCCGCGACGAGGTGTTCCCCGAATCCCTGATCCACCGGTGGCTGGAAATCAAATGGGACGAGATCAACACCATCAACCGCAGGCCACATCCCTACGAGTTCACGATGTACTTCGATTTCTAGGTCGGACAGGGAGGGACCATGCGCGAGATCACTTTGCAGACCGGCGGTAGGACCGATTTCGTGGACCTGACGGGCGAAGTCCAGTCCGTGGTCACGGAACAGGGAATGGCCGAAGGCGTGGTCGTGGTTTTCAATCCCCACACCACCGCGGCGGTGACGATCAACGAAGGTGCCGACCCCGACGTGGTCCGGGATATGACCTTCGCCCTGGACCGCCTCGTGCCCTGGCGCGACGGATACCATCATGCCGAGGGCAATTCCGCCGCCCACATCAAGGCCAGCATGTTCGGCAGTTCAGTTACGGTGATCGTGTCGGACGGGAAACTTGTGCTCGGGACCTGGCAGAAGATCTGGTTCTGTGATTTCGACGGTCCCCGCCGGCGCCGGATCTGGATCCGGACCATGGCTGCCGCTGCCGGTCAGTCGGGGTAGACGCCTGCGATGTGGCGGGTGGTGGATTTGGCGGTCAGCGCGAAACGTCCCACGGTCAGGGTCGAGTCACGGATCGTGAAGGCCTCGGGGTACAGGCTGACGGTGCCCCGGAATCCCGCCTCCTTGCTGAGGCTGTCCAGCTGGGCGGTGGCGAAGCCATAGGGCCAGGCCAACCAGCGAGGCGCAATCCCCACCCCTTCAGTGAGATCCATCCTGCTGGCCATCAGATCGGCGGCCACGGCCGCATAGGGGCCGGAAAGCAATTCCTCCAGATTTTCCGGCAGGCCGTCCCCCCGGTGTTCCCGGGCCTGCCGGGACAGGTCTGACAGGTTGTCCAGGTGGTCCTGTTCCGGGACGTAATCCGGGTGAAAGAAAACCGGTTCCAGGCCGCCGTCGGAGCGGATCTTGAAGTGGAGGTCGCGCGTGTGCGACTCAACCAGGATGGTTCCCGAGTCCGCCATCTCCGCCAGTTCGTCCCAGCTGCAGACATCGAGCTCGCTCCAGGAAGTCCCCACTTTTCCGGTGGGCACGAACAGGTGCGCCTTCATGCCGTACTTCTCCAGGAGGGGCCAGGCCAGTTGGTAGACGCTCCGGTCGGCGTCATCGATGGTCAGAACCACCGCCTTATCCGGGAGATCCTGTCCTGCCTCGACCAGGTCGGCGATCTCGTCCAGGGTCATGACGGCCGTGCCGGAGTCCCGGAAATAGCGCAGGTGCTTTTCGAATTCCCCCACCGGCGTAGTCCAGAATTCTCGCGGGCCCAGGGCCGGCATCCCGAACAGGACCGAACCGAGGACCTTCATGAGGTAGGACCCGTTGAAACCAGAACGGAAATAGTGGTAGCAGAAAATGGGGACGCCGTCTTCGATGGGCGGAAATCCCTCGGTCGCCAGGGTCGGGGGATCCAGGAGATAGCCGGCAATTTTGCTGTCGGGGTTGTCCCGGTCGTCGCCGCCGCACCCGCCGCACCCGCCCAGAAGCATGGCCGCCGCGACTACCGGCAAAGCCAGACCCAGGAGAATTCGCAGGTGGGGATTCGGTTTCATGGCGATTCCATGTCAGAACAGGGCTCGGACGGATAGGTTGGCGAAGGTGCGGCTGTAACCGCTGGCCGAGGCGAAGGAACTCTTGGAGTAGCCGCCTTCCAGGGCCGCCAGCCAACCGGGGCTGAAGCGCCAGCCCACCCGGCCGGAGGCGCCGCCGACGGTCACCGCGTCCGCGCCGATCTCCTTTTCCCGTCCGACACTGCCGTTGATCTTGAAGGTCATTCGGCTGGTCCGTGTCATCACGGTGGCTTCAATGCTGCCGTTGCGGACCCAATCCGGCGCCCAATAACCGCCGGGGTAGGGGATCGAAAAATCCATGTAGGTCAGCACGGGCCCGACGATGAAATTCCAGCGGCCCTCTTTCCGCCAGTCCAGCCGCAATCCACCGCGCAGTTTCTCGTTGCCGTCGCTGTAGTCGGCGGCCTTTCCCGAAGCGCCCAGCTTGAAATGTTTGGCGAAGCGCCAGTCGGCCGACAGGTTGGCCTGTCGGTAGCCGATCTTGTCGTTCAGGGCGAGGAAGGTCTCCACGGGTTTCGAGTTGCCCCCGAAATCGATGCGCAGACGGGGCTTGGCGATCCAGGTGAACCAGAAATCCCCGCCGGGCCGATCCCACTCCAGTTTTTCGGTCCCGCCGAACAGGGGGGCGCCGGAACGGAACCGGTCCAGCCAGCCGTAGGCGTGCAGGGTCCAGTTGTGGGCCAAGGACGCGATGAATCCCGCACCTGGTTTCAGGTTGTTGATGTCGGCCTGGCCGGGCTGCCGGAAGGTCTCCCAGACGGGAATGGCCTGCAGCAGCTTGTTGCCGAAAATGGTGAAGGTCCCGATGGCGGTCAGGCGGTAGGTGTCCAGATCGTCGGAATCCCAGGAGGCGTAAGCCTTTATTTCAAGATGAGGGGTGTAACCGTCCAGGACCGTCAGCAGGAAATCCGAGCTTTCCCGGCCCGGTCCGGTGTCGGGGGCAAATTCGTCTTCCACGGCTCGCAGAACCTTGAATCCCTCGTGCAGGCGGTTGTCCCAGATGAGGGTGCGACCGAGCCCGATGCGTGAGGTGCCGTCGGAGGGATCCTCGCGGACCAGCTCCCGGTACAGGGCGATGGACTCCTTCTGCCTCCCGCTCCAGCTGTAGGCCAGGGCCAGGCCCTTGCGCACGTCGCGGTTGGGCTGGTCGGGGTGACGGGCCAGGTAGCGACGGAAGTAGAAGATGGATTTTTCCGCGTCCTCGCGCCACAGCTTCTGATAGGCGATTTCCTGGGCCACGGTCGGCACCAGGGTGGCGTCGTTGGCCAGGGCCTCGAGGTACATGGCCGAGGCGTCGTGGTGGCTGTCCTTGCCCGCGGCCACGCGGGCTTCGGCGACCAGGGTGCGTGCGTGTTCCGGATTGATAATCTTGTCGCGCTCCACGGTGGTGGAATCCGGCGCCGCGGTTTCCGCCAGGGCAGCGCTTGTGGGACACCAGGCCACCGTGGCGGTCACCAGAATCAGCAGGGCGCAGGTTGTGTGCCGAGGGGCGACCATGCTTACTCCCGGATGGGTTTCCAGAGCGTGTACTTGCGCTTCTGGCGGTTGACGTTCAGGCCCGCCGGGGCGGTGGCCACGGTGATGACGGCCATCAGGATCCAGTAGATCAGGGGATAGAAGACCGCGACGATGAAATACTTTTTCAGCACCTGGTCGTAGGCGCGGTCCAGGATGACCCCGGTCAGCAGCTGCACCAGGCACATGGTGGCGATCATCATGCCCCAGAAATTGGGTATGGGAGAGGCGCCGCGGGGCGGGTAGCCCACGGCGTAGCTGACCAGCCAGATGATGGTCAAAAAGATGTAGGTGTAGGCCCAGATGATCGACAGGTTGGCCTCGATGATGACCGGCCAGAAACGGCGCTGTTTCCAGTCCATGAGTTCCCGGCAGTGCCGGGTCAGGACCTGGCTGAGTCCCAGGGCCCAGCGCCGCCGCTGCCACCAGAGCCCCTGCAGGGACTGGGGCACCCGCATCCACATGACCGCACGCGACTCGTAGCGCACGTCCCAGTGGCGCATCTGCAGACGCCAGGTCAGGTCGATGTCCTCGGTGGCCATTTCCGGGCTGTAGAGCCCCACGTCGAACAGTGCGGTGCGGCGGAAGATACCCACCACCCCGCTCATGGTCATGATTCGGCCCCACACCCGCTGGGCGCGCCGCATCAAGGAGATGATGGACGCGAACTCGATGGACTGCAGCTTGGCCAGGAAGCTGTCCCGGTTGGCGACCCGCGGATTTCCCGTCACCGCCGCGCAGCGCGGGGAGCGGAAATGCGGCACGAAGTATTTCAGGACGTCGGGGATGGGCACGGCGTCCGCGTCCATGACCAGCAGCAGTTCCCCGCGGGTCAGGGGGATGGCGTCGTTCAGGGCCATGGCCTTGCCCTCGTTGATCATCTTGCGGACCAGCCGCACCCGCCCGTCCAGCAGATAGGGTTCGATTTCGGCCAGGGTGTTGTCCGTGGAACAGTCGTCGATAATCACCACTTCATAGTGGGGATAGTCGACTTCGAGGACGCCGGCGATCGTGGAGGCGATGTTCTTTTCCTCGTTGAAGGCCGGGATGACGAACGACACCAGGGGGTCGGGCCCCGCGTCGGGCAGCTTGTCGTAGAAATCGGTTTCCCCGACTTCCTTCTGCCGGAAGAACAGGATCGAGGTGAAGATCCACATCGCGCTGGTGGCCAGCGGGTACCAGGCGAAGTACAGCAGCAGGGCCATATAGAAGGGAGTGGCTTCGAACCAGACAAGGTAGGAATAGAGGTCCATCAGCTCGCCACCCTCCGTTCGACGACGTAGACCTTGTGGCCCTGATCGTCCACCGACACGGTCACCCGGTCGGCCTCCAGGAGCAGTTCCAACGGCGGCGCCTTGATGGGGCGTTTCAGGTTGTCGAACTCGAACGGTTCGGCCGGCGCGGACATCAGGGTCTTGCGGTTGCCCTTGGCGGCGATACGCTTGTTGTGCGCGATCCACCACAGCGTGATGGCCAGGCCCAGGACGGTGATGGCGAGCAGGATGGCCAGGGGCTGGAGGGCGGAACGGTCTATCCGTCGCTCGAAGACGACGTACCAGTAGTACCCGAACAGGATCCACAGCAGGACCGAAATCAGGTAATGGAGGAAATTCCTCATGGTGAGGACCGGATCCTTGCTGGCTCCGGGACAACGTGGC
This sequence comes from uncultured bacterium, assembly GCA_965363725.1. Classification (GTDB taxonomy): domain Bacteria; phylum Krumholzibacteriota; class Krumholzibacteriia; order LZORAL124-64-63; family LZORAL124-64-63; genus JAGLCY01. The sequence goes on along the minus strand of CBDTUS010000009.1, from coordinate 20,572 downwards.
CCGGGCCGGGACTCCAGCGCGGGTTGACCTTGCCTGCCGCGCCGTTTAAACTTTGGGGAAGCCCGCCTGCCTTTTCAGCGGTAACCCAGTACCATGTTTGTGTTTCGGCAGTTTTTCCGCCGCTTGAACTAAAATATCCGAATATTCGGACGGGAGCAGAGACTTGAAAGCCAAAGAAATCCGCTCGAGTTTCCTGGAATTCTTCGCCAACCGCGGTCATGAGGTCGTGTCGTCCTCGACCCTGGTACCCAGGGACGACCCCACCCTCCTGTTCACCAACGCGGGCATGAACCAGTTCAAGAGCGTGTTCCTGGGGTTGGAGCACAGGGATTACGTCCGGGCGGCTTCGGTGCAGAAATGCATGCGGGTGTCCGGCAAACATAACGATTTGGAAGAGGTGGGCAAGGATGCGCGCCACCATACCTTTTTCGAGATGCTGGGCAACTGGTCCTTCGGCGACTACTACAAGAAGGAGTCCATCCTCTGGGGCTGGGAATTCCTGACGGTGAATATGGGGCTGGATGCGGACAAGCTCTGGGTTTCGGTCTACAAGGACGATGACGAGTCTTTCGGCATCTGGGAAAACGAGGTGAAGGTTCCGGCCGACCGGATAGTCCGCCTGGGAGATCTGGAAAAGGGGGACGAGGAAAATTTCTGGTCCATGGCCGACACCGGTCCCTGCGGCCCCTGCACCGAGATCCATTACGACCAGGGTCCGGAATTGAAGTGTGACCACACCGCCGGGTGCGCCGTGGGGGTCTGCGACTGCGATCGCTGGCTGGAACTCTGGAACCACGTCTTCATGGAATTCGACCGGCAACAGGACGGGACCTTGAACCCGCTGCCCATGAAAAGCGTGGACACCGGTCTGGGTTTCGAACGCCTGGTGGCGGTGATCCAGGGCAAGAAGAACAACTACGACACGGACCTCTTTGTCCCGCTGATCGAGAAGATGGCGGAGATCTGCGGCCGCCCGGCCGAGGGCGAAGACCGGATCAGCATGCAGGTCATCGCCGACCACGCCCGGGCCGTGGCGTTCACCATCACCGACGGCGCCATGCCCTCCAACGAGGGCCGCGGCTACGTGGTGCGCCGGATCCTGCGCCGGGCCGCCCGCCACGGCCACCTGTTGGGCGTGGAGGAACCGTTCCTGTATCGCGTGGCGGCCCTGGTCATGGACGAGATGGTCGCGGCCTATCCCGAGCTGACCGAACGCCGGGACCGCGTGCTGGATGTCATCCGCAAGGAGGAGGAGCGCTTCGGCCGGACGCTGACCGCCGGCCTGCAGGTCTACGGCGAGTTCAAGGCCCGGATGGAACAGGAGGGCCGGACCAGCCTGACCGGCGAGGAAGCCTTCAAGCTCCACGACACCTTCGGGTTCCCGGTGGACCTGACCGCCATCGTGGCGCAGGAGGATGGCTTCACCGTGGATCGGGAAGGTTTCGGTGAATGCATGGAGAAACAGCGGGCCCAGAGCCGCCGGGAAAAGACCTTCCGTGAAGGGATCAGTCCCTGGCAGGCTGCCGGATCCGAACGGGACCTGGCCGGGTTCAAGTCTCCGTTCACCGGTTACGAACATCTGGTCGAAAAAGCCGAGGTGGTGGCCGTGCGGGCCGCCGGAGCCGACGACGAGGATCGGCCCCTGGTGCATGTTCTGTTCACACGGACCCCGTTCTACGCCGAAGCCGGGGGGCAGCTCGGAGACACCGGGCAGATTGTCACCGCCGCCGGCGACACCCTGGAAGTGACCGATGCGGTGGTGTCCGAAGAGGGCTCGGTGGCCGTGATCCGGGGTGACGCCGACCGGTTGTTGGCAACCTTCGGTGCCGATCCCGCCGTGACCCTGCGTGTCGATGCGGGCCGGCGGCTGGGCGTCATGCGCCACCACACCGCCACCCATCTGCTGCACGCCGCCTTGCGTGACGTGCTGGGTGATCACGTGGAGCAGGCCGGCAGCGTGGTGGCGCCGGATCGCCTGCGGTTCGATTTCCGTCACGACCGGGCGGTCACGGCCGGGGAAATCCGGCGGATCGAAAACCAGGTCAACGAAGCGGTCCTGGCCAACCGGGCTGTGCTGCGCCATGAGGACGTGCCCCTGGAAGAGGCCCGGGACCGGGGCGCCATGGCCCTTTTCGGCGAAAAATACGGCGACCGGGTCCGCATGATAGAGATTCACGAAGGATACCAGGCTTCATCGGGTATGCCGGAGGACGTGGGCCCGGTCTATTCCATCGAACTCTGCGGCGGAACCCATTGCCACCGCACCGGGGACGTGGGCCTCTTCCGGATCCTGACCGAAGGCAGTGTGGCCGCGGGTGTCAGGCGCATCGAAGCGGTCACTGGGGACGCGGCCCTCGTCCGGGCCTTTTCCGAAAGTGATCAGCTGCAGATGATCGGCGAGCTCCTGCGGGCCGACGGGGGCCCCCTGGCCGACCAGACGGCCGATCTGCTCCGGGAACGTGACGAACTGCGGCGGGAGCTGGCTCGTCTCCAGCAGGACTCGGCGCGCGCTTCTCTCGACAGCGCGTTGGACACCCCCCGCCAGGTAGCGGGCTTGAAGGTGGTGACCGCCATGGTGGACGCGGAGGACAAGGGGGCGTTGATGCAGCTCGGCGATCACGTCCGGGACAAGCTGGGGACAGGGGGTGTGGTGGTGCTGGGTACGGAGATGGGCGAGCAGGCCACGCTTCTGGTCACGGTGACCGCCGACCTGGTGGAAGCAAAAACCCTGCACGCGGGGAACCTGGTCAAGGAGATCGCCGCGGCCGGTGGGGGCCGGGGCGGAGGCCGGCCCAACATGGCGCAGGCGGGGATGCCGGACAGCCAGGCCCTCACCACTGCGCTAAAGGCGGCCGACGACATCATCGCTGCCCAGGCGGGGTCGTAGGTTCGTCAGGGGCAGCTGGCCCCGAAGGCGTGGGCCATTTCGGCCAGATCGCTCAGGTTGACGGAGCCGTCCCGGTGAAAGTCGGACCGGAAGTCGAAATCCGCATAGAAGTCCGTCGTGAAGATCTGGACATCGGTCAGGTTCACGGTCAGGTCTCCGTTGATGTCCGGGCTGTTGAATCCGAGTCTCACCCCTGTCGTCGATTCCAACATGGACCCATTGACCCTCACTTCGGTCAGGCCCTCGCTGTGCCCGCCGGCGTGCAGGGGCTGGGTCCAGCGGGTCGTGCCCTGGCTGTCGGTGTTCGCGTCGGCGATGGAGCCGGCGGGGCACGGGATGAGCCCGCCGTCCACCGAAACCAGCCACATGTCCTCACGGGGAAAATTGGGCAAGGGGTCGTAGTTGGCATCCAGGAGCCAGAGGGTGATGGTGGCGTCGGCTTGCCCGCCGTAGGGCAAAAAAGCGCGGTCGAACGTTTCTCCGCTGCCGTCGGGAACCACGAACAGGGTCAGGGTTTCAGTGCCCTGATACTCCATGGAGTACTCGCCGTAGGGCCCGCCGACACCGGCCTGGACGCCGGTGGCGAGCGGAAGGCAGAGGCTTGAAATAATGAGACTGGAAAAAGGAAAAAAAAAGCGGAGTTTCATGGAATAATCCCCCTGGCTGAGATTTGGTTCGGCGGCAGGCGCTCCCGAAGGGTTCTGGCCGTTCCGGGAGCCGCCAACCAAATGAAACGATCAGGGGTGATGCGGTTCATTCACACCATGATGATACCCCAACTGCCTCGAATCATCAAGTTCCCTGGAGCACCGGTAAATCCCTACTTGATCAACGTCACACGCCGTACCGTTTTGTGGGGGCCCGCCTCGAGAAGATAGAAATACACGCCCGCCGCCACCAGCCTGTCCTGGGCGTCTCGGCCCGTCCAGACCGCCGAGTTTGGTCCGGCCTGCAGTTCCTGGCCGTCCAGCAAAGTTGTTACTCGGCGTCCGGCCAGGTCGTAGATGTGAAGATCAACCGTTGATTTTTGGGGCAGGTTGAAAGCAATGGTCGTGCGCGGGTTGAAGGGATTCGGATAGGCCCGCACGCTGAACTCCGGAAATTCCGGTACCGGCGAAGGCGCACTGGTTCCGCTGTGGCCGAAGAAGGTCAGCACCTGGTCCAGAAAAACCGTGCGCGCCGGCAGGCCGCCCCCGAAGTGATGGGGGGAGACCAGTCTGGAGAAAGCGATGGGAACGGTGATGACCCGCGCATCGTCTGCCGCGGCGTAGTTGTAGATGGCCGCGGGATACTGGTAACCGCCGGGCCCGCCGCCGGGAGCGTCGTATTCGTAGAGAGCCTGCCCGGTGCCGCTCAGGGCCATGGCGTCGAATTGGGGGTAGTCGCAGCCGTTGGCGACAAGGGGGACGGTTATGCCGGGCACCACGGTTGTCGCAGTCAGGCCGGGTGCCGATTGGTCGCCGATGAACGGACGCACGGAAGACGCTTCGAGGACCGCTCCGGTGAATGTATCGGTAAAAGGAAACGTCCCATCCGAAAATCCGCCGATATTGTTGCCCGACAGCAGGAGATGGCGACCGCCCAGACCCAGCCAGTTTACCAGTGTCGATTCGGCGAAATAAGACTGGGGCCCCCTGGAAGAAATAATCGTCGTATAGCCGAAAGGCCCCGTACTGGAATTATAGCGGTCCAGATAGTAATTCCGCAATAAATCGTAGTCCTTACCCGGACGGTAGCCCAGCTGAAACAGGGAGAGCATCAGGTCATCGGTCTCGGCCGCGGTGGTTGAGCCGTCCCAGATCAGGATCTTAGGCTGCGAGTCCGGATGGGCAGCGCTCATGGTCGGCAGGGCCCGGAAAATGAACCGCTGGGGATAGGGGTTGGCCACTCCCGTCTGGGCCGCATCGAAGCTGCTGAAGCCCGTCGTGTCGGCGGGCTGGATGGTGGTGCCGATATCCCCGGCAACATCGTCCTGGGCACGGAAGTAGTAATGGAGTTCATCGCCGGGAAAGACGAAACCTTCGGGAGGGAAGGAAAACCGCCAAAGGTCAGTGGGGAATCCACTATTCCATGAGTCATCGACATAGTCGGCGACGATTGGGTTGGAGGGAAGGTTGTTGCGGTAGGGGTCGAAAAGGGGATTGGGGCTCAGTGCCCAGTGCAACTCGGGAGGGGAAACCAGCACCGAGCCGACCCGCGGCAGGGATACTTTCCGCTCGACGGGGTCGAGGCTCACGTAGGCGGCGGCCAGGTCGGTGGTATCCACCAACCCCACGGAGGGAAAGCGGTCGGGAATATAGGGGGCGAGATATTCGGGTCTGAGTTCCTTGAAAATGGGACCCGAATTTTTGTAGACCTTTACCGAAACGTTATCGAAATAGGGCGTTGGCGAATCGTAAAGCCAATCCACAAACCGGGGATTCTTGTAGACGCCGAGGGAGATCCGGATCATGTCGGTACTGTCGCGGATCGACTGATGGAATTCGACGGAATAGCGCTTGCTCAACGGTACCCCGGAAGCAAAAGTCCGGTGAGCCTCGATGGACCCCCCGTAGTTGACGTTCGACCAGATGCTCCAGCTGAATCCGCCATCCTTGGAAGTGCTGATCCTGACGAATCCCTTGGCATGATCCAGGTAGGCGTCGAATTCCACATTGACGCTTTCATAGACCGTATTGTCCGGTAATGCCATGGCCGGAGACCAGAACTCGCCGGGAATGCCCTGGCCTATGGGAACGCCCTCCGCTACCACGACCATTCCGTCGGGGCCGTAGGTGATGACACTGCCGAAGGTGGGCGTGTCGTCGCACTGGGTGCCGTCGTCTATGAAAGCCAATTGCGGAGTATTGTTGATCGGCTCGCAGAAGTCGGCATAGTTCAGAATCGGCCAGATCCTGGCATAGCCGCAATTGTTGAGGCGGTCGGCGGACCAGTGGACCGGACTGCCGGCTTCGAAATCATCGAAGGTCTGCAGGATGAGGCCGCCGCCCTGATCGAAGCTGACGGCGATGTTGTCGATCTGGGCCGCGCCCACCGTGGGCCAGGTGCAATCCACATCGCTGCGACCGGCATCTGAACGGAATCGCCAGCGCAGGTGGATTTCATCTCCGGCTGGGCCCTGGTAATCTGCAGGATCGACGGTGAATATGAGGTCAGCGTTCACTGGGGTAAATACGCCACCGACCTTGTTCGCCCCATCGTAATTCTGAATGCTGGTGAATCCCGCCGCGCTGGCTACTTGGAAGTACAAGAGGTCGTAGCCGGGTTCAGTGTCGTAGTTGAGCACGGCCGTCAGCCGCACCTCGGTCGGCAGGGCAGGATCACTCACCGTGCCCGTCCACTCCAGCCACTCGTCGAGGTTGTTTCCGTAACCAGGGTGGGCTGCATCTTCCCCCCAGCATGGCGGGTAGTATTTCCCGCACCACATGGCGTGGTTATCCGTCTGTCCGGGGTCCAGAAGTTCCGCGTTGACGGTGTCGATATGCCACAACAGGGGCTCGGCGAGATAGGGCGGTTGCCAGCCTTCATCGTCGGGAATCGCGGGATTGATGTCATTCTGGAAGTCGCCGTCCTGACGGTCGGGTCCGCCCATCAGGTAGATCGTGTCCGTCAGGGCAACAGCACGGTCAAGAGGTGTCGCAGTGGCCGCTGAAGTGCAAAGAATCAGAAAAACCAAAGTTGTCGCCCGGAGGAAAAGCGAGTCTGAACGCATTTTCAGGATCCTTTTTAAATATATTCAACGACTTTAATAGTCTTAATTCTACAGGAAATGCCAATTCAAAGCAACTGGAGGCCAAGGAGACATCGTGATCCCCGGTCAGACCTGATCCCCGGCTTCCCGGTATCTGATGTACTGCTCCGGGTCCTTGCGGGTGATGACCGGAACGGTGGCGTCGGCCGCGGGATGGCCGGTCACCAGAAGCAGGAAGGGCTTCTCGTTGGCCGGCCGTTCCAGGATCTTATTCAAAAATCCCATGGGGCTGGGTGTGTGGGTCAGGGAGGCCAGGCCCGCGTTGTGCAGGGCGGCGATCAGGAATCCCGACGCCAGGCCCACCGATTCCTTGGTGTAGTAGTAGCGGGTTTTCCCCCCCTCGGCGTCTAGGCCGTGGTGCTGTTCGAAAATGACGATCAGCCAGGGCGCCTTTTCCAGGAAGGGTTTCGATTCGTCGGTGCCCAGGGGGGCGAGGGCGTCCAGCCATTCTTCGCTGGCCCGGCCGCCGTAGAACTGGCGTTCCTCCTCTTCGGCGGCCAGACGGATCTCCTTCTTGATCGCCGGGTCGCCCACGATCTCGAAATGCCAGGGCTGCATGTTGGCGCCGCTGGGGGCCTGGCCGGCTGCCTGGACACAGGCATCGATGATTCCCCGTGGAACCGGGCGATCGGAAAATTCGCGCAATGTCCGGCGCTTTTCCATCAGTTCGAAGAATTCCAGGGCGCGTACCTGAATTTCCTGGTCCGATAGTTCAGGCAGTCCCTCAAAGGGGCGATGTTCGAACTCCTGCATGGTCTTCTCCGCTCGGGGTCGGCTTCCTTGAAGCTGTGATGTCATCCAGTCTAGTAAAAAACATCCCGCTGGGCGATGTAAGTCTAACAAAAAAAGGACGGCCCGAAAGCCGTCCAATTTAAATGCTGAGGGATATTACTCCGACAGGATTCCTTCGGCGGCAACCACGGTGTCGGGTTCAGCGAACTGCCCCTGCGGAATACCCAGGAACTCACGCCTGAGATACTCATGCATCTTGCGATCCGGATCCGTGGTCTCCGAAGGCAGCAGGAACTGGAATTCCGAGGCACTGTCCATGGCCAGGATGGAGTGGCAGAGGGTGCAGTCGTAGGGGATGGACTCGCCGGCCTCGTCGACCATGTCCTTGTTGTGGCAGCGGAAACACCCGCTGTCGTTCTTGTGGCCGAGGTGGGAGGGATACGTGTTCCACTCCACCGCCATGCCGGGGAAGATGTTGCGTGAATAGATGGCCTGCACTTCGGTCACCATCAGGTCCACCGACTGCATGTCCACCGGCGCGTCATGTTCCTGCCGCAGGTAATAGCCGCGAACCTCGTTCTCGATGCCTTTCAGGCCGTCCTCCTTGGTGACGCCGTAACGTCCCAGCAGGGCGCCCAGACCGACCTTTTTGGCGAAGGGCAGGCTCCGGTTGATCCGGCCGGCGGCCAAAGAAGCGTCCAGTGCCTTTTCCGGGTCCTCGTAGATGTGGGTGGCCCGGTTGTGGCAGTCGACACAGTCCATGGAACGAACCTCGGCATGTTCGGCTGCGGGATGTGCGCCGGTCAGGCCCTGGTTCGAATACCGGTGGAATTCCTCATCCCGTTTGATCTCGACCCACTCCATCGACAGGCGCTTCTCATCGGCCGCCTGGTAACGGACCTCGTTGGCCTCGGCGATATGCCAGTGGATGGTTCCGTGGGAATTATCCGAACCCGACCCCACCTTCAGGGCGAGGGTCGTGTGTTTGGGGGAGGACTCCTGGTCGAACCCGAACGCGGGATAGGTCTTGATCCGGTCACCGTAGAACTTGTCCGGCCAGTGGCACTTCTCGCACGTTTCCCGCGCCGGCCGCAGCTGGTGCACCGGAGTCGGAATGGGGCGTTCGTACAGATCGAACGTGGCCGAAACCACCTGCCACAAACCGTTGAGCTTGGCGTCCAGCAAGGCGCCGGCGCCCTCGCCCACATGGCATTCCACACACTTGACGTGGGCGTGGGGAGAGTTCTGGAAGGCCACCCACTCGGGCTCCATGACCGAATGGCAGGCCGTGCCGCAGAACTTCGGCGAGTCCATGAAGTGCAGCATGCGCGCGCCGCCGATGCCGATGAACAGGATGTTCACCACCGTCAACAACGCGATCGTGCCCACCAGGGAAGAACCCAGCCGTTTGGCCCGGGTCATGTCGTCGGGGAATCTCTGGGAGAGCAGTTCCGTGGTCGAGCGGCCCGTGGCCCGGCGAAACTGCCACCAGCCGATCGGGATCAGGATCAGGCCCAGGAGGAACAGGGCCGGCAGGGCCATGTAACTGATGAGCCCGACGTAGGAATTGGTCAGGATCCCCGCGACCTGCAGCAGCTCGAAGAACAAGAAGAGCAGGAAGGTGGAGGTCGCCAGGGCGACCCCCACGGTACCTGTCCAGTTGGTCATGATGCCGCGGATGAAGAGCTGGAATCGCTTCATCGTTGAGCCCCTTTACTTGGTTCCGACCTGGTACATGTCCTTGTACATTTCCTCCATCTTGCCCGACTTGATGTCGGCCTTGATTTCGGCGGTCGGCCGGTTCAGCCAGTTGTGGTAGGGGTCGGCCATAACCTCGTCGATCATAGCGTTCAGCTCCGGGTTGTCGAATTCCCGCAGCTCGGGGATGTACTTGAAGTAGAAGTGTTGCGCGACCTCGTAGATGCCGTGCCACCAGGTATAGTCCGGGCCCATCATGGCGGCGCCGTGACGCGCGCGGCGGCCTTCGTGGTGCCAGATCTCCCACCAGGTCCACTCGTACTTGTTGGAGAAGTTGGCCGTACCTTCACCCAGCTTGAGTTCCTTGGCCTTCTTGTACAGGGCCAGGCCCGGCTTGGCGTACTTCTCGTTGTACAGGTTGACGATGCCGTCGAACTGGGCGTAGTGGCCGTCGACGAAGGAGCTGCCGTGGCAGTTGACGCAGACGTCCTTCATGTTGGCCCGCTTCTTTTCCCAGTCATCCTTGGTCACCGAGATGGGGGGGCGCAGGGTCCAGCTGATGCGCTGGCCGACATCGTGCGTGACCGGCTGCTTGGGGGTTGCCGACATGTGGCAGGTGGCGCAGGTGGGGGCTTCGAAGTAGTCGACGCCCACGACCCAGCGGTCGGAGTCGAGGTTCATCTCGTCCTTGTGGGTGTAGTAGGCGTTCCCGTGCTTGGACTCCTCGTAGACTTCCTTCTGCGGATGGTCCGGGCCCAGGTGGCACTTGGAACAGGCTTCGGGCTGCCGGGCCTGCTTGACGCTGAAGGCATGCCGGGTGTGGCAGGCGGTGCAGGCGCCCTTGCTGCCGTCGGGATTGATCCGGCCGATGCCGCTGTTGGGCCAGCTGACCCTGGCCAGCTTGTTGGGGCTGTTCGGATCGATCTGGACCTTGCTGCCGTGGCAACTCTCGCAGCCGGCGATCGCGGCCGGAGCGCCACCCGCGGCGTGGGCCAGGTAGGCGTCTATGGAATCGAGGATCTCCCCGGCGTGGGCGTGGTAGCTGTCGTTGACCTGCTGGGCTTCCTTCTCGTGGCACTTGCCGCAGTCCTGGGGAGTGACCAGAGTCGCGATCAGGGCGCCCTCGTGCATGAAGCCGTCGACATCGCCCTCGGCGGCCTTGTGGCAGTCGAAGCAGGTCACGTTGTGTTTGGCGTGCTCGCTCTTGTACCACTGGTTGTACAGACCGAGGGATTTTTCCTTGTGGCAGGTCATGCACTTGCCGGCCGCGGTATCGTCGGCGGCAACAGCGGCGGCTCCTGAAAGAAGGAGGGCCACGGCACAGGTGGCGATCAGGAATCGTTTCATCGTCGGGCTCCTTGTCCTGGAAATGGACCGAAACGGAAAGTGATTGCTGCACCCATGTTGGGATACGGGGGTACCCCACGCAATGGTATTGAGGCGACAAAATCGGCGAACCCGGGTCTGGGATTTGTCAATTGATCAGATGGGGAACCGAACCGTGGGCCTCAGGGGCCGGACGCTAGGCCGACCGGGAAACCCTTCAGAGACGGGGATTCGCAGGTTTTTCTGATTGCAGAGGAGTTCTGGATACTTTTATCCTGAATCAGTGAAACCACTCGCCAAGGAACCTGATGCTGGAAAATTCGGGGGATCATCGTTCCAATGGTAAAATCTCCTCTTCCCGCAGGTGCGAAAAAAATAACATATTTTCCTGTCGGGTCTGGCCGGGAGCCTTCCGGGAGGGTTGGTTTGCTCCGTAGCGCTGGTATTGGTGGCCCCTGTCCCCTATCCTCACCCCATGGATATCCGCAGCCAAAGTGAATTTGCCCTGTTCCGCCTGGCCTGTGCCGGGCTCAGGCCGCTGCCTTTCCGCTGGTCCTTGCGTGCCCTCGGTTGGGCCGCCAGGATGGCCGGGCCGGTCTGCGGCCTGCGTCGGGAAGTCGTTCTCTCCCAGTTGAAGGCGGTATTTCCCGACCGGACCGACCGGGAGCTTGCAGACCTGATGCGACAGGTGTACGATCATCTGGCAGCAACGGCTGCGGAGATGTTGTTCGCCGATCCCGAGGCTCTATTCGGGTCCGTCAGGATCTCTCCCGGCTGGGAGGCTCTGGACCAGGCTCTGGCCCTGGGTCACGGAGCCATCGTTGCGGCCGGACACATCGGAAATTTTGAATTGGGTGGAAGGGTTCTCGCCCGGAGATATCCGCTGTTGGACGTGGTCAAGACCCAGCGGAACGCGCCCTTCGATCGTTACCTGCAAAAAAAGCGTTTGCAGTTCGGTATCGGAACCGTCCCGGTGGACGTATCCGGCCGGGCCCTGCTGACCCACCTGCGGGCCGGCGGTCTGGTGACCCTGCTGATGGACCAGGATGCGGGCAAGACGGGATTGGTGACCGATTTCCTGGGACGACCCGCGTCCACCTGGCCGGGGGCAGCCAGGATATCGGTGCGGACCGGGTGTCCGGTGGTGCCCATGGCCATCCTGAGAAACGGGGACGGCTCGCACACCCTACATATCGGTGAAGCCCTGGAGCCCCGGGGCGTGACCGATGCAGAAAGTGACCTCAGGGATTACACCGGCCGAATTTCGGCTGCGGTGGAAGGGTTCATCATGGCCCATCCGGAACAATGGTTCTGGGTCCATCGTCGCTGGAAGGGAGCCGCGGAGGCGCGTTGAACAGATGAGCACCTACAAGGACCACGATCTCACTGGAAATACCGCACCCGTCGATCTGGACCAGACCGGCTGGGAACAGGTGTTCCGGACAGCCATGGTCCCGATGTTCGTCGAGGACATCAGCCTGGTGCGCAGCGCCATCGCCAAGGTTCTCGCCGGCGGCGTGGAGGATTTCGGGGCCTGGATGGACGCGCATCCCGAATTCATCACGCAGGCCCTGTCCCTGGTCCGGGTGGTGGATGTGAACCAGGCGGCCATCCGGTTGAACGGGGCCGCCGGCCGGGACGAGATGCTCAGTTCCCTGGATCGCCTGGTGCTGCCCGAGTCCTTGCCGGGAATCAAGGGTGTGCTCAAGGCCATCGGTCGCGGCGACCTGTATTTCGAGGGGGAATGCCAGTACCGGGCCCTGGACGGGCGCCACTATTTCACCATGAACCAGGCCTGGATCCCCAGTCCGGACCGGCCCGCCGATCTGCTGGTCTTCGCCACGATCGACATCACTCCCTTGAAACAGGCCCAGCAGGATCTTTCCGGTTCGGAGGAACGATACCGGCTCCTGGTCGAAACGGCGCACGACGTGATCATCCGCCACGACCTGTCGGGTGGCGTGACGTTCGTGAACCGGGCCGGGCTCGAGTTGACGGGCTACGACGAATCGGATCTCATTGGCCGCAACGCCCTGGAATTCATTCCGCCCGACCTGAGAGAAGCCATCCAGGAGCGGAGGAATCAGCGGGTCGCCGGCAATGCCGGGGTCTTTCTCTACGAAACGGCATTCCTGGACGGGCGTGGGCGGCGGGTGCCCATGGAGGTCAGCTCCACCCTGATCCCGGGGTCGGTGACCGGGAGCGAGCCCCAGGTCCTGCTGGTGGCGCGGGATATTTCGGAACGCAAACGGGTGGACCGGGAGCAGAGAGCCCTCGAGGCCCGTTTGCGCGACGCCCAGAAACTGGAAAGCCTCGGCGTTCTGGCCGGGGGCATCGCCCACGATTTCAACAATCTTCTGGTGACGATCATGGGCAACGCCGAACTGGTGCGCAGCGACTTCGAGGAAGGGTCGGCCAATCACGCCAGCCTCGACGCGGTGCTCGAGGCGGCGGGTCGCGCCGCGGACCTCTGCCGTCAGATGCAGGCCTACGCCGGGCGAGGCCAGATGTCCGTGCAACCGGCCGATCTCAGCGGGCTCATCCGGGACATCGAACGCCTGCTCCAGGTTTCGGTTTCCAAGAGATCCCATCTGCACTTCGAACTGGCCGACGACCTGCCTTCGGTGATGATCGACGAGCCCCAGATCCGCCAGGTCCTGATGAACCTGGTGACCAACGCGGCCGAATCCCTCGGCGACGAGGGGGGCGAGATCATGATTCTCACCGGGACCCGGGAAATGGGAACCGAAGACCTGCAGCGGGTGGCCCACGGCGCCAGGCTGGATCCGGGCCCCTATGTCTGGTGCGAGGTCCGGGATTCGGGCTGTGGCATGGAGGCCCAGGTGGCCGCCCGGATCTTCGATCCGTTTTTCACCACCAAGTTCGCGGGACGCGGCCTGGGCATGTCCGCCGCCCTGGGCATCCTCAAGGCCCATGACGGCGGTTTCATCATGGATACCGACCCCGCCGACGGCACCACGGTGACCTTCCTGCTGCCGGCCCAGCGGATCCCAGCGCCCGCGGTCCGCAAACGCCGCCGCAGCCCTGAACGGGGGCGGGTGGACCTGGCCGGAAAACTCATCCTGGTCGTCGACGACGATCCTTCGGTCCGGTCGGTGGGCGAAAGTTTCCTGCGCCGCCTCGGTTGCGGTGTCCTTTCGGCGGCCGACGGTTTCGAGGCGGTGCGGATTTTCGGGGAGCGCCACCGCGACATCCATGCGGTGTTGCTGGACTTCACCATGGCCGGCATGGACGGCATGTCCGCCTACCGGCGACTGCGGGTCATCCGGTCCGACATCCCGGTGATCCTGTCGAGCGGCTACAATCCCCGGGAGGTCGCCGAAAAAACCGAGGGCTACGACATCGCCGGTTTCGTGGCCAAACCCTACAGCTTGAAAATGATGCGCTCCGTCCTGGCCGAGGTTCTGGCTGGGGTGACCTACTGAACCCCTGCGACAGGATCTCCATGGTTGGCTCCGCCCGGTTCCTGCTGGCATCCGGATCGGTCAATACCGGAACGGTCAAGCGGGATGCGGGCATGACCCCGGAAGGCCGCAGCCTGTACTACTGCATGACCTCTTGGGGATACAGCCACGCCGTCATCCTGGTCACTCGCTTCGAGGACGGCGCCTGGACCGAGCCGACGGTGGCGCCGTTTTCAGGTTCGCCGAAGTGATTCGACCTGGAACCGTTCATCTCCCCCGACGGCGAACGTTTCTTTTTCATGTCCACCCGTCCCGAGGACGGTCAGACCGAAGGGGAAGCCGACCTCTGGGTCATGGACCGGGAAGCAGAGGGCCGATTGGAGCGATTCGATATGTTCCGCCTCCACAACGGTCCCGGCCATGGCGGCACGGATATCTGGTGGGTGGATGTGGTGTTGTTGGAAGGCCTTGAGTGAATTCCATAATCATTTTTCATAATTAATTTATGTCTGGGCTCCTTGTTTATCAGTACTGATTCTGGCATAATGCTATCATCGTTTTGAAGACGGGTTCGGAGGTCTTCCCGGATCTGGCGGCCCATTATTTTTCCATCCAGGCAAGGAGTGATGGAGTCATGTTATTTCGCCAGGCCCGACTTCCATTTTTGGCTTTTCTTCTCGTTCTACTTCTGCCCAGTTTGAGCTCGGCCCGGAACCCCTACCGCCGGGCCTTTTTCGACCGCTATCCCGGGGCGGAAAACACCGTCCTGGACGACGTCTCCAGCAATCCGGGCCACTGCGGCGTATGCCATTTTGATTTTGACGGCGGTGGCGCCCGCAATCCCTACGGATTGTCCATCGAGGTGCTCCTGGCCGGCGGCATGTCCGACGACCAGGCGATCGCGGACGTGGAAGACCAGGATGCGGACAACGACGGCTTTTCCACCCTGGTGGAAGTGACCGACACCGTCAACTGGGACAACACCCCGACCTTTCCCGGACTCAAAGCCGGTAACGTGGGGTCGGTTAGCAACGTCGATCTGGCAGATATCACGGATTTTCTGACTCCGTCCGGGTCCTCCGACACCACGCCGCCGGTCGTGACCGTGCTGTGGCCCACCGGTGGGGAACTGATCCCTGCGGCCACCTACCAGAACGTCACCTGGACGGCCACGGACACCGGCGGGATCTCCTCCATCGAGCTGCTGCTGAGCGATGACGGAGGAGTCACGTTCAAGAAGATGGCCCGGGGTCTGCCCCATACCGGTTCCTTCAACATGTTCTTCCCCAATCTGCCCAGCCCCAACAGCGTGCTGCGGGTGCTGGCCCACGACAACGCGGGCAACGACGGCCATGCCGACAGCCCCGCCGCCTTCACCATCGATCCGGTATCCTATGGAGTGGTGGCGACGACACTGCGGGATTTCGAGCTGGGCGGCACCAATCCCTTCGAGGGCAGCGAACTGGCCGACCCGTCGGTCACCTGCATCACCTGTCACGGCGGCTACGACACCAGCATCGAGCACTGGCACAACTGGCAGGGCAGCATGATGTCCCAGGCCATGCGCGACCCCCTGTTCATGGCCACGGTGGCGGTGGCCGAAGAGGTCGTGCCCGCGGTCGGGGATCTCTGCCTGCGCTGCCACACGCCCGGCGGTTGGCAGGAGGGGCGGTCCTTCGACACGTCCGGCGCCATGTTGACCGAGAAGGATTTTCAGGCCATCCAGTGCGACTTCTGCCACCGCATGGTGGACCCTGTCTACGTTTCTGGAGTCAGCCCGGCCCGGGATTTGGAGGTCCTGGCCAATCTGGACAATCCCGCCCTGGAGGCGGCCAACGGTCAGTTCGTGACCGATCCCGATCCGCTCATGCGCGGGCCCTACGATGACGCGCAGGCCAGCCACCAGTTCCTGGATTCCAATTTCCACCGGACATCCCAGCTTTGCGCCACCTGTCACGACGTGAGCAATCCGGCCTTCGTGGCCGGCGGCGCGCCTGGCAAGTACGATGTCCAGGCCCTGGATACCCCTCATCCTGACGGTGACCGCCGCAACATGTTTCCGGTGGAAAGGACTTTCAGCGAATGGGAGGCCAGCGAGTACGCGTCCTTGGGCGTCTACCAGCCCCAGTTCGCGGGGGACAAGCCTGACGGCATCGTGTCCACCTGCCAGGACTGCCACATGCGCGATGTCACGGGCGTGGGCTGCAGCGATGCCGGGGCGCCGACGCGCACCGATCTGGGCCTGCACGACCTGACCGGAGGCAACACGTTTTTGCCGGACATCCTGCCGGACTTTTTCCCGGGCATTGATACGGCCGTCTTGCAAGACGGCAAGGCGCGGGCCACGGCCATGCTGACCTTGGCGGCGACCATGGATCTGACCCCGGAGACGGTGGAGGGCCAGCCGGCCATCTCGGTGCGGCTGACCAATGAAACGGGACACAAGCTTCCCTCGGGTTATCCCGAAGGACGCCGGATGTGGCTGAACGTGAAAGCCTTCGACGCCGCCGATGTCCTGATCTATGAATCCGGCCACTACGACGACGACACCGGGGAACTGGGCCACGACGAGGACGCGAAGATCTACCACATCGAACCGGGGATCTCCGCCAGGCTGTCGGCCATCATCGGCATGCCGGCCGGCCCGTCGTTCTTCTTTCCCCTGAACGACACCGTCTATGTCGACAACCGCATCCCGCCGCGCGGCTTCACCAACGCCGCCTTCGAGACGGCCCAATCGCCGCCGGTGGATTACGCTTACGCCGACGGCCAGCATTGGGACGACACCCTGTACCTGCTGCCGGCCGAGGCTCGCCGGGCCGAAGTCTCCTACTATTACCAGACCACCTCGAAGGAATACATCGAGTTCCTGAGGGACAACAACCACACCAACACGCTGGGGCAGGAGCTTTACGACTCCTGGGCGGCCCACGGCCGCAGCACACCGGTCCTCGTCGCCCAGCAGTCGGCCCTGCTGGACCCATCGGCAGCTCCGGATCCGGTGGTGCCGCGGATCACGGCCCTGGCCCAGAACTATCCCAACCCGTTCAACCCCAGAACCTGGATAGACTTCAGCCTGCCCAGGGCGCAGCGGGTGTCCCTGCGCATCTACGACGAACGCGGACGGCTGGTGAAAACCCTGATCGACGGCCTGGTGGCCGAGGGGGACCACCATCTCAGGTGGGACGGGAGGGACAACGAGGGTAGAAGCGTGGCCTCGGGGGTCTACCACTACCTTCTGAGAACGGACGGCGGCGTCCTGCGCCACAAGATGACCCTCATCCGCTGATTTTCCTCAGGGGAATACAAAACCGCCGGCCCGTATTTGGGCCGGCGGTTTTTGTCTACCCAGGAGGTTGCCATAGCGGACTAGAACTTGTAGATCAGGTCGACCTGCAGCCGATTCCGCTTGGAATTCTGGACGGATTCCGAATGGGAGTCGCTCTTTTCGATCGCATCGGACCGGAGGAACTGCAGGCCCAGGTCGGTATTCTTCATGACCGTCTTGGCCAGGAAGATCAGCACGCCTTCCCGGTTGGTGTAGCCGTCCAGGAGATCACCGTCGATGAACTGCGCGGGGAAGGCGTTGGCTTCGATGTGGTACCAGCCGATGCCGCCCAGCAGAGCCTTCTTCTTGGCCCCGAGTTCGAAGCCGAAGTTGTAGGCGACCGAATTCTTGTCCACGTCGGGGTACATGACCGACGCCTTGGCGCTCGAGTTGTTGGCATACCCTCCGGACACGACCAGAGGAATGGAACCGAGGTCGGTGGCGAAGAAAGCCTGGCCCTCGACGACCTTCAGGTTTCCACCCTCGGGATCCCCGGTCAGCCCGTCCTCGATGTTGCCGCCGGCGCTGGTGGTTCCATCGGTTCCGTCAACACCGCGCATGATGAAGGCCGCGCCGAGTTCGGACATGTAGTAGTACGTTCCCCTGATGCCGAAGGAAGTATCCTCGCCGAAAATGATTCCGCCCTGGATGGGCGCCATGTAGGGATCCTTGCTGTTATTCGTGCTGTTTTCGTCGATGACGTAGTAGCCGGTCTGGACAAAAAACTTACCGCTGTCACCGAGTTTGTGGGAGAACTGGGTGCCGGCGCCGGCCAGGGATATGTCCCCGTCCCACATCATCATGTCCTTGCCGTGGCCCTTCCATTGGTAGGGGTTCTTGACCCGTCCGAAGTCGAAGGCCTATTTGCCGTTGCCGCTGGGGAGCTGGCCGTCGTCCCAGGGGGTGATGACCATCGCGGCGTAGCGGATGCTGAACGAGTCGGGCCCGAAATCCGGGTTGCCGCCGAGGGTCACGTTGCCGCTGCGGCTGTCGGTTCCGCTCACCAGGCGGAAATACGCCGCGGCGTTGGGGTTGATCGTGGCCTTGGCGTCCAGGCGCAGCCGGTACCGGATACGGCCGCGGTCGTCCTTGGTGTCGCTGCCGTCATCGCCGTCGTTCATCCAGTTGATGTACTCGTAGCGGCCGCGGATGCTGCCGCCGAACTGCAAACCTGTATTCTCATCGGTGGCGCGGCTGTCGGTCACCAAGCCTGCGTTCAGCAGCAACAGTCCGCCCACAGCGATACTCAAGATCTTCTTGTTCAAGGTTTTTACTCCTTGGTTTTGCGTCACTGGTCCTTCCAGGGGCCGCCCCCTGAAACCTGAAATTGCATCAACGCCAAGCAAGGTAAGACAGGTTGGTAAAGGTGGGAATAGGGGAATGTAAAAAATCCGAAATAATATGTGCCCAAAAAAAAGGCGCCCCGGTTTCCCTGGGCGCCTTCACCTCTGTAGGCCTAACTCTTACAGGGCATCGATGACGGCGTTGAACGTGGCGCTCGGGCGCATGGCCGATTCGACCTTCGCATCGTCGGGATGGAAGTATCCGCCGATATCGACCGCGGAGCCCTGGGCGGCCAGCAACTCTTCGTTGATCTTCTCCTCATTGGCCTCGAGTTCGGCCGCCACCTTGGCGAACCGTTCCTTCAGACCGGAGTCCTTGTCCTGGGTGGCCAGCGCCTGGGCCCAGTACAAAGCGAGGTAGAAGGTGCTGCCCCGGTTGTCTATCTCGTTCACCTTGCGGGAAGGATACCGGGCGTTCTCCAGGTAGGAACCGATGGCTTCGTCCAGGGTCTCGGCCAGGAGAGTGGCGGATTCGTTGCCCGTGTTGGCGGCAATCAATTCCAGGGCGGGAACCAGGGCGCAGTATTCTCCCAGGGAGTCCCACCGCAGATGACCTTCCTTGAGGAACTGCTGGACATGTTTGGGGGCCGAGCCGCCGGCGCCGGTTTCGAAGAGCCCGCCGCCCCGCAGCAGAGGTACGATCGATAGCATGCGGGCGCTGGTGCCCAGTTCCAGGATCGGGAACAGGTCGGTCAGATAGTCTCGCAGCACGTTGCCGGTAACGGCGATGGTGTCTTCGCCGCGGCGGATCCTCTCCAGGGAGAACCGCATGGCCTCGACGGGCGCCAGGATGCGGATGTCCAGTCCCTCGGTGTCGTGTTCGGGCAGATAGGCGTTCACCTTGCCGATGATCTCCCGGTCGTGACCGCGGTTGGTATCCAACCAGAACACGGCGGGGGAGCCGGAGGCCCGGGCGCGGTTGACCGCCAGTTTGACCCAGTCGCGAATGGCCTCGTCCTTGGCCTGGCACATCCGGAAGATGTCCCCGGGTTCCACGGCCTGCTCCAGAAGCACGGTTCCGGCGCCATCGACCACGCGGATCGTCCCGGTCGCCGACGCTGTGAAGGTCTTGTCGTGCGAGCCGTATTCTTCGGCCTTCTTGGCCATCAGGCCGACGTTGGACACGCTGCCCATGGTGGAGGGGTCGAATTGCCCGTGCTCCTGGCAATCCTCGATGACCACCTGGTACATGGTGGCGTAGCAGCGGTCGGGCACCATGGCGATGGTGTCCTGGAGTTCGTCGTCGTTGTTCCACATCCGTCCACCGTCCCGGACCACGTTGGGCATGGACGCGTCGACGATGACGTTGTTGGGCACGTGCAGGTTGGTGATGCCCTTGCGGGAATCGACCATGGCCAGGTCGGGGCCGGCGGCGTAGGCGGCCTCGATGTCGGCTTCGATCTCCGCCTTCTTGGCGTCCGGCAGCTGATCCAGTTTCTCAAGGACGCCGGCCAGGCCGTTGTTGACGTTGGCGCCAATCTCCGCCAGGACCGCGGCATGCTTGTCGAGGGCGTCCCGGAAGTAGACCGAAACGCAGTGGCCGAACATGATGGGATCGGAAACCTTCATCATGGTGGCCTTGAGGTGCAGCGACAGCAGGACGTCCTTTTCCCTGGCCTCGGCGAGGGTGTCGGTGTAGAACCGGCGCAAAGCGGCCACGTTCATCACCGAGGTGTCGATGACCTCGCCCGCCAGCAGCGGGGTATCGCCCTTGAGGACAGTGACGGCTCCATCGGTGCCGACAAACTCGATCCGCACATCATCGGCCCTGTCCATCGTGAGGGACTTTTCGGTGGCGTAGAAATCCCTCTCGTTCATGTGCGCGACGCGGGCACGGGATCCTTCGCTGGGCCAGTCCTTCATCATCCGGTGCGGGTTCTTCTGGGCGAACTTCTTCACCGAAGCAGCCGCGCGCCGGTCGGAGTTGCCTTCGCGCAGGACGGGGTTGACGGCCGACCCGAGCACCTTGGCGAAGCGGGCCTGGAGTTCCTTCCCGGCGTCACCCTCGGGATCTTCGGGATAGTCCGGGATGTCGAAGCCCTGTTCCTGCAGCTCCTTGATGGCGTCCTGGAGCTGGGGGAC
>CBDTUS010000008.1:0-45374 GCA_965363725.1 uncultured bacterium | reverse complement strand
CCTCGTCTTTCGCAGCAACCGGACCCTGCGCTTGGAGGTGATGGACATCTTCGACCAGACCTTTGCCGTCACCCGCACGCTGCAGGCCATGGCCTTGTTGATCGCGGTGTGCGGCATGTCCCTGACGCTGCTGATCCAGGCCCGGGAACGCAGCGGGGAACTGGCCCTGCTGCGGGCCCTGGGCGCGACCCGGCGTCAGATATTCGGCCTGTTTCTGGGCGAAGGCGCCTCGATGGGTCTGCTGGGGCTGGCTCTCGGGCTGGTCGGCGGGGTGGGTTTGGCGGCACTGCTGATCCTGGTGATCAACCGCCAGTGGTTCGGCTGGACGATCCAACCGGCCCTTCCCTGGGCGGCCATCATCCGGCAAATCTTGATCATCCTGGCGGCCTCCGTGGCCGCCGCGGCCTACCCCGCATTCCAGGCCGGGCTGTCTTCGCCCGGTCAACTCACGCGGGACGACCTTTGAGGAGGCGTCGATGAACTATCGTGGGACGATCATGGCCTTGCTGGTGACCGCGGCTGCCGTGGTGGCCTCCGGAGCGGGACCTGCGGGACCGCAGACGGCCGGCCCCTGGCAAATCGCCGAAGTGGGTTACCCCTGGGAATTTCCCCGCGACGACGCCATCCATCGGAGCTACAAGACCGAGTGGTGGTATGTGACCGGACATCTTTTTCCCGAAGGTGCCGGCAACCCGGTGGATGAGGCCCTGGCCTTTCAGATGACCTTCTTCAGGGTCGGCCTGGTTCCGCCCGACACCCCCCTTCCCGATTCCCAGTGGGCCGCCCGTGATCTGGTGATGGCCCACGCCTCGGTGGCCGACCCGGACCAAGGCTCGCACCGATTCAGTGAAGTCCTCCGCCGGGCCTCGACCCTGACCGGGGGATTCGGCGCCGGAACCGACTCCACCCTGGCCTGGTGCCAGGCGCCCGCCGGAACCGACGGCACCTGGAGGATCACGCGCACGGACGACGGGTACCGCCTTGAGGCTGCGGACCAGAAGCAGGGATTTCGCTACGACCTGACCTGCCGGCCCGTCAAACCCCGTGTCTTCCATGGCGAGGGGGGCTTCAGTCCCAAGTCCGCCGACGGTCAGGCGGGCAGCCTCTATTTCAGCTTCACCCGGATGGAAGTCCGCGGCACCGTCACCCTCGACGGCCGGGAAATTCCGGTTCGGGGGCAGAGCTGGCTGGACCGGGAGATTTTCTCCAGCAGCCTCGCTGCAGATCAGACCGGTTGGGACTGGGTCAGCCTGCAACTGGACGACGGCCGTGACCTGATGCTCTACCGCCTGCGGGGCCCGGACGGCCACACGGATTTTGCCCTGGGCACCCTGGTGGACAAGGACGGAAACGGGCGGTCCCTGCCCGCGGAAGCCTGGAGCCTGAAACCCCTGGAGCACTGGACAAGCCCCAGCACCGAAGCGGAGTACCCGGTCCGTTGGCAGCTCATCGTTCCCGGTGAAGGCATCGATCTGGTGCTCGACGCGACCATGCCCCAGCAGGAAAACCAATCCCGACGGTCGGGGGTCCACTACTGGGAAGGTGCCATGACCGCCCACCCGGCCGGCCGGCCGGAAGAAACCGTGGGCCGGGGATTTGTCGAGCTGACCGGCTACGGCGAAGGCAGCCGACCGCCGGTCTAGAGATCCGGGTGGCGGCCTCGGCAGAACCCGCTACCATATCGTCAATCGCATCACCTGGGCCGGAAAGGCAAAGCATGAAAACCGTCGTCATCATCATCGTTGCGGGAATCCTGGTGGCCGCGGCCATCAGCATGTTTTTCCTGCGGGGCGCCCTGGCCACCGGCAGTCAGAAGCCTAAAAGCGAATCCGGGGACACTTTCTGGGATCTGAAAACCAGAACCCTGGCCGGGGAACCGGTCGCCCTGGCGGACTGGAAAGGCCAGGTGGCCCTGGTGGTGAACGTGGCCAGCAAGTGCGGCCTGACTCCCCAATACGAGGGTCTCCAGGCACTGTACGAGGCCCACGCGGAAAACGGGTTCGTGATCCTGGCCTTCCCCAGCAACGACTTCATGGGCCAGGAACCGGGAACGCCCGCCGAAATTCAGGAATTCTGCAGCACCAACTTTGCGGTCACCTTCCCGCTGTTCGAAAAGGTGAAGGTCAAGGGCCAGGACAAGGGCGAAATCTACCGGTGGCTGACCGCCACGGGCCTCGAGGAACCGACCTGGAACTTCACCAAGTACCTGATCGGGCGCAACGGTAAGCTCATCGCCCGCTACGCCCCACGCACCAAACCCGACGACAAGGAGATGGCCGAGGCCATCTCCATCGCCCTGCAGCCATAGGAAAACCCGGCGAAAGCACCGCCGGGTTTCCTGTTGTCACCGCCTTCGGCCTAGGCCCGACTTCGGTTAATCATCATCCAGACATTTGTACTGCGCCCAGAATCTGTCCGCGCCCTTTTCCGCGATCCTGAACTTGACATGTTCCCTTTGGGGCGGTCCGCCCTCGAAAGTGATCTTCTTGTCCTGCGCCTGCACCCGTGCGTTGGACATATTCAGGAATCCGTGCTGGTTGCCGGTCACCCTGGCATCGAAAGCGGGGCCCGCGGGCTGACCGGTTTCGGTGTCGATCGGGACCGCCGTCAGCGTTCCTTCATATCCCCCCCGGTAGGAGTACCGGCCGGCTTCGTCCACCACCGCCGTGTTGTGGAAATCCACCAGACCTTCGATCCAGAGCACATCGCCAGGACCTTCGTTGCAGTAGGGACGGGGCACGAACTGCCCGAAGGTGACCGTCGTGGTGGCAAACGTTTCGTCGACGGTCACCGGGGCGGAGCCCGCCAGGCGGATGACCATGGCGACACCGTCGTTGGGGATGCCCACCGGGTCGCCCTCCGGGACGTCCACCGGGATGCCGAGAATAGCCAGAAACTCGTCCGGCAGCCCGTCGTAGACCGGCCGAATGATGGTGCGGAACACCGGGGATGGGGTGATCTGACCGGTGGGCATCAGGTCCGTGGCGGGATTGAGCAGACCGGTCCGCATAATGTCCCCCACCACGATGTCCCTCGCGAAGTTCCAGCTGAGCACCTGGTGGTCGGTGGTTCCTGGAATCAGCACCTCGAAGTGGGCCGCGCCGATGGTGATGGGCGAACCGTCATCCATGACCGCCCCGGTCCGGAAAAGGCGAAGGTGGAATCGCATGGGTTCGTATTCCCCCAGGGTGAGTTGAATGACCCCGCCCCGCCAACCCCCCTCGACGGCGTAGTTTGCCTGCACGCCGCCACTGAGAGCATCCTTCCAGACCTGGTCGAAGGGACTCCCTAGGCCACTGAGTTCCCCACGGTCTCCGTCCAATCCCAGAAGGGCGGCCCGGATCTGCACGGGATCGGCATTCCCGATGAAAACGAGGTTGACCGGATCCATGGGCACCCCGTCCAGCTTGGCGCCGGTGAAGGGCCAGCAGGTCAGGGTGCGGCCGAAGCAGTCGATGTCCACGAGTTCGGCGGGAATGATGCTCCCGTTCTGGACTTCGGTATCGACTCCCTTTTTCTCTACGGCGGCCAAGGTGCCGCTGTCGTTGGCCGAGGGCTCCAGTGGCGTTTCCTGCGAACATCCGAACAGGAAAAGCAACCCGCCCAGCGCCAACAGCGCCAGCATGGTCATGGTCATGTTTTTCAGGATTGTCATGTCGTATTCCCCCTCAATGTTTGGACCTCACCCAATGACGTTGGGTCTTGTCGGTGGGCTGCCCCAATTAAAATTTCCTGGGATCTCAGATTGGTGATATGGGATTGAAATAGTCCTCCTCTCGACATGGGGTCATCTTTCCACACCATCGGAATTTTTGACATTCCGCATTCACCTGCATCCTGTCCCGGTTCCCCCACGGACCTTCCGCGGGTACGAAGGGGCCATTACAATTCGCGGGCCAGCGGGCTTTATTCGTCCGTGTTGACTTTAAGTCTTTTATTTGCTTTAGATTATATGGTTTTTGCGTCAAGAAAGGATGAACGTGGAAGGGAAATCCTAGGCCCCTCCTGTCAGAAGGGACATACAGTTTTGTATGAAAAAAAACCGGGGAATTCCACATGACAAAGCCCCGGCGGAATTCCATTCCCGCCGGGGCTCCTGGCAGTCCTTTGCCTCAGGCTCGCTCCATCGATCTCGGTGAGCGGGCCCGTTTCGGGCCATTTCCGGTCAGTCGGCTAGGAGCAACCCGTCGTTGCCCCGCAGTTGTTGCACTTGTAGCAGGCCCCGTTGCGCACTGTCACCGAACCGCATTCGGGACAGGGCGGGCTGTCGGCCTGCTTCTGGAAGACGTTTTTCTCGACCTCCATGGTGATGCGGGTCGGTCCGCCGGCGGTGGCTTCCATGGCCTTCATGCCGGTGGCCGCCGTCATTTCCTTCTCCTTGAGCGACAGGGCTTCGCGGGTATCGTCGGCGCCGTCGGGCACGGTCCCGTCAGGATCGCCGGCGTGTTCCCCGAACTTTAGGTCCATCCAGCGGAAGATGTAGTCCATCACCGATTTGGCGATGGGAATCTCGCTGTTGCTGGTGAACCCGCTGGGCTCGAAACGCGCGTGACAGAACTTGTTGATCAGCACCTTCAAGGGCACGCCGTACTGCAGCATGATCGACACGCTGGTGGCGAAACTGTCCATTAGGCCGCTGACCACGGAGCCTTCCTTGGCCATGGAGATGAACATCTCGCCGGGCTTGCCGTTGGGGTACTGGCCGATGGTCAGGTAGCCCTCGTGGCCGGCGATGGAGAACTTGTGGGTCACCGCCTGGCGTTCATCCGGCAGCCGGACCCGCTGGGGGCGGGGCGGGGCGTTTTGGCTTTCGGCCTTGACGGTCTCGGCGGACTTCTGGCCCGTGTTGAGCGGCTGCAGGCGCTTGGAGTTGTCGCGATAGATCGCCACCGCCTTCAACCCCATCTTCCAGGCTTCCATGTAGGTCTTGGTGATCTCGTCGACAGTGGCCTCCGAAGGCAGGTTCACCGTCTTGCTGATGGCCCCGGACAGGAACGGCTGCACGGACGCCATCATGCGCAGGTGGCCCATGTAATGGATCGACCGCTCGCCGTTGGCCGGCCGGAAGGCGCAGTCGAACACCGGCAGGTGCTCTTCCTTGAGGCCCGGCGCGCCTTCGATGGTCTCGTGGTCCGAGATGTAGTCGATGATCGCCTGGATCTCGTCGTCCTGGTAACCCAGGTTCTCCAGGGCATCGGGCACCGAGTTGTTGACGATTTTCATGATGCCGCCGTCGACCAGCTTCTTGTACTTCACCAGGGCGATGTCGGGTTCGACGCCGGTGGTGTCGCAGTCCATCAGGAAACCGATGGTGCCGGTCGGGGCCAGAACGGTGACCTGGCTGTTGCGATAGCCGTAGTCGTGGCCCAGGGCATAGGCCTCGCGCCAAACTGTTTCGGCCTCGTCCAGCATATTCTCGGGCACCCGGTTGGCGGTGATTCCGTTGACGGCGGCCCGGTGCTTGCGGATGACCTCGAGCATGGGCTCGCGATTTTCGGCATAGCCGTCGAAGGGCCCGATCTGGCTGGCGATCTCGGCGCTGGTCAGGTAGGCCTGGCCGGACATCAGGGCGGTGATGGCCGCGGCGTAGTCGCGTCCGGTATTGCTGTCGTAGGGCAGGCCCCGGTCCATCAGCAGGGCGCCGAGGTTGGCGTAGCCCAGGCCCAGGGGACGGAACCGGTGGCTGTTGGCGGTGATCTCTTCGCGCGGGTAACTGCTGTTGCCCACGAGGATCTCCATGGCCAGGACCATGACCCGGCAGGCGTAACGGAAGGACTCGGTGTCGAATTCCCCGTCTTCGGTGCGGAACTTCATCAGGTTCAACGAGGACAGGTTGCAGGCCGAGTTGTTCAGGAACATGTACTCGCTGCAGGGATTCGAGGCATGGATCCGGTCGGTGGTCTTGCAGGTGTGCCAGTCGTTGATCGTGGTGTCGAACTGCATGCCCGGATCGCCGCAGATGTGGGTGCCTTCTGAGATCTTCTGCATCAGGTCGCGGGCCTTGTAGGTGTCCATGGGCCGGTCGTCGACCACCGCGCGGGTGGTCCAGTCGCCGTCGTCCTCGACCGCGCGCATGAACTCGTTGCTGACCCGCACCGAGTTGTTGCTGTTCTGGAAGAAGATGGAATTGTAGGCCTCGCCCCCGAAGGAGCCGTCGTAACCCTGGTCCATCAGGGCCCAGGCCTTCTTCTCCTCGTTGACCTTGCAGTCGATGAACTCCTCGATATCGGGATGTTCGGCGTTCAGGATGACCATCTTCGCCGCCCGGCGGGTCTTGCCGCCGGACTTGATCACGCCGGCGAAGGCGTCGAAGCCTCGCATGAACGAAACCGGGCCGCTGGCCGATCCGCCGGCCGAGAGGCTTTCCCGGCTGGAGCGCAGGGTCGACAGGTTGCTGCCGGTGCCGCTGCCGTACTTGAACAGCAGGCCTTCGGTCTTGGCCAGATCCAGGATGCTGGCCATGGAGTCCTCGACCGCGTTGATGAAGCAGGCCGAGCACTGGGGATCCTTCTCGACCCCCACGTTGAACCAGACCGGCGAATTGAAGGCCGCCAGCTGGTTGACCAGCAGGTGGCGCAGTTCGGCGCGGAAGATTTCGGCGTCCTCGATCGAGGCGAAATAGCCGTCCTTGATGCCCCAGTCGGCGATGGTGTTGGCCACCCGGTCGATGAGTTGACGCACGCTGGTTTCACGGTCGGGCGTGCCCAGGCCGCCGCGGAAATACTTGGAGACGACCACGTTGGTCGCCATCTGGGTCCAGGATTTGGGGATTTCGCAATTGTCCTGCTGGAAAAGGATTTCGCCCAGGTGGTTGGTGATGGAAGCCGAACGCATTTCCCACTCGATGGCGTCGAAGGGATCGATCCCCTCGGTGGTGTATCGGCGTTCGATGGCCATTCCCTTGCCCTTGAGGCGGCCCGGCTCGGCGGATTCGGCCTTGGTGGCGGCCAATCCCTCGTCCGCCAGTTCCTTGATGTCGACGGCTTCCAGACCGCCATCGAGGCGAGCGGCCCGGCTGCGGGACCCGTCCTCAGCGAGCGGGACCGGTATCTCTTTTTTGGTGGCGTTGAGATTTCCGTTGCCGGGGAGCGTTTCGTTTTGAGCCTGCAGCTTGAGGGACTTATCCTGCCTGATGCGATCCGCCATGATCTCTTACTCCTTTGTTCAGATCCATCTGAACTCCTGAAAACACAGGACTTATTTCAGATCTTGAATTGGTCGACCTGACCGGGGGCGGACTGGCTCGCGACCCGGGGATCATCGTTCCTGTCTTGAGGAAAAATGAGGTCAGGCTTGATGTTCTATATGGAAGTCACCCCAACATATAGGGCAATCCATCGGTTACAACCACACCCCCTTGTGGGGTGAACCGGACAATAGTATTTTCCCACCGGAGGTATCAAACCAAATATTTAGCCGGAATGCATAATCGATGGGCCCGCGATTTGAATCCCCATTTAAAGCAAAGGAAATCAGCAATCTGATCCCGTCCGGGTCCCCAAAGTTTTTTTGTCGAATTTTACCCGGGAATCACCCCTGAACCCTGCCGGAAGATTTGTGAAAAACCCAACAATCGGTGCCTTAAAAATAACTTCCTAGATTTAAACGAAATAAGATGAACAGGACGCCTCTCATTGCCACCAGCGCGCTCCGGGTTTCAACCACGCCTGGATCCGGGGGACTGCCGTGGATAACCTTCAGGTGGACGGTGTGTCGGTCAGGTCCCGGATCACGCCCTGGACAATGGCTTTGACCTGGTCCCGGCCCTGCCGAAAAGCGTCGGCCACCTCGTCGGGCGTGCCCTTGGCCGACATCGGATCGGTGATGGGTTTCCGCAGGTGCCGGGCGGGATCCGCCAGGGGCGGCAGATAGCGGCCGGCCTCGGTGCTGAGCGTCACCACCAGGTCGAAGGAATCCAGGTCGAACCCGTCGAAGGTCTTGGTTTCCTGACCCTTCATGTCCAGCCCCACCTCAGCCATGGCCCGGCGGGTTTTTCCGGTGATGGGGTAGGTCAGCAGTCCACCGCTCTGAACCGTCCAGCCCTCGGGAAAAAGGTAGCGTGCCCAGGCCTCGGCCATCTGGCTGCGGCAGGAATTGGCCGTGCAGAGGAACAGGACCTTCACGCGGGATCCCCTTCCTGATTCCCCGAGACCTCCACCAGGGGATCTCCCTGGGCCACCAGCTGGCCGTCGGCGACATGGACGGCGGCCACCGCGCCGTCGACGGTGGCGGTCATTTCTGTCTCCATCTTCATGGATTCGAGGATGATGACCGCCTGGCCCGCCGTCACCCGGTCCCCCTGTTTCACCAGGACCTTGACCACCTTGCCCGGCATGGCGGCGAACAGGCTCGGCCCGGCGACCAAGCAATGGTCGTCGTCGTCGTGCTCGGGATCGGGCAGTTCCAACACGTGCACCTTGCCGTCACAGAAGACCAGGCGCTGGTCGCCGCGCACGGCCACCCAGAGGCGGCGGCGGCCCTGATGAGTGTCCACCTGCCAGGATCCCGAGCGGTCCCGTACGGCCTGCAGGGGCACCTCACGGCCTTCGATCAGCAGCCGCCAGTCCGTGCCGTCCCGGGCCACGTCGATGACGAGCGTTCCGTCTTCACTGCGGAAGTTCAACAGCAATGGTCAACCCTTTCCGGTACAAGTGGTTCCGCCGTTTTGTTCAATCCAGGCCCTTCAGGCGAAATCGGCCCAGGTACTGCCAGGCCGTGGGCGCAGACTCGGCCGGGCCCCCGCGTTTCCGGGTCCCATGTTCCAGGCGCGTGAATTCATCCACCGCCGTGACCGCCAGGGCCAGGTCGGCGTCCTCGGAAAGATCCCCCGTCCAGTCGGGCAGATGTTCGTCCAGGAACCCGGTATGCAAGCGCCCTTCGGCGAAGGCGGCATTCTGCAGGATCGCGATCAGGTATTCGATGTTGGTCGTCACCCCCAGGATGGGATAGTTCTTCAGCGCCGTGACCGCCCGCTCGATGGCCGCGGTCCGGTCCTCTCCGTGCAGGCTGAGTTTGGCGATCATGGGGTCGTAGTACATGCTCACTTCGTCGCCCTGGCGAATCCCGCTGTCGACGCGAACACCCGGACCGTCAGGTTCCTTCATCAGCAGGATTTCACCCAGCGAAGGCATGAAACCCCGGGCGGGATCCTCGGCGTAGAGGCGGCATTCGATGGCGTGGCCCCGGGTGGTCAGATCCTCCTGGCGCCAGGGCAAGGGGTGCCCTTCCGCCACCCGGATCTGGGCCCGGACGAGATCCGTTCCGGTCACCAGTTCCGTCACCGGGTGCTCCACCTGCAGCCTGGTGTTCATCTCCAGAAAATAGAACTCGCCTCCAGGTGCGAGCAGGAATTCGACCGTGCCGGCCCCCTGATAGTTCACGGCCCGGGCGGCGGCCACCGCAGCGGCGCCCATTTCCTTTCGCAGGGCGGGGGTCACCGCGGGACTGGGCGATTCCTCGATGATCTTCTGGTGGCGGCGCTGGATCGAACACTCCCGCTCGAAGAGATGCACCTGGTTGCCGTGGCTGTCGCCGAAGATCTGGAACTCCACGTGGCGGGGCGTCTCGATGAATTTCTCCACGTAGACGGTACCGTTCCCGAAAGCCCCAAGTGCCTCGCGCGCCGCCCCTTCGCAGGCGCTCAATAGGTCGGCGGGATCGGTGACCAGGCGCATCCCCTTGCCGCCGCCGCCGAAGGCGGCCTTGACCATCAGCGGGAAGCCCACCCGGTCGCCCACCACCAGGACTTCGTCGGCGGGGTATCGGCCACTGTCATCGGGTTCCGGTAGCAATGCGCCGGGCACCACGGGAACCCCCGCGGATTCCATGATCGCTCGCGCGGCGGTTTTTTCGCCCATCTGTTCGATGACCTCGGCCGAGGGCCCGATGAAGATCACGCCTGCCTCGTCACAGGCCCGGGCGAAGGCGGCGTTTTCAGCCAGGAAACCGTATCCGGGGTGGATGGCGTCGGCGTCGGTCTCGGCGGCCACTTCCAGGATGCGGTCCATGCGCAGGTAGGACTGGCCGGGTTCCGCGGGACCGATGGTCACCGCCAGGTCGGCCATCTCGGCGTGCAGGGCCTGCCGATCCACTTCCGAGCACACGGCGACCGTGCCGATCCCCATTTCCCGGCAGGCGCGGATCACCCGCACGGCGATTTCGCCGCGGTTGGCCACCAGCACCCGGCTGATGGGGCGAATGTCTGCGGCGGGATTCCCCTGGCTCATCGGTCACCTTCTTGGTTGTCGGGAAGAACCCAATCGGACCTGGCGGCCCAGGGAGCGGCCGTCTTACCCAGGAAGGCGTCCAGGGCGGACTGGGCCTCGGGCTGGGACCGGGCTTCGGCGATCATGCGGGCCGCCTGCTCCCCGCTGCGGGCGAATCCCAGGGATTCCACGCCCTCCAGCAGGCTTTTGCAAATACCGAGGGTGCCCGCTCCCCCCTGCAGCAGAGCGTGCACCGTGGCCTCGGTCAGAACATCCAGCTCGCCGTCGGCTGCCAGCCGGTCCACCAGCCCGATGCGGTGGGCCTCGGCTCCGTCGATCACATCGGCGGTCAGGAAATAGTGGCGGGCGGCCGCCTGGCCGATGCGATCGATCACCAAGGGGGCGATCACCCCGGGCACCAGGCCCAGGCGCACTTCGGAAAAACGGAACCGGGAACAGAAGGCCGCCACGACGATGTCGCAGGAGGCCACCAGCCCCACACCGCCCCCGTAGGCCGGCCCCTGCACCCGGGCCACCACCGGGGCTGGACAATTGCGGACCGACCGGAACATGGCGCCCATATCCAGTGCCGCAGCCATGTTGGTGGTGTAATCCGCCTGGCCCATTTCCCTCATTTCGCCGAGATGGGCCCCGGAGCAGAAGACATCGCCGGTCGCGCGCAAGACGATGACGTGGGGCCGGAACCGCCCGCCAGGTCCGATATCCACCGACCCGTCCGCCAGCAGGGCCTTACCCTGGTCCACGGGCAGAGGATCGCGGTAGGCCACGGTTTCGAAAAGATCCCGCAAGGTGGAGACGGTCTCCTGGTCGAAAGCGTTTTTCACCTCGGGATTGTCGATGGTGACCACGAGCACCCGTCCGGCTATTTCCTGATGTATTGCCATCGATCCCTCCTACATCCGGTAGATGCCGAATTTCACCGGCGGAATCGGGACGTTCAGCGACATGGCCAGGCCCAGGCCCAGCACGTCCCGGGTCTGGATCGGATCCAGCACGCCATCGTCCCACAGGCGGGCGCTGCTGTAGTAGGCATGCCCTTCGGTTTCGTATTTGGCCAGGATCGGCTCCAGGATGGCCTTCTCCTCGGCCTCGGTCAGCTTCGCTCCCGCACGCGCCGCCTGGTCCTTCTTGACTGTCAGCAACACGTTGGCGGCCTGCTCGCCGCCCATCACCGAGATCTTGGCCTGGGGCCACATGAACATCAGCCGAGGCTGGTAGGCCCGGCCGCACATGCCGTAATTGCCGGCCCCGTAGCTGCCGCCGACCACCACGGTGAACTTGGGCACCGTGCTGTTGCTGACGGCGTTGACCATCTTGGCCCCGTCCTTGGCGATGCCGCCGTGTTCATACCTTTTGCCGATCATGAAGCCGGTAATGTTCTGCAGGAAGATCAGCGGGATCCTGCGCGCGTTGCACAGCTCGATGAAATGGGTCGCCTTGAGCGCCTCTTCGCTGAACAGGATGCCGTTGTTGGCCACAATACCAACGCTGTAGCCGTGCAGGCGGGCGAAACCGGTTACCAGAGTGGTGCCGTAGCGGGGCTTGAACTCGTGCATGCGGCTGCCGTCGACGATGCGGGCGATGACCTCGCGGATGTCGAAGGGGAATTTCGGATCGTAGCTGACCACCCCGTAGAGTTCCTCTGGATCGTAGTGGGGCGGTTCGGGAACGTCGCCGGGCCCGCTACCGTCTCCCTGCCGGCCCAGATTCTCGACGATGTCCCGGACCAATCGCAGGGCATGGGCGTCGTCGTTGGCCAGATGGTCGGCCACCCCGCTGATGCGCGTGTGGACATCGCCG
Source organism: uncultured bacterium (assembly GCA_965363725.1). Classification (GTDB taxonomy): domain Bacteria; phylum Krumholzibacteriota; class Krumholzibacteriia; order LZORAL124-64-63; family LZORAL124-64-63; genus JAGLCY01. The sequence goes on along the minus strand of CBDTUS010000008.1, from coordinate 33,348 downwards.
CCGCCGAGATCCTCGGCGGTGACTTCCTCCCCAGTTGCGGCCTTCACCAGGGGCGGCCCTCCCAGGAAGATGGTCCCCTGTTCCTTGACGATCACCACCTCGTCGCTCATCGCCGGCACGTAGGCCCCGCCGGCGGTGCAGGAACCCAGCACGGCGCTGATCTGGGGAATGTCCAACGCGCTCAACGTCGCCTGGTTGTAGAAGATGCGTCCGAAGTGCTCGCGGTCGGGAAAGACCTCGTCCTGGAGGGGCAGAAAAGCGCCCCCCGAGTCGACCAGGTAGATGCAGGGCAACCGGTTCTCCCGGGCGATTTCCTGGGCTCGCAGGTGTTTTTTGACCGTGATGGGATAGTAGGTGCCCCCTTTGACGGAGGCGTCGTTGGCCACGATCATCACCTGCCGGCCGTGGACCTGGCCGATCCCCGTGACCAGGCCCGCGGCGGGCACGTCGTCGGGGTAGACCCCGTGGGCTGCCAGGGGCGACAGCTCCAGAAAGGGCGAACCGGGATCCAGGAGGCCCTCGATCCGGTCGCGGACCATCATCTTGCCCTGGGACAGGTGCCGCTCGCGGGCCTTGGCGCTGCCGCCACCGCGGATCTTGCCCAGCAACGCGGCCAATTCCTCGGTTCGCTTTCGGTTCTGCCTGTCGTTTTCCTTGAAGGCGGCATCCTGGGTATTGACCTGGCTGTTGATCCGTTTCATCCCGGCTCCTTGCAGGGGATCAGGCCACCAGCCGGAAGATGACTTCCGGCCGAGGGCATGCATCGCACTATGTCGCAGGGAGTATAGACCCTGCCGGGAGCAGGGTCTACAGTCAGCAGGGAAGGATCACAACGGTCATCCGGCCTTCTTTTCGGCGGCGTCCTTCAGGTCGTCGTTGGCCATGATGGCGATGTCGACCCGCCGGTTGGCCTGGCGGCCTTCGGCGGTCTCGTTGTCGGCGATCGGCTGGCTTTCACCGTAAGCCATGATGGTGAAGCGATCGGTCGATACATGGGCGCCATCCAGGAGGGCAGACACCTTTTCGGCACGGCGGGCCGACAGGATGTTGTTGTGTTCGTCGGTCCCCGTGGCGTCCGTGTGGCCCTCGATGAGGATCACGGTGTCCTCGTACTTGTTGAGAATTTCAGCCAAATTGAGCAGGTTTTCTCGCCCAGCGTCCTGGACTGAAGCACTGTCCGTATCGAACAGGATGCCCGTGTCAAAGGTGATCTTGATGCCTTCGCCGATCCGTTCGACAGTGGCGCCATCCAGATCCCGTTCGATCTCCTCGGCCTGGTCGTCCATGTAATTGCCGATGTAGGCCCCGGCCGCCCCGCCGACCGCGGCACCGATGATGGCGCCCAGCAGGGTGTTACCACTCTGGCTGCCGATCGCGCCGCCGACGGCTGCGCCGGACCCGGCCCCGATGACGGCGCCCTTCTGCTTGCTGCTCATGCTGGCGCAGCCCGCGGCGCCCAGGACCATCGCCACGATCAAAACAATACTGAGAATCCTCATGATCATTCCTTCCTTGTTCAACCATCCCCCTGCAGTTGAGTTCGTTGGGAAAATACTGGTGACCTCGCCGGGAAACAAGTATTCATTAAGCCATGATTATCACCGGCGGCAACATCATTTCCGACCAGGGACCCGTCCGCGCCGACCTTCGCGTGGCCGGTTCCCGCATCGAGGCCATCCTGGATCCCGGCCAAGCGGCTGGGGCCGAACCCGTTGTCGATGCGACGGGCCTGTGGGTCCTGCCGGGCGGAGTCGATGTCCACACCCACTTCGGGATGCCGCTGGGCAGTGGCACAACCAGCCTCGGCTGGCGGGAAAGTTCCGCAGCCGCGCTGCTGGGCGGAACCACCACGGTCATCGATTTCGCCAATCCCGCCGTGGGCCAACCCTTGCCCGAGATCGTCGCCCAATGGCGCGCCAGGGCCGACGGGACCACCCTCTGCGACTACGGCCTCCACGTGACGGTGACCGATGTGTCCGACGAACGCCTGGCCGAAATCCCCGGCCTGGTCGAGCAGGGTCTGGCCACCTTCAAGGGGTTCCTGGCCTACAAGGGCCGGCTCATGCTCACCCGGCAGGAGATGAACAAACTGATGGTCGCGGTGCGGCAGGCCGGCGCCATGCTGCTGGTCCACGCCGAGGACGGCGAAATGAATGCGGCCGCCGAAGAGGCCCTGGTCAATACCGGACGCACAGGCCCGACCTGGCACCCTGCGGCCCATCCGGAGGCCTCCGAGGAAATAGCAGTGGCCGAGATACTCGATCTGGCCGCGGCCACGGACTGCCCCCTGACCATCGTGCACATGAGCCTGGAGCGGTCCCTGGAATTGCTGATGGCCGCCCGGAATGACCGCCCCGCTCGTGGCCACTTGATCGGGGAGGTTTGCCTGCATCACCTGTTTGCCGACGCGAGTCTCTACGAATCGGGTCAGGAAGCCGCGTTGGCGGCCATCTGCTCCCCTCCTCTGCGATCGGCAGGCCACGGTACCCGGCTGCTGCAAGGCCTCGTCGCCGGAGACATCGATTTCCTGTCCACCGATCACTGCGAATTCTGCCTGGCCGAAAAGGCCGCGGCGGCCGCTGGCGGTTTCCCGAAGGTGCCCAACGGGTGCGGGGGCGTCGGCGAACGGATTGTGGTCAGCCACACTCTGGCCGTGGTCCCCGGAAAGATGACACCGGCCCGCTGGCAGGAGGTCACCTGCAGCCGACCGGCCGAATTGATGGGACTCCAGGGTCGCAAGGGTCGTTTGGCCCCGGGTCACGACGCCGACATCGTCCTGTTCGACCCCACGGAGCAATACCGCTGGACCCCGCTGGGCGAAAGCGATCGCGCCGGTTCCCTCTGGAGCGGACTGCCGGTCACCGGCCGGGTGCGCGACGTCTGGCTGCGCGGCCGGCAGGTCGTGACCGGCGGGCGGCTCACCCTCGATCATCCCGGTGGGGAATTCCTGCCGCGGAAATTGTAACCGGAAAGGATCCGTCCCGATGGCGCCCACTTCCGCCGCCCAGCTGGCCTCCCGCTACGAGCGCATCTTTGACCAGCTGGTGGAACTTTTCGCCAAAAACAACGACCCCCTCGCCCGTATGGCCACCATCAGCGCCCTGCTGCACCACAAGATGCCTCATTTCTTCTGGACGGGATTCTACCGGTTGATCGAGGACCGACTGGTGGTAGGCCCGTACCAGGGCCCGTTGGCCTGCGCCATCCTGGACGGTCCTGAAGGGGTCTGCTGGGCCTGCGTGCGGCAGACCGAATCGATCCTCGTTCCCGATGTCCACGCCTTCGCCGGCCACGTGGCCTGTGACGCCAGATCCCAGAGTGAAATCGTGATCCCCGTGCGGGATGCCGAGGACCGAATCGTGGCCGTGCTGGACGTGGACAGCGATCAGCCCGACGAGTTTGCCGAGGTGGACCGTTCCGGGTTGGAAAAAATCGTGGCCTTGGTGATGAAGGTCTGACTTTCACCCTCCGGGGCCTGATCAAATCCCCCGAACAAGGAATGCAGGATGTTTGGTAACCTACTTCATTCGGAACGGCCCGTACCGGCGGGAATAAGGCTGGCCCGCCGGCTCTATCTGTCCGGAGGGATCCCCACCGTCCTCTACAAAAAAATCGCCGCCCGCCTCCTGGGCGGCAGGTCCGGCATCGGCGGGGACATCCGGGTTCAGACCCATCGAGGCCCAATCATCATCAACTCCGACGACGAAATCGGTGGGCACATCTACCTCTTTTTATCCTACGACAGGAACGTGCTCGGATTTCTGCGGCATCTATTCGGCGCCGGCCGTCCGGCCACCATGCTGGACGTGGGCGGCAATATCGGCAACCACTCGCTGTGGCTGGCCAGTTGTTTCGAAAAGGTAATTTGCTTCGAGCCCAATCCCGCCGCCCTGGAATACCTCAACGGCAATGTCAGGCTCCATGACAACATCCAGGTCGTCCCGATCGGACTGTCGCTGAAGGCGGGAACGGCTCTGCTCCAGGCAGGTGGGGACACCAATCTGGGCCAGGCCGGGATCACCGATCACCCCGACCCGGACGCCATTGAAATCACCCTCGACTCGGGCGACGCGTGGCTCGAAAAAAACGGTGTCGAGGACGTGGACTTCATCAAAATCGATGTCGAGGGGCACGAGTGGGAGGCCCTGAACGGGTTGCGGGAAACCCTGCGCAAGCGTTCGCCGATTCTCCTGTTCGAGTACCTTCCCCAAACCGCCCAGAAAACCGGCAATCGTATCGAGGAGTTCTTGTCCGACTACGTGCTCTTTGGACTGGAGGGCCTGCCGAAATCCGACCAGTTCCGCTCCATGAGCGAAGGTGTGGTCCTCTCCCCCTTCGATGCCCGGAAGGCATACAACAACGTCCTGGCCGTGCCCCGGAACCGGCGCCAGGAAATCGAGGGCGCCTTTCCCGGCGGAACCTGGCGGAATTCCCGCTTCTTCAGGGTGCCCCCGAAAGAGGTTCTGTAGGGAGGTTGGGTAAAGTCGGGGACGGAATCCGTCCCCTGGGAATCAGCGATAAAACCCCTTGATGAGCCCCCAAGGCGTACGCTCCACGCCCTTTTCCGACCGGGTCAGGTCGATCATCCCGGCCAGCAGGTAGTAGGGAACCGCCTTGCCGTTCACCATGCGGATGTGATTCCGGACATAGATCCGGGCCGCCCCCGTCGCCTTGTAGGTCGAAAATTCCACCCCGCAATCGAACAGCAGGTCGATGTCGAAGGGAGCCCACACCGCATCGGGGAAGCGGACGCTGTCATTGGTGGGATTCCAGGTGTCCAGGGCCTGGAAATCCTGGATGGCCATGGTCAGCAGAGCAGGGCGCGTTTCCCCACCGGGATCGACCACCGCTTCGCCGGAGAACAGGCGCCGGTGGATTCGTTCCTCCTCGACCAGGTCCAGGGCACCGCCCAGTTCGGGAAATTCCCGGGAGGTTTCCGACTGCAGCAGGAACAGGAAATCCGGTTCCAGCAACGCCAGGTAACCTTCCACGTCCATGGTTTCGTAGGCCATCTGGAACCGGGCCAGGAGTTCTTCTGGGGTATGGGGCTCGGTCACCGGTTGATCCGGGGGTGGGACCTGGATCGGTGGTTCATCCTCGTTGCAGCCGGCCACCAACAGGACGGCTCCCAGGACCACGACAAGGGTCACCCAGATGTGTCGGCCTGAATATCGAAACACGGTCATCCCCTCCAGAAAATCAGTGGTACAGCGCCTTCAAGGATCCCCAGGCAACCTGCTCGGACCGCTTCGACCCCTCGGTGAGGTCCAGCTGGCCCCTCATCCGGAAATAGGTGGTCGGTTCTCCGTTCCTTCTGCCCTCGGCGCTGGCGGCGTAGAAACGGATCATACCGGTCACCCGGACAGCGGGATTTTCTTGCCCGCGAAAAACCGTGACGTCCACCTCGTAAAGGGCGGACAGGGTTCCGGGTATCGGGTCTGTCGGCAGGGACTGTCCCCAGTCCACCACCTTGACGAAGCCGCCAAAAACGATGGACTCGATCCCCGGCAGAAACGATCCCGACGCGTCGGTGAGATCACGGCCGGAGAACATCCGGCCGTGGATCCGGTTTTCTTCAGTTTCGTCAAGAGTGAGGCCGACCAAAGGAAATTCGGCCATCGTGGGGGCCTGGAGGAAGGTTTCGAAAGCGGGATCCAGATGGAGGGCGTACTCGGCGGCGTTCCGGGTCTCGTAGATGGTCTGGAAATTCGCCATCAACTGGTCCGGCGTGTCGGGAAACGGCAGGGACGAGGCGGGAATGTTGTCATTCGGGCCCGGCCCCACCGGATCGGATTCTTCATCGCCGCAACCGGCGGCCAACACAAGGGTGGCGGCGGTCAGGAGCAAACCCAGGCGCATGGGTCTCAATGAAATCATGCATACTCCCTGGGCCCCGCCACGGGACCAGCACGGTTGATCCCTGGTCTCCTTACCTGAACAAGGCTTTGACCGTACCCCAGCTGGTTCCCTCGGTGGCCTTGCCGATGTTCGTCAGATCCAATTGCCCGATCATCTGGAAAAACTGTCCGGCCTCGTCCTTGTATTCGAAATCCCGGCTGACCACGTAGAAATTGATGACTCCCTCGACCCTCATGGTCGAAAAATTCTGGCCGCGGTCCCACAGGATGCTCACTTGGTAGGGGGCCCAGAATGCGTCGGGGAACAGGCCGTCCGGGTCGGTTGTTTCCCAGGGCGCCATCTGTTGGAACACATCGAATACGATGGCCTGCACGCCGGGCACCAGATTTCCCTGGGGGTCGGTCACGGCCTGGGTCGAGAACATCCGCTTGTGGACATTCTGCTCCTCGTAGCGGCTCAGGGTGGTGCCGACATCCGGAAATTCGTCGGTCGTTTCTTGCTGCAGGATCGTCAGGAAGTCCGGATGCATGGTCCGGAGGTAATCGTACACCTGCATGGTCTCGTAGATGGTCTGGAAGTTCGCCATCAGCTTTTCAGGCGAGTCGGGAAAGGGCAGTCTGGTCACGCCGGTGTTGTATTCGACCTCATCGTCGGCACCCCACAGGTCCTCCATCCCCAGAACCGTATCCCACAGGGCCTGGTCCGGATCGGGCGGACCGGCCGGATCCCCGTTTTCGGAAACCGAGGCCGGACCTACAGGACCATCGTTACTGCAACCGGCTATCATGAAAATAGTTAATGAGACAACCAGGACGGCCGCAACGGTCAGGAATTTCGAATATCTGGTCATGGTGCATTCCCCTCTCTGAATGATCCAGCGAGTCAAGACAGCCGGTGAATCCCGGCCTGTATCTTCAAGTTCAGTATTTGCAAAATAACAGATGGTTACTCAACCAGCATCCCCTTATTTCAAATTTCGACACCCTCACCCGGCAGGGGAAACCACCGCAGCGGTTCGAGTTCCCCGTCGAGCACCATCATGCTGTTGGGCAGTCCTTTCTGGACGGCCTGGCCAGCCATGTCTGTCACGATCCGTTCGGCGGCCTCCAGGTATTCGGCGAAGGCGCTTTCGGGCTCGGTATGATGATGGGACCGGTACTGCATCTGGCCCGAGCAGTAGGTGATGTCGTGCAGGCTCAAACCTGCGCCGGACAACCCGTCCCGGTGGCGCCAGATGCCCGTCACCGGATCGAAATCGTAGTGGGAGAGCAGCCGCCAGCCCTCCCGTGCGATGAAGTCCACCGCGTCGATGATGAATCGGAATACCACGTCGGAAATGAAGTAGTTGAAATTCACCCGCACCCAGCCGGGTTTGATTCCCTCGGAACCGCTTTCGATGGCCTCGTGGAATTTCATGCTGCGGGCCAGGTCGATCCCCAGCAGACGATGGCCGTAGGGCCCGGCGCAGGAGCAGCCCCCGCGGGCCTGAATACCGAACAGGTCGTTGAGCAGGGCCACCACGAAGTTGTGGTGCAGGACCTTTTCCCGGCGGCGAATCACGAATGACACAATCGACAACCGCTGGGCGTCCAGGTTGCCCAGCACCTGGATGTTGGGGTTGTCCGCCCAGGCGGCGATGGCCCGGTTCACGAATCCGTGTTCCAGGTGCTCGATGTTCTCTTCGCCTACGGCACCCTTGAGATGGAACACCAGCCCCGCCCGGATGGCCTCGATGATCGCCGGCGTGCCCCCTTCCTCACGGTGCGTGATGTCCGAGAGATAGGTGTGCTCCGCGGGACTGACGTAGGACACCGTGCCGCCGCCGGGCACGGTCGGCACCCGGTTGGTGATCAGCCGCCGCTTGACCACCAGCAGCCCGGGCGTCCCCGGGCCCCCGACGAATTTATGGGGCGAGATGAACAGGGCGTCCTTGTAGGCCAGCTTTCCTGAGTTGGGACCCGTCACCGGGTTCATTTCGATCTTCACGTAGGGCGCCGCCGCGGCGAAATCCCAGAAGGCCAGTGCGCCGTGGGTGTGCAGCAGACGCGAAATGCCCGTGGTGTCCGAAACGATGCCCGTCACGTTGCTGGCGGCGGAGAAACTGCCGATCTTCAGCGGCCGGTCGGCGAACCTGGCCAGCTCCTTTTCGAGAATCGCCTGGTCGATGAGCCCGTCCTGGTCCTCGGCGATGACCACCACGTCGGCGATCGATTCGCGCCAGGGCAGCTCGTTGGAATGGTGTTCGTACGGTCCGATGAAGACCACCGGCCGCCTGTCGGCGGGGATGTACTGCGAAAGGTCGTATTCTTCGTCCAGGTCGCAGGGCACCCGCAGGTTCAGGACCTCGATCAGTTTGTTGATGGCCCCGGTGGCCCCGGACCCGCAGAAGATCACCACGTCGTCCTCCGACCCGCCGACGGATTCGAGGATGATGCGGCGTGCGTCCTCCCGGAAGCGGGTGGTCTGCAGGCCCGTGCTCGAGGTTTCGGTGTGGGTGTTGGCGTAAAGAGGCAGCACTTCCTCGCGGATGAAGTCCTCGATGAACTCCACCGAACGACCGCTGGCCGTGTAGTCGGCGTAGGTCATCCGGCGGGGACCGTAGGGGCCGTCGAGCGCCCGGGCATCGCCGATGATGCCGTCGCGGATCTTCTCGATCAGGTGCTGGACGTTCTTTTCCACGTGCGAACCTCAGGGCAGACGGGTGGGTAAGGACCCGAAATCAACCGTTTCGGGAGCCGGATCATTATAACCCCTGGCCGGTGGCGGGGGAAGGGCACAGCCGGCGGTGTCAACGCACCCGGCGGCGGGCGAAGGTGGCCTTTTCAAAGGAACCGAGGTGCAGGAACACGCTTTCGCCCTGTTCGCCCCAGGCCACATCGACCCGCGCCACCCCGACGATGGGCAGCAGGAACCGCAACCCGAACCCGTAGCCGTCGATGAAGTTGTTGGCGGCGAAGTCCGCCCCCTCATCCCAACCGATGCCCCAGTCGGCGAAGGTCGCCAGTGCCAGACCTCCGCGGTACTTGATTCCCAGAGGCAGATTCCATCCCCGTACTTTTAACAGGGTGTAGCGATATTCGAGGGTGTTGAGCATCTGGTTCTTGCCCTGCCGGGCAGCGAAGTTCCAGCCGCGGACGGTGTTGGTGCCGCCGATGCCGAACTGTTCCCAGGGTGCTACCTCGACCCCCACCGTGCCCGACCGTACGGTCGTCAATGAAAACCCCGCCAGGGTGTGCCGGTCTGCCAGGGGCTGGTAGCGGCGCAGGTCCAGATCGATCTGACGGTAGTTGCTGGAATTCTCGAAGATTTCAATGGCGTTGGTGAAAACGATTTCGTTCCACCAGCCCCGGGTTGTTCCCACGAAGGCGTCCAGGCTGTCGTAGCCCAGGTACAGGCCCAGCCGCGAGGCCAGGTCGTGGTTGTTGGGCGAGATGGTCTTGCCGTCCTTGTCACTGCGGACCGACAGGAAGGACAGAATCCCGCCGACCCGGCCGTGGTCCCCGAGATTGGGCCCCGACGTCAGGTACACTTCGTCGGAGGTCTCGAAGAATTCCGCCACCAGGTTGTCTTTTTCTCGGTGGTAGTACTCCACCTTGTAACCCCACCGGTTGCCCCAGACCCAGGGATTGTCCAGAACCAGTTCGAGTTCGGTTTGGCCGCCCAGAAGAAAACGAGCCGACAGGTAGACCCCTCGGCCGAACAGATTGGGAACCTTGACGCCCGCCCCCGCAGAAACGCCCGTTTCATCGGAGAACCGGATCCCCAGGGAAGGAATCAGCGTCAGCAGTTCGACAAATCGGTAATGGACGATGACCCCGTCGGGGCCGACTTCGGCCTCGATTTCGATGGACGAGAAGATATCCAGTTGGTGGAGGTTTTCCTCGTCCTGGGCCAGATTTTCCTGCCGGCACGGCTCGCCGATCCGGGAAACCAGTTCCCGGGTGACGATGTACTCCCGCGTGCGCTTGAGTCCCTCGAAGCGCAGTTCAGCGATGATTCCGCCCCAGGGCTCGACCACCTTCACCGAATCCTGCGCAGGTGCTACCGTGCCCACGCCGGTGACGGCGGCCCAAACCAGTACGGTAGCTAGTATCTTCAAGCGCTTCATGTCCAATCAGAACTGGACCGACACGGTAAAGGAGCCGAAGTGGTCCGGGCTGTTCTGGCCGTGAAATTCAGGGGACCGGGTGACGTAGACCAGACCGAGACGCACGCCCAGCCCGGATACGGCCAACCCGCCCACGAGGTCACCGACCAGGAAATTCTTGTCCACGCTGTGGCTGCTCGAAAACGTGTTCCCGTCCAGGAAGATGTTGTGCAGCATGAACCGGCCATCCACGCCCCCGAAAAGGTACCAGGTCCAACCGCCGCTGGACAACATGTAGCCGGTGCCGGGCGGTGCGGGTTGGATTCGGGGAGGTCCGAAATCCCGGTTCAGCCCGTGTCCCAGGCGCACGGTCCCTCCCACACCACCGTACGTGAATACGTTTCCAAAGGCCACCGATCCGTGGGGCGACAGGTCGATCTCCAGCCCGAAATTCCCCACCGGGGAAATGTGACGCCACTTCTGCTCGAAGACCAGCATGAACGTCAGCTCGTTGTTGAGCTGATTGTGCCAGCCCATGGGTTCGGAGGAATCGGTGAGCTGGTGGACCCATTTCTGCATTTCCTCGCCCCCCGCCGCCGGCCCGATCCACCCGAAGGAAAACTCCATGGTGCGCAGGATCTCGTCGGTGATACCCACCAGGCCGAGATCGGCATGAAGCCAGGCCGCGTAAGGCCGGTCATCGACCACCAGTTCGGAGGTGGAAATGTCTTCCGGCGTGTAGAGATTGTGCCCCAGGGCCAGGCTGGCATGCAGGCGGACCTCGGGGTCCGGGTAGTAGTGGCGCCGGGCCCACCCGTCCAGCCAGTTCCAGACCCGGTTGGCCCCCGTCTGGTAGGAAAGCAGAAGACCGTTGGAATAGTGCTGATCCGAGTCGTCGGTGCCCAGCAAGTCATTTTCGAAATGGAGAGTCACCGTGCCCTTGCCGTCGCCTTTACTGGCAGGACCGGAGTCGGCGGCCTTGGCCCCGCTCCCCGAGCAGACAACAAGGAGCAGGACCAGGGGTTGCCAACACATGGCCCCCCTTGATAGAGTCCCCCGGATCTTGCAAATAAGCCTCATGGACAAGCGATCCTGAATTGGAATTTGAATTGCGAAAAAAGATCCGTCACCACACCTCCTGCCTGATGTGCGTTTGGTTCCTCGCCGCAGGACTGGCCACTGGCCCCGGCACCGCTGCCGGGGAAAACACCACCGAATACACTCATTTTCTCCGGGGAGGTTACCAGTACGGTTTACCGCTGGGAACCAACGATTTCCTCAGGGGGGACAACCTCAGCGGCGAACCGATCGACTCCTTTCAGGCCGCACGGCTTGAATTCGGCTGGCAGACGGACGGATCCATGGATTGGCACCACCAGTATAATTTCCCTTCCTTCGGTGTCGGATTTTACGGCGCGGAATATTTCAACGGCGCCGAATTGGGTGAACCCGCCGCCCTCTACGGCTTTTTCAGTTGGCCCCCCAAAAGATGGCCCCCCCGCTGGCAGTGGAACATCGACCTCGGATTGGGCCTGTCCGGCAACTGGAACCCCTTCGATTCGGTGACCAACCCCAAGAATACCGCCATGGGGTCCGCCTACTCGATTTATATCGACGTTGGGACCACCTTCGAATACCGGCTGGCCCGTCATTGGTCACTGCTGGGCGGAGTAGCTCTGACCCACTTTTCCAACGGCGGCTTCGTCCAGCCCAATTTGGGCCTCAACCAGATCGCGCCGATCATCTACGCCAAATACCGTTTCGAGGACTGGAAGGCACCGGTCAAGCGGACGGACTTCGCGCCCTTCGAACCCTTCTGGAAATTCGGGGTCACCGGTTCCGTCGGCGTTCGCAATATTGCCCACAACACGGCCGGACTTTCCAACCCCGAAAACACGGTCTACAATGACTATTTCATCGGTACGGCACTGCTTTCCGGCTTGCGCCAGATCAGCCGCGTGACCTGCTTGACCACCGGTCTGGAAATCACCTACGACGAGTCGGTCGGCGACCTCGTTGAGTTGGAGGGATTGAGGGCGGGTGTGGACCAGGTCGCCTCGGCCCTCGACTTCTGGAGCCTGGGTGTCTTCGGCGGTTTCGAAGGCGTGGTCGACAGGACCCGCTTCCTGGTCCAACTGGGTTACACGATCCTGCGTCGGGACGTGGACGCCCAGGTGCCCCGGCTCCTTCAGCGCCTGGGCCTGCGATACTATGTATGGGATCCGGTTTCCGCGGGCCTGACCATCCGGTTTTACGACTTTTCCCGGGCGAACAACCTGGAATTCAGCGTGGGGTACTGGTTCGGGAGTTGACGCCGGAGACCCACCCTCGGACGGCCCTCAGAATACCCGCCGTGAAATGAAGGTCCAGTCGCCCGGGCGGACCTCCACCGCTTCGACAGCCTGAGCTCCGAGGACCTGCCCGTGGTGCCCCAGTAGTTCGACCTGCAGGTCGTAGGTTCCCGGCGGCAGGGAAAGGCGCGCCAGGTTGACGTGTTCCGGGAGCGTCAGCCAGCTCCGCGTGTCCGCGCTTTCGGTGACGGCCCCGAAGATGTTGGCCGCCAACCCCGCCCAGCTCCCCCCCGCTTCTTCGGCGCCCCGGGTGGCGAGGTACTTGGTCAATCCCCGCAGGATGGTCTTGAAGAAGATGCTGGGTTTTTCCGCGTCGAAGGTGATGCGCGCCTGGCGCGTGCAGTTTTCGATCCGCGAAGTCACCACGGGGCCCGCCTCGCCGACGGCGGTCACGCGGGCGGCGGCCACGGGCCCCGCCTGGAGATCGTCGAGCTGGGGGGCGGCGACCGACACCCAGTACTCCACCTTCCGCCCCCGGGTCATGGCCTGCATGTTGCCCAGGCCAGCATAGATCTGCCACGACCAGTAATTCGGATCGTTGTAGGCTTCCCCCTGGAAGACGGGAATGTCGAAACGGACCTGGCTCTTTTGGGCCACGAATCCCGATTCCAGCAGCAGGACCACTTCCCCCTGGCCCCGCTGCCAGGCGGCGGCCTTTTCATAGTCCTCGCGGTTGGCTGGCAGGCCATCCTCATCTTCCCCGAAATCGAAAACATCCGGGCACGACTGGTGCAGATGGTCCAGCTCGCTGTGGAAACCGATCCGCCCCGCGACCCGGGTCAGGTCCAGGCCCAGAGTGGGCGGAATCTCCACCTCCAGAAGATCGTGGTTCTGCTGGTAGGCCACCGCGGCGTTCCGGTAGGCGATGAAGGCGTCGTTCAGTTCGCCGTCCCAGTCGTAGAGCATGCCGCTGAAGTAGAGCAGGAAGGCGTTGTTGCGGATCTTGGCGAAGTCCCCCTTGTCCTCCTCCCGCAGTCCGTCCAGAGTGGCATCGACGTACTTCGCCACCTGGAGACTGGCTCGACGCGCTTCCACCTGGGCCGCTTCGCGATCCCCCAGGTAGATGTAGTTCAGCCCCTTGAAATAGGGCACCATCGCCATCTCGAAGGGCCTGGCCCGGTAGCTGATGGCGTTGTCGTTGGAGAAGAGGGAAAACGCGCCCTCGGATATCGATTTGGTATACAGATTGTCGGCGGTGCGCTCGGCCGCGGCGAAGGCTTCGTTGCTCTCGGCGAATCGGTCCGCGTAGTGCAGGATGAGGCCTCGCTCGAGAAAATAGAGAAGCCGGTCCTTGCTGCCGGACTCCTTCTCCACCGTGTCCAGCGCCTTGTCGAACTCGCCGCCGGACAGCTGGGGCTTCAGGTTGCGGAGCTTGTCGGTGTAGGTGGCGCAGCCGGTGGTCAGAAGGAGAAGGGGCAGCAAAAAGACCAGGACGGCCGCCGCACGAACGGCCGTCCCGGACACCCGGCACCGGCGAATCTCAGGAGGGTACATCGGTCATCAGGGCTTGTACGCGTCCTTGCCGACGAACTTCTTGATCTTCTCGAAACCCGCCCAGACCTTGGTGTTGTCCTCAAGGTCCACCAGGTAGGCGTCGACCTGGTAATACCTCACCTGGTCGCCGCCCTCCTGGTCGATGATCATGTTGATCTCCCCGATCAGCATGAAATCGGCGCCCTTCTCACGCCCCCACTGCTTCATGGTCTCGGGGGACGAGAATTCCTGCTGGTCGGCCCGCTCCATGCGGATCTGGTCCCGCTCCTCCGCGGTCGCCACCACCTTGACCCGGGCTCCGTTGATGAAATTGCGTTCCAGGTCGGCGATGAAGGTCTTGACCGGAATGTGTTCGGGCGTCTTGTTGCCGACCGTGCCGACGATCAGGTAGGGTTTCCGGCCGTTTTCCGCCCGGAAATCCTCGACCCAGGGGCTCATGGTGATCTGGGTCGTCAAGGCCGCCGATACCATCTGGCTGTCGGTGTCGTTCCATTCGCCGGACAGGTCGATCTGTTCCTCCACCTCCACGCGGCTCACCTGTTTGCCGCCCCCACATCCGGTCATGGCCAACAGGGCCAGGACCACCGAGGCGGCCAGCGCATAGCGTGCGAAATTCCTGATCATCGGGTTTCCTCCTTTAATCCCCGCCATACACGTTCAGCGGTGGCGGGAATCCGGTACATGCGGACTCCCGTGGCGTCACAGATGGCGTTCACGATGGCAGGCGCGGGCCCGTCGATGGGCACCTCCCCGGCCGCTTTGGCTCCGAACGGACCTGTCGGTTCATCGGTCGGCACCAGGATGGTCACCATCTCCGGCATGTCGATGGCCGACGCGATCTTGTAATCCAGGAAATTGGGGTTCAGCACTTTCCCCGTCCTGTCCAGCAGGACCTCCTCAAACAGAGCGTAACCCATGGCCTGTGCCACGGCACCCTCAATCTGGCCCTCGGCCAGCCGGGGATGGATGGGCGTGCCGCAATCCACCGCCGAAACCAGTTTCAACAGATGGACCTGCCCCGTTTCCATATCGACTTCCACCTCGGCGAACTGAGCAGCAAAAGGCGGCGGCGAGTCGTTCGACATGTGGCTCGCCGTCGCCATGGGCTGGATTTTGGCCTCGTACAGGGCGTACAGGGCCGCCTCGGCGATGGTCATGCCCTGGCCCCCGGGCCCGGTGACCAGGCCTTCGGAAAACACGATGGTCTGAGGGTCGCAATCCCAGTGGGCCCCGATCAAGTCGGCCAACTGGTCGCGCACCTGGGCTGCGGCCTTGACCACGGCGCCGCCCGAGACGTAGGTCGTGCTCGAGGCGTAGGCGCCGACGTCGAAGGGCGTCAGGTCGGTGTCCGAGCTGAGGATCAGAACCTTGTCGTAGGGGATCCCCAGCTCCTCGGCGCACATCTGGGCCAGCACGGTGTCCGAGCCCTGGCCGATGTCGGTGGCCCCCACCGAGAGATTCACGCTGCCGTCGTCGTTCAGCTTGACCGTGGCCCCGCCCCAATCGACGCCGGCGATGCCCGAGCCCTGCATGGCCAGCGCCATGCCCAGGCCGCGTTTCAGGTGCGGCGCCGAGGGCTCGGTGACCCGGCCCCAGCCGATGGCCTCGCAGCCCAGGGCGATGGCCTTTTCCAGCCCGGTGCTGTTGACCACCCGCGACAACCCCTCCTTGCCTTCACCCAGCTTGGCCGACAGCGGATCGGTATCCCCCAGCTTGATATGGTTCTTCTGGCGTAGCTCGAGCCGGTCCATGCCCAGCTCGCGGGCGACCTCGTCGATCTGGCACTCGAGGGCGAAGCAGCCCTGAGGCGCGCCGTAACCGCGAAAGGCTCCGCTGATGGGGTTGTTGGTGTAGGCGCATTCGACCTGGAAATGGATGTTGGCGGCCGGATACATCGGCAGAACCTTCTGCCCGGTGTTGCCCTGCACCGTCAGGGCGTGGCTGCCGTAGGCACCGGTGTCGGCCACCACCTGCATGCGGTTGGCGACGATGGTCCCGTCCTTCATCACGCCGGTGGTCATGGTGATGCGCTGGGGATGGCGATAGCGCGCGGCGATCAGTTCCTCTTCACGGGTGAATTCGAGCCGGACGGGCCTTCCTGTCCGCAGGGCCAGCACGCTGACCAGATCCTCCACCACCAGTTCCTGCTTGTCCCCGAAACCGCCGCCCACCCGGGGCTTGATGACCCGGATGCGGGCCTCGGGGATCTCCAGGATGCGCGCCAGCATGCGCCGCAGATGAAACGGCACCTGGGTGCTGGTGCGCACGATCAGGCGTTCGTCCTCATCGACCCAGGCGATGGAAATGTGCGGTTCGATGTGACTGGCCTGGACCCGCGGCAGGTGGTAGGTCCGGGTCACCACCAGGTCGCACCCGGGCAGGGCCGCGTCCACGTCGCCAACCTGCTTGTCGATGCGTGCGGCGACGTTGGAACGGCCCGCTTCGCTGATGCCGCGGGGATCTTCGGCCTCGTGGATGAGGATGTCGGTGTTGGCCAGGGCGTCGTCCATGTCCGTCAGCGCGGGCAGTTCCTCATACCTTACCGTCACGAGATCCAATGCTGCCTCGGCCGCGGCCAGCGTTTCGGCCACCACCACGGCGACCCGGTCGCCGATGAAACGCGCCTTGTCCGGCATGATCACCGTGTCATAGGGGGAGGGTTCGGGGTAGCTCTGGCCCGCCCGGGTGTAGGGAATCGCCTTGACGTCCCGGTGCCAGATGACGTCGACCACGCCCTCGGACCGGAGCGCCGCGCTCGCATCCACCTCCAGGATCCTCGCGTGGGCATGGGGAGACCGCAGGACCTTGGCGTAGAGCATGCCCTCGCGGACGAAGTCGTCGGTGAACACGGGTTCGCCACGGGCCAGCTTGAAGGCATCGATCTTGGTGACGTTTTTCCCGACCACCTTCATGAGGACACCTCCCGGGCCGCGGCCACCGCCCGCGCGGCCTCCACGGGCTTCAAGTAGCCGGTGCAGCGACAGAGATTGCCGGTCAGGGCGTGGCGGATGGCAGCCTCGTCCACCGCCTCGGTCTGATTCATCAGGGCATAGAGACTGATCAGCAGACCCGGCATGCAGTAGCCGCACTGGACTGCGCCGTACTCCACCAGTTCGGTCTGCAGGCGGATCATCAGGGGGTCTCCCAGCAAGCCTTCCATGGTGGTCACCTGTTGGCCGTGGGCCCGGGCCGCGAGCACCACGCAGGAATTGACCGGCTCCCCGTCCAAAAGAACGGTGCAGGAACCGCAGTCCCCGGTTTCACAGCCCCGCTTGACGGAAAAAACACGCCAGGTGCGCAGGGCCTCCAGCAGTGTCTCGCCCGGGGCCACCTCCCTGGCCGTCTCCCGCCCGTTGAGGTTAAAAACGATGTTCACGCCGCACCTCCTTCACCCGGAACCGTGTCTCCGACCAATGCCCGCGCCACCAGTCGTCGGGTCAGTACACCCGTCATCTCCCGCCGGTATTCGGCCGAGGCCCGGTGATCATCCAGGGGTTCGCACTCTCCAGCGGCGATGCTGCCGACATCGGCCACCACATCCGGGGTGACCAGGGCAATCTCCTGGCCCACGAGCATCGATTCGGCCAGGGTGGCCCGCAGGGGAACCGGGGCCACGGCACCCAGGGCGATCCGGGCATCCCGGATTTTCCCGTCCTCGACGGCCAGCGCCACGGCCACCTGGACCAGGGAGATGTCTTCGGCCGACCGCGTCAGTTTCTGCGAAACGCATCGCCAACCGGCACAATCGGCCGGCAGGGCCACGCCCACCAGGAGCCGGTCCTCCAGCACCGTCATCCGCGGTCCCACGAAAAAATCGGTCAGTGGCAGGCTTTCCTGGCTGTCGGTGTCGGCGATGTAACAGGTTGCGTCCAGGGCCAGCAGCACTGGAGCCATGTCGGCCGATGGCAGGGCGTTGCAGAGGTTGCCGCCCACGGTGGCAGTGGACCGGACCGGCCGGTTGCCGCAATGTTCGGCCGCGAAGCAGACGGCCCCGTCGGCGAAGTCCCGCACCAGATCGCAGCGGGTGATGTCGTGCAAGGTGGCCGCGGCGCCCAGGAAGATGTCCCCGCCGGGCGTGCGCGCGATGTCCCCGATCCCGGCGTGATTGACGTCGACCACGAAATCACAGGCCGGACGGTCCAGGAGCATATCCGTGCCCCCGGCGATGTAGGCGCCCTTGCCTGGGCCCCGACGCATCAACGCCACTGCTTCGGCGGGATTCGTGGCGAACCGGTAGTCCTTCAGATTCCACATGGGATATCCCCTCTCCAAAGCCCGATCGACGCGGGACGATCCGGGCTGGCCATGACAGAAGGCCCGAGTATACTGGGACATGATAATGAGGCAAGGTTTTACCGGCCCGCCCCAGGAGTCGAAAGATGACGGAACCCCGCCTTTTGCTGATCCGCAATATTGGCACCCTGGTGACCATGAACCCGACGCGCGAGGTGCTGAACGAGGCCTGGGTCGCCTCGGTGGACGGCATGATCGTCGCGGTGGGCACCGGCCCCGTACCAGAAATGATCGCCGATGTCCCTTCGGTCCGGTTCGGTGTACATGATGCCGCCGGCTGCGTTGTCCTGCCGGGACTGATCAACACCCATCACCACCTCTACCAGACCCGGACCCGCGCCTGGCGCGACGCCGTCGACAGCGAACTGTTCGGGTGGCTGAAAACCCTCTATCCGGTGTGGGCCGACCTGAAGGACGAGGATTTTTTCCGGGGCGCGGTCGTGGGCTTCCGCGAGCTGATGCGGTCGGGCTGCACCCTGACCACCGACCACCACTACCTGTTTCCGACAGGCGCGTCGCCTCACCTGATCGACATCACCATCGAGGCGGCAGCCGAAGTCGGCATCCGTTTTCACCCCACGCGCGGCTCCATGAGCCGCTCGGTCAAGGACGGCGGCCTGCCGCCCGATTCGGTGGTCCAGGACCCCGACACCATTCTGGCGGACAGCGAACGGGTGATCGCCAAATGGCATGACCCCAGACCGGGCGCGATGGTGCGGATCGCCCTGGCCCCCTGCTCGCCCTTTTCGGTGAGCCCGGAACTGATGCGGGACACCGCCGCGGTGGCCCGGGCCCATGGCGTACGCCTGCACACCCACCTCGCCGAGACCCGGGACGAGAACGAATACTGCCTTGAGTTCTACGGCCAACGACCCCTCGATTTTCTGGCCTCGGTCGACTGGCTCGCACCCGACGTCTGGCTGGCCCACGGCATCTGGTTCGAGGACGAGGAGATCGTCCGGCTGGGTAAGGCGCAGGTCGGCATCGCCCATTGCCCGAGTTCCAACATGCGGCTCGGCTCGGGGATCTGCCGGGTCCGGGACCTGCGTGCTGCGGGCTGCCCGGTGGGCCTGGCCGTGGACGGCTCCGCCAGCAACGACAGCTCCCACCTACTGGCCGAGCTGCGTCAGACTCTGCTGCTGCACCGGGTCACCGGGGGCGCGGCGGCGATGACCGTGAACGAGGTGCTCGAGATGGCCACCCTGGGCGGCGCCGGTTGCCTGGGCCGCGATGATGTGGGCGCTCTGGAACCCGGCCGGGCCTGCGACCTGGCCCTGTTCGACCTGGAAGCGATCGGCTACGACGGCGCCGACGATCCGGTGGCCGCCCTGCTCCTGTGCCACCCCGAACCGGCCCGAACCGTCATCGTGAACGGAATTCCCATCGACATTTCTGGCTTTTGAAACTAGTTTGCTCTATCAAATCGAATCGTTGATATTGCCCCGAATTATCCCGAAAGGAAACGTGATGAAGAGACTGCAATGGATCGCGATGCTTGGCCTGATGGCCGTTCTTCTGGTCTCATTCACCGATGAGGCCATGGCCCAGCGCCGTGGTGGAAGCTCCTCGGCTCGGCCACAGAATTCCGGGTTCCAACCCTTTTTTGAACTGAGCGCCACCTACGGGCACATGTGGGGCGGCAACATCGACCTGTCCTATAGCTTCGATACCCGGAAGATCCGGACGGCTACAGGCCCCAGCTTCGGCTTCGCCCTGGACTACAACATACACCCCATGCAGGCCATCGAACTGAGTTATACACGCCAGGATGGCGCCCTGGACCTGGACTTCCAGGGCCTGAGGGAACTGACCCCCATGTCGGTGAACATCTGGCACATCGGTTCGCTCCGCGATCTGACGCCTCCAGGCAGCAAGGTCACGCCATTCGTCTTTGGCAGCCTGGGTGCCACCTACTTCAGTCCGTCCAATGGCACGATCACCCTCGACGACCAAACGGTCGTCAGCACCCAGTCCACCACCAAGTTCTCCCTGGCCTTCGGCCTGGGTCTGAAGGCCTATTTCGGGGAAGCGCAGAAGGTGGGAATCCGGGCGTCATTCAAGGCCATTCCGACCATGTACAATACCGGTGCCGGCCTGTGGTTCGGTGGCGGAGGAGCCTCAATCTCAGTGGGCGGCAACGCCATCTGGCAGTGGGAAGTCGCCGGCGGCCTGACGGTGAAATTCGGCGGATCCTGATCCGGGGGATTCACCCAAAAAAAACGCCCGGGCCCCTTAGCCCGGGCTTTTTTCTGGGGGTCAGACCTGGGGCGGCGAGGGCCAGTTCTTGATGTGCAGATCCCGCTGCGGAAAGGGAATCTGGATCCCGGCGGAGGTCAACGCCTTGTAGATACTGGTATTGAGGGCGTCGATCACCCGGCCCCGAAAAACCGGGTGGGTGATCCAGACCAGGACCTGGAAATCGAGGCTCGACTCCCCCATGCTCACGAAACGCACCACCCCGTCCTTGCTGTCGCTGGTGTTGGGCAGGTCCTGGAGGCATCCCTCCAGGATCGCCCGGACTTCGTCGACATCGCTGCCGTAGGCCACGCTGGCGACCACCCGCACCCTCATCTTCGGAGACGGTCCGCTCGATTCGTTGACGATCTTGGCGTTGCCGATCACGGCGTTGGGCACAGTGACTTCCACGTTGTCGCGGGTCAAGAGCCGGGTGGACCTGATCCCGATCTCCGTGACCACACCCCGCGTCTCACCGTCGATGATGATGTACTGCCCCACCTTGTAGGGCGCGTCGGCCAGGATGAAGATCCCCGCGATGAAGTTGGCCAAGGTGTCCTTGGCCGCAAAACCCACCGCGATGCCCATGACCCCGGCGCTGGCCAGCCAGCTGGTCAGGTTTACGTGCCAGGCCGCCATGAGCAGATAGGTCATGATCCCGAACAGAGTGACCTTGAATATGAATTTGACCAGGGGCAGGGTCTGCGGTTGGATCCACGGGTATTTATCCGAGGTCTCGCTCAGCCTCTTGAAGATGATGTCGGCCGCTGCGGCCAGGAAACGGCCCCAGATGAGGACCATCAGGGTCACCGTCACGCTGTGGACGATGGCATCGATATTTTCCTTCTGGACGAAATCCATCGTCGCGATATAGACCCCTTCCAGGAGCACCGTCCGCAACAGGGCCGGCCAGAAGAGTTCGAAGACCCGGTCGTCGATCCTGGAGGCGGTCCTGCGAGACAACCGCAAAAGGAGGGGCACCAGAAGGACCCTCAACAAAAGCGCGATCACCAGGGCGACGGCAATGATGATCGCCACGCGCCAGTACTGGTTCTGCAGGTTGGCATCGAGCCAGAGGTTGATCTGTTCCACGGTTATCCATCCTCCGGAATGGCCGGCCGGACCGTCAGCACCTTGTCCTTGCGGATCTCCACGGTGCCGGGTTTGGCGCCCCTCGGTTTGGTCACGAAGCGCGCCCGCGTGACGCTGACCGCCACCTGCTTCGCTTCCCTTTTCCTGCTGTGCCAGGCCGCCACCGCGGCGGCGGCCTTGATGGTCACGTTGTCCGGCTCCTGACCCGACGGCACCCGGAGCAGCACATGGCTTCCCGGCAGGCCCTTCACATGAAACCAGTAGTCGTTGGCCTTCGCCATTTTCAGCGACAGGTGATCATTGTCTTGATCGTTCTTCCCGGCCAGCACGATCCAGCCGCCGGGCAGTTCATACTCCCAGAGCCGGGGTTCGAAGCGATCATGCGGATTGGATCGGGTCATGAGTCCTCAGGGTCTTTGTAGCCCACCACGGTGATGCTGTAAATGCCGAAACCCGAGCCCTGGAGCGAAGCGGCCCCGTCGGTGCCCAGGACCTCCTCCAGCAGCTGATCCGGCAAATGCACCTGACGGGTGGACCGAATGGCCGCACCGGTGAACCCTGCCGCGGCGATGGTGCCCATGTATTCGTCCTTTTTCTGGGCACCCGCCACACAGCCCGCGTAGGCGACCGCCGCCTCGGCCAGGGCCACTGGCAATTCACCCTCCAGCACGATGTCCGACACGCAGAAATGGCCGCCAGGCTTGAGCACCCGGTGGATCTCCCCGAAGGCCCGCTGCTTGTCGGGCACCAGGTTCAGGACGCAGTTGCTGACCAGCACATCGGCGGTGCCGCTGTCCAGGGGCATGTCCTCGATCTCTCCCAGATGGAACTCCACGTTGCCGTAGTCCAGCTGGGCGGCATTGGCCTTCGCCTTGGCCACCATGTCCGGCACCATGTCCAGGCCGATGACCCGGCCCTGGTCCCCCACGATGGCCCGGACCACGAACACGTCGTTGCCGGCTCCACTGCCCAGATCGATGACCGTCTGGCCGGTTTCGATGCCGGCGTATTCGGTGGGAATCCCGCAGCCCAGCCCCAGGTCCGCCTCGGGAAAATACCCGTCCAGCCCGCGGTAGTCCTCGGCGAAGCTGGTGCCGCCGAGGTTGTCGCAGCAACCGGTAGGACCGCAGCAGCTGCCGCCCTGACGGGCGATCTCACCGTAGGTGGTCTTGACGATGTCCTTGAGTTCATCAGCATTCTTCACAGGATTCTCCTTTGGTGTCGCAGCAGGCAACGCCTGCGAAAAGTTGGGCAAACGAAATCCCGGCTTCGGCCAGGGCGTCCTTGTCCAGGCAATAGCAAGTACGCGGTCCCTCTATCGCCCCCTGGATCAGACCGACTTTCTTCAATTCCTTCAGGTGCTGGGATACGGTGGCCTGCGAAAGGGGCATGCGCGCCACGATGTCGCCGCAGTTGCAAGCCTGCCCGGAGAGGATGCGCAGGATCTTCAGACGGCCCGGGTGGCTAAGGGCCTTCGCCAGGTCGGCCAGGGCCACCAGTTCGGCGCCGAATTCTCCGCTTTTATGAATAGCCACCGCAACCTCCTTTATCGTTAATCGCCAATATACGATAAAAATATAATTCAGCCACACGAATTTCCCTGATTTTGCCGGAACTTTTTACTGTCATTGCAGTATCCGGGGGCTTGCGCTTATATTTGGCGCCAATTTGTTCGTCTTAATCCATTGATCAATGTCAACCCCTGAGGAGTCTTCGCGATGATCGAAGTTCGCGGTATCACCAAGAGCTTCGGGACCATGCGCGCGCTCGACGACGTTTCGTTCCGCCTGGACCGGGGAGAAATCCTCGGTTTCCTGGGCCCCAACGGCGCCGGCAAGAGCACGACCATGAAGATCATCACCACCTTCCTGGCCCCCGATCAGGGCCAGGTCACCGTGGATGGGATCGACGTCCTGGAGAAGCCGCTGGATGTGCGGCGGCGCATCGGCTACCTGCCGGAAAATGTTCCCCTTTACCTGGACATGAACATCCAGGAATACCTGACCTTCGTCGGGCGGGCCCGCGGCCTGTCGGCGGGACAATTGCGCAGCCGGCTCGACTGGTGCGTCGAGGCCTGCGGCCTGGTCACCGAATACAAGAAGAACATCGGCGAACTATCCAAGGGATTCAGGCAGCGGACAGGATTGGCTCAGGCCCTCATCCACGATCCCGAGATCCTGATCCTGGACGAGCCCACCAGCGGGCTCGACCCCCTGCAGATCCTCGGCATCCGCGACCTGATCAAGAGCCTGGCCGGGCAAAAGACCATCATCTTCTCGACCCACATCCTCCAGGAAGTCAGCCCGGTGACCGATCGTGTGGTCATCATCAACGAGGGCCGGATCATCGCCGACGGCAACGTCGGCGGCCTGTCCCGCGAGGCCATGGGCACCAACCGGGTGTTCGCCGGTTTCCGGGAAGACGGCTCCGCCGTGGAAACGGCCCTGCGGGATCTGACCGAAGTGACCGAAGTCAAAACCCTGGCCGCCGACGGTGGCTGCCGCTTCGAAGTGCGCGGCCCTTTCGACACCGATCTGGTCGGCGCGGTGGATCGGCTGGCCCGCGGCCGTGACTGGGATTTGACCCAGCTTCACGAAGCCACCTACAGCCTCGAGGATACCTTCATCGCCCTGACCAAACGCGCCAACCGCCGCGACCTGAGGGGGGTGGCCTAGATGCACAACACGATGACCATCTTCCGGCGTGAATTCGGGTCGTACTTCAACAGCCCCATCGCCTACATCTTCATCATCGCTTTCCTGGTGCTGAATTCGGGGCTGTTCATGACAGGGTTCTTCCTCAACGGCGCCGCCGACCTGAGGTCGTTCTTCGGAAACCTGCCCTTCTTCTTGATCTTCTTCATTCCCGCGGTGAGCATGCGGCTGTGGGCCGAGGACAAGCGCACCGGCACCTTCGAACTCCTGATGACCCTGCCCATGCGCACCCGCGAGGTGATGATGGGCAAGTACTTGGCCGCTTTCGCCTTCTACCTGATCGCGCTGGCGGGCACCCTGCCGCTGCCCATCATGATCATGGCGCTGGGCAATCCGGACGTCGGCGCCATGTGGAGCGGCTATATCGGCGCCGCCCTGCTGGGCGGGCTCTACCTGGCCATCGGCACCTTCACCAGCGGGCTGATGCGTGACCAGATCTCCGCGGTGATCCTGGGCATCATGGCCTGTTTCCTGGTGTTCATCGTCGGGGTGCCCGGCGTGGCCGCCACCATCGACGGCTGGGTTCCCGGCTTCGGCTCCTTCATGCAGCACTACCTGGGTCTGTCGGACCACTTCGAAATGATGCTGCGGGGCGTGATCAGCCTCGGCGACCTGGCCTACTTCCTGGGTCTGACCGCCGTGTTCCTCTCCCTCAACACGCTATGGCTGAAAGGGAGGAAGTACTAATGAACAACAAGCGCAGAAACTTCCGTATCACCTTTGCGGTGTCGGCCGTGCTCCTGGCGGCCATTGCGTTTTTCCTGGTCTCGGTGCTGGACAACCTGCCCGGTGCCCGTGTCGACATGACCAGCGACCGGCTGTTTACCATGTCGCCGGCGGCAGCCAAGATCCTCAAGGGTCTGCAGGTCCCCGTGCAGGTCAAGCTGTACATCACGCCGGCGGACAAGATGCCTACCCAGCTGCGTAATCTCGAACGGGACATCACCGAGCAGATGCGCAACTTCGAGCAGGTCGCCGACGGTATGCTCGAGTTCCAGGTCTTCAATCCCCAGAACGACGAGGAGATGCAGCAGACCCTCGGCGCCAAGGGGGTCCGGCCCTTCCAGGTGCAGTCCATCGAGAAGGACGAGATGGGCATCAAGCTGATCTGGAGCGCCCTGACCATCGCCTACAAGGACAAGCCCGAGGAAGTGCTGCCCCAGGTACTGCCGCAGAACCTGGCGGCGCTGGAGCAGGACATCATCGGCCCGGTCTACCGGCTGACCAGGGACAAGGCTCCCCGGGTCGCCATTTTCGGGCCCAAGAAACCGGTCGACCAGCAACTGGCCATGATGTACCTGCAGCAGGGCATGCAGCCGCCCGAGCCCACAGAACAGTTCTCCCAGCTCTCCCAGCTGATGACCCAGGGGCACTACGAGGCGGTGCCCATCGAATTGACCGAGGCCTCCCCCGTCCCCGAGGACATCGACGCCCTGATCGTGATGGCCACCGGCCCATTGAACGAGCGTCAGGTCTTCGAGATCAATCGCGCCCTGCGCCGCGGCGTGCCCGTGGTCATGGGCGTACAGGCCCACGAGTACGGTTACAGCCCCGCCCCTAACGGCGGCTGGTCGATCAGCGGCCAAGGCGTGGAGACCGGCCTCGAACCCATGCTCGCCGAGTTCGGTTTGACCATTTCGGAGGACCATTTCATGGACACGGCGATGGAAACCATCGACCTGCCGCGCGAGGTGAACCTCGGCGGGTTGCGGATGCAGACCCGCGAGCCGGTGCGGCTGCCGATCCAGATCCGGGTGACCGAGGTGCAGATGGACCAGGACAGTCCCCTGGTCAACCGCATCGGCGCGGTCTTCTACCTGTGGGGCACGCCGATCGCCATCGACGCCGACCAGGCCGCCTCCCACGGCCTGGAGGTTTCCAAGCTCATCCACAGCAGCGACGACGTCTGGAGCGAACCCTGGAGCGAAGGCCCCCTGTCGGCGGCCACCTTCAGCCCCGACGGAAAGAACAGGCTCGGAGCCCAGCCCCTGGCCGTGCTGGTGGAAGGGACCTTCCCCGATACGTTTGCCGACGGGGAGGCCCCCGCCTGGCCCGAGAGCGCCAACCCGCCCCCTGGCACTGAAGATCCCCTGAGCCAGATTCAGGCCCAACCCGCCCCGGTGGACCCCGCGCCAGGACAGCTGTTCCTGGTGGGCAGTTCGAAGATGTTCGACGACAACATCCTGGCCGCCGGCCAGAACGCCCTGTTGTTGCTCAACGCCGTGGATTTCATGGCCGGGTCGCAGGACCTCCTGAGCATCCGCAGCAAGACCCTGACCCAGCGGGTGATCAAGCCCGTGGACGCCAAGCAGAAGATGATGTGGCGGATCGTGGGCGTGATCCTGGTTCCCGCCCTGCTGGCGATCTTCGGCATCATGCGCGCGGGCATGCGGCGCAAGGAAGCCGCCCGGTACCGCGAAACCATCAGGCACGCCACCGGTTCAGCCGGCTAAAGGAGGATGATGACAATGCTCAAGAACCGAAACATCCTGATCCTGGCCGCCGTCCTGGTGGTGCTGGCAGGGATCAGCCTGCTCCAGAAAGCCGGCCACAAAAAGGACACCAACCGATCGGCCACCGTCACGGTGGTCGAAGCGACCGTCACACCGGACCAGCTGGACCGCATCACCCTCGGGCAGGGCACCGAGGAGGTGGTGGTGGATCTGGTGTCCACCCCCACGGGCTGGGTCCTGGCCAGCAACTGGGACGCGCCGGCCAATCTGGCGCGCATCGAAACCCTCCTGCGCAACGCGGGTGGATTGACGGGTGAATTCCGCTCGGACAACGAATCCGTCCTGGCCGACTACAGCTTGTCCGGTGACACGGCCGTCAAGATCCGCGCCTACGACAAACAGGGGACCCTGGCCCTGGCCGTGGACGTCGGGGGCCAGCCGGAGAGGTTTCCGGGCAACTTCGTCCGCCGACCGGATTCCCACGAGGTCTATCTGAGCCAGATCAACCTGCTGGCGCAGCTCGGCCTTTACAACGGACCCGAACGGCCCGGCTACAAGCATTTCCTGGAACTGCAGGCGGTCCAGGAGGACAACCTGGCGGTCGACAGGGTGATCCTGAACGACGGCGGGCAGATGCTGGAGATGGTCAAGGAATTCGCGGTGGTGCCGCCTGCGGCCGATGCGGAGTCCGCCGGCGAAGCTTCCTTGCCGGCGGAAGACGCTCCGGCTGAACTGGACCGCACCACCTGGGAATGGAAGCTGGTCACCCCCCGCTCGGCGGCCCTGGCCAAGACCAAGGCCGACGGCCTCCTGAACTCCCTGGCGAAGATCCGCGCAACGGACGTGGACGATCCCCAGGGCGACCTCGAGGCCTTCGGCCTCGCCGTTCCCGCCCGCACCGCGACGATCACCAGGGAAGACGGCTCCAGCCTGACCCTGGAATTCGGGAACACCCGGGAAGCCGAGGAGGGCGGGCAGGCCGGTGTCTGGATGATGGTCCGCGGCCAGCCCGGGATCTGGGTCGTCACCGAATACACGGTGAAGAACATCTTCAAATCCGTGGAGGATCTGCTGCCGGACCAGGAGTAGGTCCCTCCCCTGAGCGCCGGATTCGAAAGGCCCCTCGCGGGGCCTTTTGTTTTGCCGGGAACCTGTGTTAGATTTCCAGTCTGGCCCCGGTGCCCCGGGTCGACAGGTGGATGTGCCCATCATTCAGGAGGAAAACGGTGAGTGGACTGCTTCTGAAGAACGGAACCGTGCTCGACTATTTTCCCGTCGCCATGGACGCCCAGGCCGACTGCCGGGTCCAGGTCGTCGATCTGAGAATCGCCGGCGACCGGATCACCGAACGCGGGACCGGGCTGCAGCCGGCCGACGGTGAAGAGGTCGTCGATCTCCAGGGCCGGGTCGTCATGCCGGGCAACATCAACGCCCACGGGCATCTCTACGCCACCCTGGCCGCGGGCATGCCCCTGCCCAAGGCGCCCCTGGAAACCTTCACCGACATCCTGACCGAAATCTGGTGGCCCCTGGACCGGGCCCTGGACGCCGACGCCACCTACCTGAGCGCCCTGGCCGGCAGCTGGGACGCCGTGCGTTGCGGCACCACCCTGATCTTCGACCACCACGCGAGCCTGGCCAGCGTGGGCGGGTCGCTGGACCGCGTGGAAAAGGGTATCGACGAGGTGGGCCTGCGGGGTTGCATCTGCTACGAGGTGACCGACCGCGGCGGCAAGGGACAGCGGGACACCACCCTGCAGGAAACCGAGCGCTACCTGCAGAAACTTCTGGATTCCCCCCAGTCGGGCGTGCCCCGCTTCCGGGGCATGGTCGGGGCCCACGCCAGCTTCACTTTGGAAGACCGAACCCTGGAACTTCTCGAGGGCATCTGCAGCCGCCTGGGCGCGGGGCTGCACATCCACCTGGCCGAAGGCACGACCGACCGGGAAGTGAGCCAGGATCGGGGCTGGAAGGACCCCCTGGATCGGCTGGTCGACTTCGGACTGGTGCGGCCGGGCAGCATCTTCGCCCACGGCGTGGACCTCTCTCCCCTGGACATGCAGGTCCTCGAGGAAAAGGGCGTTTGGCTCATCCACTGCGGCCGGTCGAACATGAACAACGGCGTTGGGCGCGCGCCCGTCGACCGCTTTCCCGTCAACTGCGGCATCGGCACCGACGGGTTGGACGACAACATGTGGGGCGAGCTGCGCACCACCTACTTCCGGGGCAACGAAGGCGGCCGCGGCCCCTTGAGCCACGCCGACGCGGCCCGGTTCTGGCTGGGCAATTTCCGCCTGGCCCGTGAGATCTTCGCCGAACCCTTCGGCAGCCTCGATGGAGGCGCGCCTGCGGATTTCCTGCTCCTGGACAAATTCCAGAAAACACCCCTGACCTCGGACAACTGGCTCAGTCATCTCCTGTTCGACTTCCACCCCTGGGACATCCAGGCGGTCTACGTCGGGGGCCGCCGGGTCTATCTGTCCGGGGACTCCCCTCCGGTGGACGCCGCCAACCTCCAGGAAGCCGCCGCCCGGGTCTGGAAAACGATGGGGCTGACCCCGTGATGAAACCAGGCCACTTTGAAGCCCTCACCCGCCGGGTCCAGGAACTGGAACCGGAGATCATCTCGTTCCTGCGGGACATCGTCGCGGTGCGGAGCCTGTCCGGGCAGGAAGAGGCCGTGGTCCGCCGAGTGGCCGCCGAAATGGAAAAAGTCGGTTTCGACGAGGTCTTCTTCGACCCCCTGGGCAACGTGCTCGGCAGGATCGGGGACGGCCCGCGGGTGATCGCCTTCGACGCCCATCTCGATACTGTCGATGTCACCGACCAGAACCAGTGGGACTGTGATCCCTTCACCGGCAAGGTCGAGGACGGCAAGGTCTTCGGACGCGGGGCGGTGGACCAGAAGGCCGGCATGGCGGGCATGGTCTACGCCGGGGCGATCATGAAGGAAATGGACCTGCTGGACGGCCTGCAGGTGTGGATGGTCGGTTCGGTCATGGAAGAGGACTGCGACGGCCTGTGCTGGCACCACATCCTGACCGAGAAGACCCTCACCCCCGAACTCGTGGTGTCCACTGAACCGACGGGCCTGAAGATCAACCGCGGGCAGAGGGGCCGCATGGAGATCCGGGTCCGGGTCAAGGGCCGGTCCTGCCACGGCAGCATGCCCCACCTCGGCGACAATGCCATCTACAAGATCGCCCCGGCGATCGGCGCCATCGAAAAACTCAACGATCAGTTGCGGGACGACGCCTTCCTGGGCAAGGGCACCTGCACCATCAGCTGGATCGGCAGTCGAGGCCCCAGCCTCTGTGCCGTGCCCGACGAGGCCGAGTTCCACATAGACCGCCGCCTGACCATCGGCGACTCCCGGGAATCGGCCCTCGCCGAAGTGGAATCAGCCCTGGCCGATGCCGGAGTCGAGGCCGAGGTCTTCACCCTCATCTACGAGGAACCGGCCTGGACCGGACTGGTCTACCCCATGGACAAATACTATCCCACCTGGGCGATGGACGAAGGCCATCGGGCCCTCGAGGCGGCCCGGCGGGCCTTCACCGCCGTGACCGGCACCGGTCCGGAGGTTTCCCGGTGGACCTTCAGCACCAACGGCGTGGCCATCACGGGCCTCCACGGGGTGCCCTGCCTGGGCTTCGGCCCCGGACAGGAAGACCAGGCCCATGCCGCCAACGAATACGTCCCGGTACGGGATGTCCTGACCGCCTGCGCTTTCTACGCCGCCCTGCCGGGGGAATATATCAACGGGCCGCAGGATTGACGCGAGCCCAAGTGGTGGAATTGCTTGATTTCACAGCATTTTCCACCGTTTTCCCGGGGAAAAGGTTTGACAAAAATCGATGTGATTTGATATAATATCAGCATCACTCAAAGTACCGGAAGGCCATCGAGGTGGCCCTGCGGATGGACTTGAATACCTCTTGTCGGACAGGAGTTCGATGATGCCTAGGTTATTGCTTTTCTTGGCTGCGCTGTGCCTGACCGCCGGCGTGGCTCACGCCCAGACCACCAATCTTCTCATTTCCGAATACGTGGAAGGATCGGGGAACAACAAGGCCCTCGAGATCTACAACGGAACCGAGGATTTCATCAATCTGAGCTCCTACACCATCGAGCGTTACTCCAACGGGGCCACCACCTCGACGAGCATTCCCCTCGATTCGGTGGACCTGCAGCCCGGCGAGGTCTGGGTCATCGCCAACCCTTCGTCTGAAGCGGCCCTGCTTGCGGTGGCGGACCAGACCGACGGCAACCTGAATTTCAACGGCGACGACGCCCTGGTCCTGGTTTTTGCCGGCACCGAGGTGGTCGACAGCTTCGGCCGGGTCGGCGAGGATCCCGGCAGCTACTGGTCCTGCGACGATGGCAACACCGCAAACCACACCCTGCGGCGGTTGAGCAATGTCTGCAACGGCGACACGGTCATCGACGACGCCTTCGACCCCTGCCTGGAATGGTCCTTCTTCCCCAGCGACGTTTTCACGGGTCTGGGCAGCCATTTCGCGGAGTGCGGCGCCGTGGGCACCGACACCCCGTCATGGGGCAACCTGAAAGCCAGCTTCCGGTAACCTGACCGGCCCCGGCTCCAGCTGTGACCGCCCGCCATTGCGGCGGGCGGTTTTTTTTGGCACCCAAGATCATTTGCAGGTTTGCCTTGCCCCGCCCGGGTGGGTTATGGTTTTCCCCTCCCATATCGCAAAGGAAAGGAAACACCATGGATCTGCGGGGCCGGCATTTCATCTCCACCACCGAATGGACCGATGAGGAAATCGAATTCCTTCTGTCCACCAGCACCGAATTGAAGAAGAAGTTCGCCGGCGGGGAGCCCCACCGGCTGCTGCCGGACAAGACGCTGTTCATGATGTTCTACGAGCAGAGCACGCGCACCCGTAACTCCTTCGAAGCAGGCATGACCCAGCTGGGCGGCCACGCCCACGATCTGACTCCTGAAAAGCTGCAGGTCAGCCACGGGGAAACGGCCGAAGACACCGCTCGCGTTCTGAGCAGGTTCGGCCACGGCATCAGTATCCGCAACTGCGATTGGGGCGTTGGCAACAAGTTTATCCGCACCGTGGCGGAGATGAGCTCCGTGCCGGTCATCAACATGCAGTGCGACCTGTATCATCCCTGCCAGGCGGTGGCCGACCTGATGACCATCCGCGAGAAATTCCCCGACGGCATCCGCGGTCGCAAGATGGTCGTCAGCTGGACCTACGCCCCCAGTTACGTGCGGCCCATCTCCGTGCCCCAGTCGGAGATCCTGCTGATGACCCGCTTCGGACTGGACGTGACGCTGGCCCACCCCCCCGAATTCAAGCTCCTGCCCGAGATGGTCGCCCGGGCTAAGGCCAACGCCGCAGCTACGGGATCGAAGTTCGAGATGGTCGACGACATGGACGCGGCCTTCGAGGACGCCCATATCGTCTACCCCAAGAGCTGGGGCTGTCTGGTGCACGAGCCCGACCGCGAAGCCGCGGTGCAGCACATCGAAAAGTATCCTGGCTGGGTGTGCAACGAAGAGCGGATGGCCCTGACCAGGGCGGATTCCATCTACATGCATCCCCTGCCCGCCAGCCGGGGCGCGGAAGTCACCGACGGGGTGATCGACGGGCCCCATTCCGTGGTCTGGGACGAGGCCGAAAACCGACTGCACACCGCCAAGGCCCTGATGGGCCTGACCATGTAGGAGTTCCCATGAACGGACCCGCGGACAGCCTCCCGACAGTCGCGAACAACCCTCATTGGTCGGGCTATCGATGCGTGGTTTGCGATCGGGAATACGATCCCAGTTACGATGGCTTCGTTTGCAGTGATTGCGGTGTGGACGGGATTCTGGATGTTGTCTACGACTACGGTGCCATCACGGCTTCCGGCCGGATCATCGAAGATGGTCCCGGTGGCCTGTGGCGCTTCGCCCCCCTGTTGCCGGTCAAACCTGCGGCCGACCATCCCGCCTGGTCGGTGGGCGGCTCTCCCACCCATGATGTGCCCCGATTGGCCCAGTTCCTTGGCTTGCAGTCGTTGGTCCTGAAGGATGATACCTGCCTGCCCTCGGCCAGCCTCAAGGACCGGGCCGCCGCCGTGGCGATCGCTCGCGCCAGGCAACTGGGCACCGACCATCTGGCCTGCGCCTCGACCGGCAACGCTGCGGCCAGCTTGGCGATTTTGACTGCACGAGCGGGCATGACCTGCACCATCTTCGTACCGGCGGCCGCGCCCCGGGCCAAACTCGCCCAGTTGATTTTGCATGGTGCCAAGGTCATTCCGGTGGACGGCTCCTACGACCAGGCCTTCGACCTATCCCTGACGGAAATTTCCAGGCACCGTTGGTACAGCCGCAACTGCGCCCACAACCCGCTGTTGGTCGAAGGTAAAAAAACCGCGGCACTGGAGTTGGCATCCTCCCTGACCGGAGGATTCACCGGAAGCGATGTGGATCTACCCGACGTCGTCCTGGTCCCCGTGGGAGACGGCTGTATCGTATCGGCCGTGTGCAAGGCATTCCGGGAATTGCACCAGGTCGGTGTGATCGGCAAGGTTCCCCGCGTCATCGGGGTCCAGGCCGCCGGGGCCGCGCCGTTGGCCCTGGCCTGGGCTGCCGCCGGGAAATCGCAGGGTGATCTTTCCGGTCGCGAGATCCTGGCCGCGGTCCGACCAACCGAGGCGCAGACCATTGCCGATTCCATCCAGGTGGGCATTCCCCGCAACCGGGTCAAGGCCTGGCGAAACGTGGCTGGATGCGGCGGGACTTT
>CBDTUS010000007.1:0-47633 GCA_965363725.1 uncultured bacterium | reverse complement strand
GGGGATTTATCCTGGCCTTCAGTCAGGGTGTTAGTCCTGTCGATGCTGGACCGGGCCTTACCTCTGGCCTTGTTGGTGGCCACCCTTTTCACCGTGGGGCCGCGGGCGCATTTCAAAGAATTGACGGCCCTGACTGCGGCGGGTTTTTCGATGATTCAGATCATGTGGCCCGTCTTGGGTGTGGGGGTTCTGGCGACCGGATATTCCATCGCCCTCCGATTGGCCCGGGTCACCCTGGGGGCTCTGCCAACGTTGTCGCAACCGGCCGAAGAGACGGCTTTCCACGCCATGTTCGCCTATCCGATGGCCAACCTGTTCGCCGTGACGGCCGGAATCATCCTGGCCTCGTCGCCCCGCCGGAAGTCGGTATACGGCGGATTTTTGACGGCCCTCCTGTTCATTTTTGCCTTTAACGTCGTCACGAGTGGTGCCCATGCGCTGGGGCGGCATGGGATGCTGCCGCCGGTTTTGGCCGGGTGGCTGGGAAGCGTGGTGGCGTCCGCGGTGCTATGGGCTTTGTGGCGCCGGGCCCGGATTTAATCATGCAGGCCAGGACCTCTAGTCCACCATGAGTTCCCGCCCGTTCAGCGGCTGGATCGGACGGTTGTTTCCCTGGTAGTACTTCCGGAAAACCCCGATCTGCTCGGCGGAGATCGAGGCATGCGTCCTGAGCACGATCCACTCCACGTTTTCGGTGCACGGCGGCGTGGTCAAGGATCCGGAGTAGTGGAATTTGTGCAGCTTATCCTCGGGCAAAATCTTCCCGAGGTTCATCTGGAAGTCCGGGATGGTACGGGTTTCGCCGACCTCAGGAATGTTGGCGAGGAACAGGTCGAAATTCGGAGCCTCAGGCCCCTCGTCCATGAGAAAGCCGACCACGGCGAGACGGTGGTCGTCGCTTTCGTGGACGAAGTGGGCCTCCATCGCGGAGTATTCTCCGTTGATGGTGTGCTCGCTGGGGGAATGGAGGTGGAATTGCTTCAATTCGAATCGTT
This sequence comes from uncultured bacterium, assembly GCA_965363725.1. Taxonomy (GTDB): domain Bacteria; phylum Krumholzibacteriota; class Krumholzibacteriia; order LZORAL124-64-63; family LZORAL124-64-63; genus JAGLCY01. The sequence goes on along the minus strand of CBDTUS010000007.1, from coordinate 46,638 downwards.
TGCCATCAATTTCCACCCAGCTTCCGGCTTCGACGGTGATCTGGACGGAATGCCCCGTGTTGGTGACCCGGAGTCCCGATTCGAGATAGTGGAATTCCAGGTTTCCGGCATCGCCCTGCCTCGCTTCCCCGAGATCGATAGGGGACTGGCTCTGGCCCTTGGCGGCGATCTCCCAGGCGGGGTCGAGCTCGGCCCAGTGATCGGGGCCGGTGTCCCCCTCGTAACTCCAATGTTTGGCCTGGTCCTCGTGTGAGTCAGAGGAGCAACCCCAAGTAACCAGAACCAGAAGCAGAACGAGCCATCTCATGGTGAATCTCCTAACGAATCGTGACAGGACAATGGCCCAAGAGGTATCAGGCCGGGCACACACTTAGATTTTTTTCCCAGGAAATTCCAGCACCAACTGGGCCGGCTCGACCTCTTCGACCGTGATATACGCCCGCGTGTCCCGGACCACGGCTTCCAGGTCCAGGCCGAGTTTCCGCGAACCCGACCAGCGGGCGTGCCGCAGGGAATGATCGTGCAGGCGCATGGCCCCGACGGGCCGGTCGGTCGAGGCCTTCAGGTGGGCCGCCGCGCACTGGATCACCGCCTGCAGCACGTGGCCGGCTTCGCTGCCGACCCCCGAGGCGTGCCACAAACCCTCCAGCACCTCGTGGCATTCCCACCAGTAGCCCTCGTTGAAAAGATCGATGCCGAAGAGGTATTCCTCGCTCTTGCGCCAGTCCTCGTGGTTGAGGTCCGGCAGGCTCTGCTCCGGTTGTCCGAACGAGTGGCCCTCGGGGTCGCGGGTGGGGTGGGGCGTGACGCCCGGAAGGTGGCGGTAGGCCGGAAGGGGCCGGTCGGTGTATCTTTTGCCGCGGGAACCGGTCATGTTCGTCATCCTGAATCAAAGTTGAAGGGGTTTCTGTGAGTTCGACCATCAATTGCGCCCACCGCGGGGCTTCGGGCCACGCGCCCGAGAATACCATCGCCGCCCTGGAAAAAGCTATCGCGCTTGGTGCGCAGATGGCCGAAATCGACATCCAGCAGACGGCCGACGATCGTTTCGCGGTGTTCCATGACGATCTCCTGGATCGCACCAGCAGCGGCGCGGGGCCCCTGTGGGAAAAAAACCTGGCCGAGCTGCAGACCCTCGACGCCGGTTCGTGGTTCGGCCCCGAATTCGCCGGGCAGCGCATTCTGTCCCTCGAAGAAGTGCTCGAATTCACCCGGGATCGCCTGCCCCTGAACATCGAATTGAAGCTCCACGGACACGAAAGACAGGTTGTGGATTTGGCGATCCGGGCTCTTCATGATAATAATATTGAGGATCATTGCTCCCGCGGTGGCCTGATCACCTCCTTCGACCACGGGATCGCCGCCGCCCTCAAAGAGGCGGACCCGGCGCTGACCGTGGGCGCCATCCTGGGCCCGGAGCAATATTCCAAGGCCATCTTCACGCTGCCCGTCGATGTCCTGAGCGTGGAACAATCACTGGTCAATGTGGATTTCCTGGCGGCCGCGCGCCTGGCCGGCAAGCAGGTCCATGTCTGGACCGTCAACGAACCTGAAGAATTCCGCCGCCTGATCGATCTCGGTGTCGACGCGGTGATCACCAACTACCCGGACCGCTTTGGCGGTCCGCGGGAAGGAACAACGTGACCGCAGCAAGCACCGACATCTCCGGACGCAGGACGATCATGGGTTTCACCGTCGGTTACTGGATGCTGAACATCATCGAGATGTTCGAGCGCCTGGCCTACTACTCGGTGCGCAGTGTGATCGCGCTGTACATCATGCAGGCCGACGACCCCAACGGGCTTCACCTGACCGCCGCGGACAAGGGCACCATCTACGCCTTCTGGTTCGCCTTCCAGTCGATCCTGCCCACGTTCACCGGAGGCTTCGCCGACCGCTACGGCTACAAGAAGTCGCTGTTCGTGTCGATCACGCTGAACATCATCGGCTACATATTGATGGGCTCGCTCACCTCGTACGCCGGGTTCCTGTTTGGCGTCATCGTGCTGGCCACCGGAACCGCGTTCTTCAAGCCGAGCATCCAGGGTTCGTTGGCGCACAACCTGACCAAGAAGAACTCCTCGATGGGCTGGGGCATCTTCTACTGGATCGTGAACGTGGGCGCCGCCGCGGCCCCGATGATGGCCAACTTCATTCGCACCGATTACGGCTGGCAGCAGCTGTTCTATACGGCCGCGGCGATCATGAGCCTGAACTACCTGATGCTGTTCACCTTCAAGGACTTCGAATCCGGCGCCGACAAGACCCAGGGCCCACTACGGGTACTGGTCCGCACGCTGCGCAACCTGGGCGACATGCGGCTGGTCACCTGGCTGCTGATCATGAGCTGTTTCTGGCTGATGATGTACGCGCTGTGGGACCTGCAGCCCAACTTCGTGACCGACTGGAACGATTCCGGCGATGTGGCCGGCTGGATCCGCAGCGTGCCGTTTTTACCTGACAGCTGGGTGGTCGAGACGGACCGCGGACCGCAGGTTCCCCAGGAATTGCTGATCAACCTGAATGCGGTGCTGATCGTGCTGCTGGTGATCCCGATTTCGTATCTGGTTCGCAAGATGCGTACCTTGGAGTCGATGGTCATCGGCATGACGATGGCCACGGCCGGCGTCCTGATTTCCGGGCTGACCAACGTGGGGGGGATTTTCCTGGTGGGTGTGGCCGGGTTCTCGTTCGGCGAGATGCTTACCGGGCCCAAGAAGAGCGAATATCTGGGGCTGATCTCGCCGCCGGGCAAGAAGGGCCTGTACCTGGGTTACGTGAACATCCCGGTGGGGATCGGCGGCCTGATCGGGGCGAAACTGCAGGGCTACGTTTACGGCAACTTCGGCGAGAAGGCGGTGCTGGCGCAAAAGTATCTGGCTGAGCACACCGAATTTTTGCGCGGAGGAACCTGGGACGGCAAGGTGGGGTCGCTGGACTCGACTTTAGGCGTGGCCCGAACCGACGCGTTCCTGAAGCTGCAGGAAGTCACGGGCCTCGATGCCACGGCGGCCACCGATCTGCTGTGGAAGACCTACAGCCCGGGCCCCTATGTGTGGTTCCCGTTTGCCGCAATCGGATTTGCGGCGATTATCGCGCTGGTCGTGTTCGCGCGGATGGCGCGGCGGTGGAAAGACATGGACGCGTAGAACCCCCGGATCCCAAGCGTAAAAAAAGGCCCCCCGGGGGGCCTTTTTCGCAGCCTATCACAAAATCCCTGCCGGGCTATTCGGCAGGCTCGGGTTTCGGCGATTGCGCCCCCGGCACCCCATGCATCTCCATGCGCGGGCGGGGAATCTCGATCCCCTCTTCGGCGAACCGCAGTACCACCAGCCGAGGCAGATCCTTCAGCAGGGACCACCAGTCCTCGTTGCGGGTCCAGGGGCGCACCGCCACCTCGACCCAGGAGTCCGCCCAGGCCGAGACGAACACCGCAGGTTCGGGGTGATCCAAGACTCGGCCTTCGTTCCGGACCAGGTCCAGCAGGATTTCGATGGTCCGGTCGATGTCCTCTTCGTAACCGACCCGCACGGTGATGTCCGCCCGCCTGAGCGGCTCGACCGAGCGGTTCTCGATGATGTCCGCCCAGATCTTGCGGTTGGGGATCAGCAGGCGCCGGCCGTCGAAGGTCACGATGGTGGTGTTGGCGATCCACATGGCCTTGACGGTGCCGACCTCCGTGCCGGTGCGGATGGTGTCGTCCACGTCGAAGGGGCGTGTGGCCAGGATGAAAAATCCGGCCGCCAGGTTGGACAGCGAATCCTGCAGAGCGAAACCGATGATCACGCCGGCCACGCCGGCACCGGTCAACAGGGTGGTGAGATTGGCGCCGATGAACCAGAATCCGACAAAAAGACCTATCAAGGTCGCAATGGGATTGATCATGCTGTTGCCCAGCTGGACCATGAGCCGGGTGAGCTTGACCATCCGCACCAGCCGCATGAGCCACCAGAGGAGCCGGAAGGCAAGCCGGAAAAACAGGACGATGACCACCACGATCACCAGCTTGACCAGAATGGTGGGGCCGTTGTCGCTCAGCCACCCGCCGAAGTCGCTCAACCCATCCTTTACGAGCCCGAACAGTACCCGCGGGTCCAGGACCTTGTCCGAAATTTCCCCTGTGGTCTTGATGATGAACTGGCGGTAGGGGGCAGTCTCGAAACCCCGTGAGCCCAGGATGTCCACCGTGCGGTCCAGGCTCTTGGCCACGCCCTTGACGCGATCATCGGCGTACTGCAGCCGGGTGCGGTCGGCGCCGATTTCCGCTTCGGGCGCGCTGGCTCTTTCGCTGGTTTCGATCTTCTTGCGCAGGGAATCCCGGGCATTGACGGAAATCTGGAGCCGGCCGACCAGGTTCTCGGCCCGGTTTTGGACGGCGCGATCGTATCGGTCCCAGGTTTTTCCCGTTTCGACGCCCAACCCTTCGGCGATTTCGAGGATATCGGCCAGTGTTGGCAGAAGGGAATCCAGGCGATCCCGTGCCGTGCCTATCTGGGCCTCCAGTTCGTCCAGGTCTTCGGGGGGGGTCTCGGAGCGCAAACCCCGCAGGGAGTCGATTTCTCGGGACCAGAACCTGAGGGATTCTTCATAGGCATCGAACTTGGCTATGAAGTAGTCCGCAGCGCCCTTCCGTAGGGTCTGGACTTCGGGATCCTCTTCATCGAGCTCGGGCACAAGCTTGAGCAGCTTGGGCTCGGTTTGATCGATCACAACCAGATGGCGGTCGGCGATGACCCGGAGCAGCTGGTACTCCTCGTCCTCGGCTTTCATGCCGCGGATGCTGATATTTCTGAGGGTATCGAGTTCCGCCGCCAAGGTGGCCAGGAATTCCTGGGCCTTCATCAGATCGGAGGGTTTGTCGGAGCCGGCCTCTTCGGTAATGGCGCTGTCGGCGGTCGCCGTGCCTTCCTGGGCGAGACCCGCGCCAGATACCAGCAGAGCCAGGATGAGCAGGAGACAAATCAACGGCAGGCGGCGCATGGGATTCCCCCGGGACAGAGACAGGTGGGTCAGGATTCAGGCCCAGTGTAGTCCGGATAATCCTTTTCTTCAACCAGGTCGCTACCCAACCGCTGGTTCAACTCGTATTTGATCCGGGCCCGCTCGTCGTTCTCTTCGTAGACCGATCGGGCCAGCCGGATGAACTCGTCGCCGAAGGTGCCGGCGATCTCCTGTCGGCGGATGGCGTCCTCGATCTCCCACAGCCGCTCGTTGACGGCCTTCAGCCGCGGCAAGAGGTCCCCGGTGTCTTCGCCGCTCAAGGCCGAAATCGCCCAGGTGGCGCGCAGCATCTCGAGTTCACGGTGGACGTTGACGAGCTTTTCCTCGCTCTTGATCCGCTCGGATTTGATCTCCAGGATCATCATCTTGTCCAGGAACTCTCCGACCGATACATCGACTTTCAAGGCCATGGCTCTTCCCCGGTTGGTGGGTTGTGGACTATATTGCTGGTTCCACAATATGGGCATCTCCGCGGGGAGCAAACAGGATTTTCAGGGGAGGCGGCCAATGAAACACATGCTGGTGCGCCACAAGGTGGCCGATTTCGAGGTCTGGAAAGCGGTATTCGACTCCCATGCCTTCGTCACCGTGCCCGCGGCGTACGAAGCGAAAGACATTTCCGGCTTCCTGGATGAACCCGACTGCTGGTACCTGGACTGAAGGATAACCCGATGCTGCACATCTACATCGACGGCGACGCCTGCCCCGTGAAAGAGGAAACCTACAAGGTGGCCCAGCGCTACGGCCTGAACGTGACCCTGGTGGCCAACTCGTACATGCGCGTGCCGCAGGGAAGCTGGTTCAAATTCCAGGTCGTGGAAGACGGACCGGATGCGGCCGACGACTGGATCGCCGAACACGCCGAGAAGAACGATATCGTGGTTACGGGGGATTTCCCGCTGGCGGCGCGCTGCCTGGACAATGAAGCGCGCGTTCTTGGTCACAAAGGCCGGACGTTCACTGAGGACAATATCGCCGATGCCCTGGCGTCCCGGCACCTGTTGACCATGCTTCGCGATCAGGGAGAGATGGCCAAGGGCCCGCCGCCGTTCACGCCGAAAGACCGGTCGAAATTCCTGCAGCGCCTTGACCAGACCATCAACGAGATCAAACGGGACAATTCCTGAGTCCCGCGCTTTCGATTTCCAGCAGCTTTTTCTTCGCCTCCAGCCCCCCGGCGTAACCGGTCAGCTTGCCGCCCGCGCCGATCACCCGGTGACAGGGAATGATGATCGGAAGGGGGTTTCTCCCGTTGGCCGCGCCAACCGCCCGAAAGGCTTTGGAGTTGCCGGCCCGGGTGGCCAGCTCGCCGTAGGTGATGGTTTCCCCCGCGGGAATTTCGCACAGCAGATCCCAGACCTTCTTCTGGAACGGTGTGCCCTGGGGGTTGAGTGGGAGGCTGAACTCCGTCCGCTCGCCCCGGAAGTAGGCGCCCAGCTGCGCGGCCGCCTCGGTGAACAGTTCGGGCTTGCGCATGCGCGTTACTTCGGGGTCGGGACGCCACTCCTCTTCGGGCAGGCGGATGCGGGTCAGGGATTCGCCATCACTTTCCAGGGTCAGTTTGCCCAGCGGGCTTTTCATTTCGGCATACCAGATCTTGTCCATGGGCAGTCCTTTCCACCGGAATCAATCGTTCAAGCTCGCCCACAAGTGCAGGGCGGCGTAGGAGCGCCAGGGGCGCCAGGCCTCCGAACGGGAGGCAAGGTCCACTCCCGGCGCGGCATGTTTCAGGCCCAGGTCGGAGACGGGAAATCCATCGGGCTCGCTCAAGGCGCGCATCGCCACGTATTGGGCGGTCCAGGGCCCGATGCCGGGCAGTGCGACCATCCGTTCGGTGAAATCCTCGATACCCAGGGGCGCGTCCAGGACCAGCCGGCCGGCGGCGATTTCCGCAGCCAGGTTCTTCACCGATTCCACGCGCTTGGTGGTCAAGCCGATTCCCGTCAAATCTCCGGCGGCCACTGCGGCGGGGGAGGGGAATACGTGGGTCAGCCCTGCACGGGGATTGGCAAGGGGCGTGCCCAGTCGTGTGACCAGGCGACCGGCGATGGTCGTGGCCCCCGTCACCGATATCTGCTGGCCCAGAATGGCGCGCACGGTCATTTCGAAGGCGTCCCAGGCGGATGGCAGGCGGAGCCCGGGGCGCTTGGTGACCAACGGCTTCAACAGAGTGTCGTTGGCCAAATGGTCTCCGATGACGGCGGGATCGGCCCCGCAGTCGAACATGCGCCGGGCCCGGTTCACCAGGCCGATGGCTCCGTCCAGCTCGGGCAGCGACACCTTGAGCAGCAGGTAGTTTTGCCCTTCGACAGGGGTCACTTCCAGGATGCCGGCCGTGCCGTTCACCGAAATCGTGCGCCGGTAGGCCTCTGAGGAGACCTCTTCCACTCCGGGAATCGCGCGACCCTCGAGAAACCCGATCACTTGGCCCCAGTCGAAGGGCGGGCGGTAGGCCAGGCGGTAAACCAGGTTGTCGCCGACGGTGGCAACCGTCCCCGCGCGTTGACGCAGCTGGGTGGGAGTCGCTCCGAACACCTGCTTGACCAGCACGTTGAAGCGCTTCACCGAACCGAACCCCGCGGCCAGCGCGATGCGGGCCATGGGCAGGTCGGTTTCCTGGATCAGATTGCGCGCGAAATGCACCCGCCGGGTCTGGGCCACCGCGATGGGGGTGGTGCCCAGGTGGTCCTCGAACAGGCGGGTCAAGTGGCGGCCGCCCAGGCCCAGGCGTAAGGCCAGGTCTTCCACGCTTCCGTCATCCAGGCACCCTTCGCCGATGTAACGCAACGCCCGCGAAACGGTGGCCGATGTGCCAAGCCAGGCCGGCGTTCCCGGAGAGGTTTCGGGTCGGCACCGTTTGCAGGGACGGAACCCGGCCTTTTCCGCTGCGGCCGCGCAGGTGTAGAACGTCACATTTTTCCGGTGGGGCGTCACCGCGGGACACACGGGCCGGCAATAGATGCCCGTGGTCTTCACGCCGGTGAAGAAGCGCCCGTCGAAGCGGGGATCGCGGCTCTTGACGGCGCGGTAGCAGATGTCGGGTTCGAGGTTCATGAATCCCAATCTACATGAAGATGTGTGGTTGTCTCGCCATTTTCGGACATGGAGGAGTGTGGATGGAATCGAATTAGGGTGGTTTGAGTCCCGGTCGGGGAGGCGAAACCGAACGAGACGGTATGGGAAAAACCGGGCTCTCGCTTAACGCAGTCGTGGCTACAGCCCACCCATTTGATTGAATTCCAACCTCTTGAAAGAACCCTGGAAATGGAATAGGATGGTCGAAACCGGGGGATTCGCCCATCCCCGCTCTCTTTTCCGCCTCTGACGGGAGAGCAGCGTGATCGGCAAGACCGTTTCCCATTACCGAATCATCAGCCAGTTGGGTGCTGGCGGAATGGGCGTGGTCTACAAGGCCGAGGATCTCGACTTGAAGGTCATGCGCGCCCTCAAGTTCTTGCCGCCCCACGCCGCTACCGATGACGACCAGCTCACCCGACTCAAGCACGAAGCCCGCGCCGCCGCGGCCCTCGAACATCCGAACATCTGCCAGGTCCACGAGATCGGCCGCGACGATGGCCAGACCTTCATCGTGATGTCGTACCTCGAAGGTCGGACCCTGGAAGACCGCTTGGCGGACAAAGGCCCCCTGCCCATCCCGGAGGCGTTGGCCATTGCCACCGAGGTGGGCGACGCCTTGAAGCGGGCCCACGCCGCGGGGATCGTCCACCGTGACATTAAGCCCGCCAACATCATGCTAACCGAAGGCGGACAGGCCGTGGTCATGGACTTCGGCTTGGTCAAGGCCGCGGAATTCACCCGGATGACGAGAACCGGCACCACCCTCGGGACCGCGGCCTACATGTCTCCGGAGCAGATCAACGGAGAGCCGGTCGACGCCCGTTCCGACGTCTGGTCCCTGGCGGTGGTTCTCTACGAAATGCTGACCGGCCGTCAGCCGTTCGGAGGTGACAACCTGGCGGCGATGGCCTACGCGATTCAGCACAAGGAACCAGACGCTGTCACCAAGACCGTGCCCGGGTGTTCGGCCGACCTCGAGAAGGTGATCGACAGGGGGTTGGCCAAGGATCCATCGCAGCGATACCAGACAGCGGATGAACTTCTGGGGGATCTTCAGGCGGTTGGCGATGAACAGGATCTGGCGCTGAAAACGGCACTTTACGACCACCGGAAAAAGCTGAAGAGAAGAAAGCGATGGTTGTTCGGTGCGGTGGCCGCGGTTGTAATCGCCGCCGCTGCCCTGATCTGGTGGAACCGTTACCAGGACCTGAACAGGGTCGATTCCTTGGCAGTCCTGCCGTTTGCCAACCTTTCCGGCGATCAGGAGCAGGAGTTTTTCTCAGAATATATGACCGATGGCCTGATCACCGAGTTGCAGAAGTTGACCATGGGTCAGATCCGTGTGATCGGTCGCACTTCGATCATGCGGTACAAGGACACGGAGCTCAGCCTGCCCGAGATCGCGGCTGAACTGGGAGTTGATGCCGTGGTCGAGGCATCGGTGGTTAGGACCGAAGACCAGGTCAGGGTTGGTGCCAATTTGATTCGTGCGCGGCAGGAGCGTCAGATCTGGGCTGATTCCTTCGAGAGGAGTCCCGGGGAAATCCTTGCCTTGCAGGCAGAAATCGCCGGAACTATTGCCGATGCGATCGGGCTTGAACTTACCACGGAAGATAAAAGGAGACTGGAGGCGGCCAGGAATCGAACCGTCGATCCCCAGGCCCTGGAACTCTACCTTCAGGCGCGGGCCATGCCGGAAGCGAGGTTTGGATTGGAAGCCTATCGGCTCAAACGTGATGTGTTGCAGGAAGCTATAACCATCGATCCCGAGTTTGCCGAGGCTTACGCTGAGCTCGCCAAGCATTATGCAGATGCTGCTTACTTCACGTTGATCCCGCCACGCGAAGGATTGCCCCCGGCCAAACTGATGGCCGATAAGGCTCTCCAGCTCGATCCTCGCTCGGCGGAAGCTCTTCTGGCCAGGGCGGAGGTGGCCTTCTACTTCGACTGGAAGTGGAAGGAGCCGGAAACTTTTTACCGTGAGGCAATCTCCTTGAAGCCCAACGAATCCGGTTTCCGAGAAAGATTCGCCTATTATCTAGTCCACACCGGCCGGCCCGACGAGGCCATCGAGCAGTTTGTCACGGCCAAGGATCTTGATGCCAGCGGCGATGAGTTTGATCTCTTCACCCTGAATTTGGCCTGGGCCCACCTCTATGCGGACCGTCCGGAGAAGGTCCTGGAGCTTATCGCCCGGCGAGCGCAGATTCTGCCCGAGGACAGGGTAGGTTATTTCCACGTGGCCTGGGCCTACTCTCTGTTGGGAAGGCATGAAGAAGCGGTTGCGGCGGTGGACTCTCTGACCCCGGCCCTGGGGATGCTCTCTGAAATGGGGCATGCCTCGGTATTTAACTGGATGATCGGCAGGGTGTACGCCGACGCCGGCATGCACGACGAGGCGCGAATGATGATCACCAAACTCCAGGGGTTGTCCGAGGAGCAGTACATCGATCCCTTCTACATCGCCCAGATCTACGAAAGACTGGGCGAACTCGATCAGGCCTTCGATTATCTCGAACGAGCGTACGACCTCCATTCCGCCGGGTTGATCGATTTGAAACTCGACTTGGGGCATCTGGCAGGTGACCCACGTTACCAGGATCTGGCCCGGCGGATGGGGATTCCGCTTGATTGACCCTGATCAACACCATCGGGCCGTCAGGATCAGAATCCAATTTCGATTCCCACACGTACTGACATCGAAGGTAGGTATCCGGTCGCCAGCCCGTAGGTCGGATTTGGCGACCCATCATCGTAGAACTTGACCTGGTCGTAGGTCACCTCGGTACGCGGATTCCCCACATGGAAGATATCCAGCAGCACGCGCGAACGGCTGTCGCCGGTCTTCATGAAGGGCAATTCATAGGCGAAGCGCAGATTCAGATCCCAAATCGAAGGGGTCCGGCCCAATGTCCCCCTCGGTTCGGCGAAATCGATGGTGGGAACGTGCACGGGATTCGCGGCAAAAACGCTCAAGGGGGTCCCGCTTTGCCAGAGAAAGGTGGTCCCAATCGTCAGTCCGATAGGAAATCGGTAGGCCGCGTTTAGCTTCAGGCGATGAGGGCGGTCGTTGGGGAGGAGACCGTCGCTATTGATGGTGTTCTCGAGGTAGTCGAAGGACCCGTTGGCGTTGGGATTTGAGTAGTCGAAATCGGTATTATAAAGACCGGGATAATTGCCCTCGGTGCGGGACAGGGTGTAGGAAACCAGATAGTTGAAGGCATCTGTCCGCGCCCTCTGCAGGGACAGGGTGAGGGCGAAGTATTCACGACGCGCTTCCGGGAAGGGGGACAGCTCTCCCCGGCCCGGGTTGCCGTACCAGAATCCGTCCCGCTCCTCGATGAAGCCGTCTTCGATGGCGTTGCCGAGGTTCCGGTAAAGCCCGGTCAGCCCCACCTTGACATCCGGATTGATCTTGCGTTCGTAGCCGAGGGTGAACTCGTCGTTGTATTGGCCCTTCAGGCCGGCCACCTCATCTTCCAAATCGATGACATCGTAGAGATATCGGAATTCGTTCGCCGGCCCTTCCCGGGGGTCGGCATCGTAAATGATCCAGCTCGTGAGAGCTCCTTGGATATGGTAGTAGTCCGAAATGGTGGTGGCCAGTTCCTGGTAGAAACGGCCATAGGATCCGAAGAACCGGTGCAGCTGTGAATCCCCGGGTTGCCAGATGAAGCCCAACCTGGGCTGGAACTGGTCATTGATTTTTTGCCGAACCTGTCCGTCGGACGCCACCAGGTTCTGACCATCCCAGCGCAAACCCACGTTCAGGCGAAAATTGCGGTGCAGAAGCCAGGAATCCTGCACGAAGGCGCTGGGCAGTCTATTGCCGACCGTGCCGACGGCATCTCGCGTGTATTCGAAGAAATTGTCATCGGCGTTCTTCATCAAGGTCTGAAAATAATGGTCCACATCGACGCTGATGTGCTTGTACTCCAGGCCGGCCTTCACCGTATGGTCCGCCCACCGCGTCGTCCCCTTGAGGGTGATCTGGTTCTGACCGCTGAAGTCGTCGGCCCTCCAGCTGCCGCCGTCAAGGATTTCCACCCCAGAGGGGTCCGTTCGGTCGATGAACTGGGGTTCGCTCCAGCCACGTTCCGTTGCCGGCAACTGTCGAAATCGCCTTATGGTCCGGGAGAGGGAAAAATCCACCACTGACTCGTTGCCGAGAAAAAACTCGGCTCGCACGATTCCCGCATATCCCCCTTCATCCACATCGATCAGCACCGGGTCCAGGCTGGCCAGCGTGGTTCCGGGCCCGACCTCCTCGACCCCATCCCGGGAGGTGGGGTCCCCGAAGAAACTGACGGTAATCCGGGTGGATTGAGCCGGGTCCCAGGTCAGCTTGGTGGCGAATACATGGGCGGTTTCCTTGTCCTGGCCGAACCCGAAGCCAGGTGTCTCCACATCACGGTTTGTAATGGTGGGGTTGTAGGCACCGAACAGCCATAGCTTGTCCCGGACCAGGGGTCCGCCCAGGCTGAAACCCACGTCGTATTCGGTGAAGGAGCCACTCGGGCGCTCGAAGATCGAGGTTCTTTCCTCCCGTGACAGGCCGTCTCCGGTGTAGAAGCCGAAGATACGATAGTGCCATTCGTTTCCGCCGGAGTAGGTAATCATATTCTGGATCCCACCGAGGGTGGCCCGGTACTCCGCCTCGTAGCCACCCGTCTTGACCTCGATTTCGCGGATCAGGTTGTAGGGCAGCCGTATGCTTGCACGTCCGAATACCGGATCGGTCACGTCGACGCCGTCCACGTAGAACCGGTTTTCGTTGCCTGTCCCGCCCGCGACGCTGATCTCATCCCCGAGGAAACTTTCCTCCCACTGGGGCACCAGAAGTCCAAGCGCACGGTAGTTCCGGTCTACAGGGAGGGGCTCGAAGTCCTTGGGCGTGAGATTGATGCCGACCGCAGTGGATGCCGGATCTACGGGCAAGGAGTTGCCGTAAACGATCAATTCCGGCATCTCCGTGATCGATGGGTGAATGATAACTTCACCCAACGCTGTTTGGCGGCCGAGCAAAACCATCACCTGGATAATCTTGGTTTCGTGGTAATCCTGACCCCGAAACACGATTTGGTACTGGCCAACTGGAACGGCGGTCACCAGGAATGAACCGTCCGGCTGCGTGACCCCTTCCCTGGGGCGGAGTTGGGCCGGACCATCGACGACCACCATGACCTCGCCCACCGGATTTCCCTGGGGATCGACCACCCGCCCTGCGATTTCACCGGCGGTGTCCTGGGCCAGGACCGGAATCGCCAGGACCAGGAGAAGTCCGAAAATAGCCAAGTGGCTGAAGAGTATGACAGTTCTTTGGATGAATTTTGTCTTGGGCCGGGAGCGCCAAAACCTCGGAGAGCGGGTCGGAATTTGGTTCAAGATAAACGACAGCATAGCTCCAATCCCCTTTGTTGGAAGCGTCGATTTTCTTGAAGTGACAGTACCACACCAAGCCGGCGGTGTCAGCCCCGAGGGGTTCGGACATGCCCCTAACGACTCAGCGCAGCAAAACCATCTTCCGCACGTCGCTCTGGTCGCCGATGGTCAAACGAGCGAAATAAAGGCCACTGGCCACAGCCTGCCCATGGTCGTCCTTTCCGTGCCAGACCTTGGAACTGATTCCCGCCTGGTAATATCCTGATACCAGCGTGCGGACCAGTTCACCGCGGGCATCGTGAATCGCCAGATTCACGATGGCGTCGTATGTCAGCTCGAAGGATATGGTTGTTGTCGGATTGAAGGGATTGGGGAAGCAGGGTTGCAGCCGGAAATCAGAAGCCAGGGGAGGGTGATAGTCCGCGCCGGCCACACTGCTGCAGCCTACGGGAAGCGCGCCGATCCGGCCGCAATCGGGGCTGTTCTTCTCTGCGCATGGAGAGCCCGGGGCCAGGGACAGCGGAAACAACGGGTTGGCATCCCCGCAGAACTGGGGATTCAGATGAAGATTGCCCCCCGTCATCTCCTGATCCGCAATGGCGCCAACCCAGTCCCCGCCTTCGTTGCCGAAGATATCGACACAGGACAGCTCCAGGTTTTTTTCTCCATCCCAGAACACTCCCTCGGCGAGGGTGGCGAAGGCGAAAAGGCAATGATCCACCTTTAGTGTGTCGGTCATGCTGGTGTTAACGGAAAGATGGGCCCCGACAGAGGCGTGGTTGTTGGCGAAGGTGCACCTGGATACCATGGAAGTATCGGCATGTTCGAAAAATACGGCGCCGCCATCATCGGCGGTGTTTTCATAAAAAACACAGCCCTCGAATTGGGCGGTGGATTGACCGACCAGGGACACGGCGCCGCCTCGCTCCGCCTGGTTGTTGGCGAACACGCAATTGATGAATTGGGGCATGCTGGTGATGCTTTCCACCGCACCGCCTTGGAAAGCCGAGAAATTATTTGAAAAAACGCAGTTGTCGAACACGGGTGCCTGGTACTCGAAAATTGCGACGGCGCCTCCGGAGCCTCCGTAACCGCCGGTAATGGTGATGCCCTGAAGACCCAGGGCAATGTCATCCTTTCAGCCGTCTTCCGCGAAGACTATGCCCCAGTGCCATTCATCCTCGGAACCCTGCACGTCGATGATACAGCTGGCGGGGTCCCCGCTTTGTGACCTTATCAGGAAGCTCCTCCCACTGTTGTAAAGGTCCCGATTACCGTCGCCGGTATACACTCCATCCATCAGCTCGATGATGTCGCCACTGTAAGTGAGCGAATCGATGGCCGCCTGGATGGTGGGTGCATCACCGGTGCCGTCGGGATTCACGACCCAAACTCGGGCTTCAGCAGTGGAAATCGGGAGGAGGAAAAAAAGAAGGCAGGCCAGAAAGGTTGGGTGCTTGGACATGAGAATCCCCCTTCTCATTCTTGAAGCTATTGTCCTCTTGTACAAAGATAATGATACACCCAATGGGCAAAAATTGATATGTGGACTGGTAAGCTTCCCCTTCAGGTGGATCGGCCATCTCTATTAATTCCCCTCAGAAAATGATATGATGACTTCAAGCAGCTCAAAGCTTTCGGAGGTCTTGATGAAAAATGTCACCAGATCATCCCTGTTGCTGATGGCCCTTTTCTGGGCGGCCCTCCCGCCCCTCGATTCCTCGGCCCGCACCTGGAGCGTCCTGCCCGACGGTTCCGGAGACGCCCCGACCATTCAAGCCGCCATCGACTCCTGCGCCGACTTCGACATCGTGGAACTTGCCAGCGGAACCTACACCTCGGACGGTAACCGCGACGTCGATTTTTACGGCAAACACATCACCGTTCGAGGCGCCACCGGCGATGCGGCCGACTGCGTCATCGACTGCCAGGGTAGCGAAGCGGAGAATCACCGGGGATTCATCTTTCAGACCGGTGAGACCGCCGGCTCGCGACTCGAGTCGTTGACTATCACCAATGGGTATCTCGAATCCGACAGCTACTTTCCCGAAGGTGCCGGCGGCGGCGTCCTGGTGTGGGAAGGATCCTCACCGACCCTGCACAATCTGACCTTGAGGGCCAACCGCGCCATGTCCGGAGGCGGGATGTACATCGCGGATTCCCAGGGGACGGTGAGCGACTGCCGGTTTCTGGACAACCAGACCCCGTGGGGAGGTGGCGGGGGAATGAGCGCCCACAATTGGATTCCGGCAAAACCAATCAGCGATTGCCTGTTCCAGGGAAATGCCACCCATCAAGCCGGCGGAGGGTTCTCCTGCGGTTCGAGTGAGCTGGTGTTCAAGCGATGTCAGTTTATGGAGAATACGATAGATATGATGGGGTATGGCGGGGGCTTCTTTGCCTACTTGTCAACGATTTGCGAATTCGAGGATTGCACGTTCGCTCGGAACTCGTGCAATCAATCGAACGGGGAATTCAGCGGAGGCGGCCTTTCGATCTGGGGTGGGTCCTGCATACTCCGCCGTTGCACTATCGTTGACAACGTGACCAGGGGCTTGGGCAGCGGCATCTACTACGAGACGCCCCTGACCCTGGAGATCAGGAACTGCATCATCGCGTTCGGGGATGTGGCTGCCGTCACCGGCTACGCGGGGGCCGATCTGATTGTCGAATGCACGAACATATTCGGTAACGAAGGCGGCGACTGGACCGACTCTCTTGCCGGATTTGAGGGGAACACCGGCAACCGGAACCTCGATCCGCAGTTTTGCGGCAACGCGAACGCCGAGTCTCCCTACACCCTGCAGGCCGATTCGCCGTGCAGGCCCAACGCGTATCCCTGCCTTCAGATGGGTGCCTGGGGCGTGGGCTGCTCGGATGTCAGCGCGGCGCCGCTGACTCCGCCTGCGGCCACCACGCCCATCGGATTCGCCGTCGCGCCCAATCCCTTCAACCCCCAGACACAGATAGCTCTTGAGCTCCCGGTGCAGCAACACGTCCGCCTGGTTGTGCATGATCTGAGGGGGCGCTGCCTGGTGACCCTGGTTGATGAAGTCCTGGAAGCGGGACCCCACAACGTGACCTGGAACGGCCGGAATGCGGATCGGCGGGTGCAGCCCTCGGGGACCTACCTCATCCGGCTCGAAACAGGGGCCGGTGTGGAGACGCGAAAGATTGCGATGATCCGGTAACTGGTCTGAATTTTTGGAGAGACTCAATTTCGCCAGGCGAACCAGGTCCCCGATGTTTGATTGATCCGAGAAGTACCGTTTCCCGAACTTCCGGAAAAACGTCCGAAAAAGGTGCCAACCTGGGTACCGGAGTTGCTGATTCTCCCGTTTGAAACCTGGCCCTGGCTATCGACATTGAACGAAATGGAATACCGAGAGGTGCTGTGGCCGTCAGTAAGCTCTACGGTGTCGGAGCAACTGCCGTCGTGGGAAATGCTTACCGAAGCCCCGCCCTGGTAGGGCCCATCAAATCCAAGGCCCCAACCGCCGGAGAAGGGGATGGCGGGACCCTGCTCGTCACCACATCCAGGGAAAATCAAGAGGGCAAAAACAAGCGCTGCCAAAACACAAAAACAGTGCTTCAGTTTCATCAACGACCCCAGTCGGATGACCCTATCCCGATCAGGGATCGGGCCCGTCGTGGCACTGATAACAACTCACTCCGGTCCAGTCGCCCATGAAGTCGGTCCCGTGGCAGACGGAACAATGATGAAGACTAAAGGTGGCGTCGACGCCGTGCCGATTCGGGGCCCGGTAGCCGTTCGGGTGCCCGCCGGGTCCGTCGTGGCACTGGTAGCAGGATACGTTGCTCCAACCACCCTCGTAATCCGTGCCGTGGCAGTCGCGGCAACTCAGGGCGCCATCAATAATGACCGGGGTAGCATGCTCATTTGGATCTGCCCAACCTGACGGATGGCCCCCGGGCCCATCGTGGCATTGGTAGCAGCTGACTCCGGAGGTGCCGCCGGTAAAATCGGTCCCGTGGCAGGTGGTGCAGGAGGACGGACCGTCCGTCCGAACCACGGCTCCGTGCTGGGCCGGATCGGCCCAACCGTCGGGATGACCTCCCGAAGGTCCGTCATGGCACTGGTAGCAACTGACGGTGCTCCAACCACCCAGATAGTCGTTGCCGTGACAGGTGGTGCAGGACTCCGGCCCGTTGTCCACGACCTCGGTACCGTGCGCGGTGGGCGAGACCCAGCCAGTCGGATGTCCACTGGGACCATCATGGCACTGGAAGCAGGAAACTTCGCTCCAGCCGCCGAGGTAGTCGGTGCCGTGACAGTCGGTGCAATCGGCCAGATTGCCGTCGGCGACCGAACCACCGTGCAGGGCCGGTTGGACCCAGTCAACGGGATGTCCGCTGGGCCCGTCGTGGCACTGGAAGCAGCTGATGCCTGAGGTACCGCCGGTGTAGTCGGCCCCATGGCAGACCGTGCAGGAAGACGAACCGTCCGCACGAACTGCTGCCCCGTGCTGGGCAGGATCGACCCACCCGTCAGGATGTCCACCCGCAGGCCCATCATGGCACTGGTAACAGCTGACGCCACTCCAACCGCCCAGATAGTCATTGCCGTGGCAGGTGGTGCAGGACTCCGGCCCGTTGTCCACGACCTCGGTCCCGTGCGCGGTGGGCGAAACCCAGCCCACCGGATGCCCGCTTGGGCCATCGTGGCAGGTGTAGCAAGAGACCTCGCTCCAACCACCGAGGTAATCGGTGCCGTGGCAGTCGGTGCAATCGGCCAGATTGCCGTCGGCGACCGAACCACCGTGCAGGGCCGGTTGGACCCAGTCAACGGGATGTCCGCTGGGCCCGTCGTGGCACTGGAAGCAGCTGATGCCTGAGGTACCGCCGGTGTAGTCGGCCCCATGGCAGACCGTGCAGGAAGACGAACCGTCCGCACGAACTGCTGCCCCGTGCTGGGCAGGATCGACCCACCCGTCGGGATGTCCACCCGCAGGTCCGTCATGGCACTGGTAACAGGATACTTCGCTCCAACCGCCCCGGAAGTCGGCGCCGTGGCAGCTGGCGCATCGGTCGGTCCCGTCGGTGATGGCCGCGCTACCGTGCAGTTCGGGCGCCGCCCACCCGACGGGATGTCCGCCCGGCCCATCGTGGCACTGGCTGCAACTGGGTGCACCGCCATCGCCCAGGAGATCTTCCCCGTGGCACGCCCGGCAACTTTCTATCGCGCTTTCAACCACGTACTGTCCGTGAAAATCCTTGTCCCCGGATTCCATCCAGGCGGGAGGGTGGGTAGTGATCGTGGGGTACTCCACCTCGGTGGAACATCCGCCCAGCAGCAGGATCCCGACCCCAGCCAGAAGCAGCAACAGGTAGACCAATTGAGATGTGGATCGCGGGGAAAGAGTCACGTCAGTTCCCTCCGTGGCAGCGGGCGCAACTGGGTTCTGCGGCCCCGGTGCTGTGGCAGGCGATGCAGCTTTCCATATTGAAGACACCCTCGGTGGTATGGAGGCCGCCGCCGGAAGCGCTCACCCAGCCGGACTGGGAGTGGTTCCAGGGCAGGACCCGCTCGGCAATGTGGCAACTGCTGCAGTAGTCGGGATCCTGGTGGCAGGTAGCGCACTGCAGCTCGTTGCCCCGGGCTTCCAGGGCGTGGTCGAAGGCGTAGTTCAAACGATGGCTGCGAGGGCGCACATTGTCCCCGGCGTGGCATTCCCGGCAGGTTGCCTGGGTGTGGCACTGGGCGCACAACCCCTGATCTTCGCGAGCGAGCAGGCCGTGTCCGCTCACCCAGGTTTCGCCGTGGCTGGCCGGACGCAGACCCTTCTTTTCTTCATGACACATTCGGCAGTCGGCGTAGTCGTCGGCTGTCTCGTGGCAGCCGCGGCAGTCGGGTTTGCCGGGCAGCACCGGATGGGCGGCTGCGGGATCGCCGTGGCATTCCTTGCAGGTCAGCCCCTCTTCCAGGTGCGGAGAGTGGGGGAAGCGGGCGGCCCCATACACCACTTCAAGGTAATCGCCGGCCTCGTCCACGTTCGTGTGACAGGTGCTGCAGGTCTCATCGTCATCGGTATCGTGACAGTCGCTGCACATGTCCATGTCGGGCAATAGGCGGTCGGTCGCAGCCATGCTGGCCGCGGCGCCCTCGTGGCACGTGGAGCACTCGACGTCGTTCTCGAAATGGAGGTCGTGGGGAAAAATAATGCGATCAGCCTGATCCGCGAAAACGACCGCCGGGGTGGCGAAAAAGGCCAGGCATATCAGCAGGTATCTCATCAAAACCAGCCTCCCCGATCCAGGCCGAAGCGTGAGTTGCCGCGGGCCATGGAAACATCCAGTCCCATAAGGAAACGAACGTCCTCATCGAACTGGGGATTGCTCAGACTCTGAACTTCCGCCACGACCCGCAGACCCGGCCGCAGATCCAGACGGGCCCTTGCCACCAGGGTGGTCAGCTCGCGTTCCTGATCCGCGGGGGCGTCCTGCAGCAGGGCATAGGTCAGGACCGTGGCCTCGGCTCCCAGCCAAAGCCAGTGCGTGATGCTATGGCCATACTCCCCGTAGAGGCGGTTTTCTTCGCCCGCATCACCCAGACGAACGGAATAACCCACCCGGCCACCGGGCACCAGCACCGCCGCGCCCAGCCGGGACGAGGTGCGGGTGCTCACGAAGGATCCGAGGTATTCCAGTTCTCCGCCAAAACGGGAGGGCCACTCGCGCCTCACCGCGGCTCTGGCCAACCGGATACGACTCAGATTCATGAAGCGGGAGAACCAGGAGGCGGCATCCACGGTGGGATAGCGGTCGATGTACTGCACATCCACCACCGACGAGTTGCCCGTGCTGCGCCACTGGGCCTGGGCCTGCACCCGAGACCAGAGGTCCTGCTCCAGGTCATAGGCAGCCCGTCCAAAAATGCGGGTTTTCTTGACAGCCGCGATCATGAACTCGGCTCCCACCGGCCTGGCGGCGACCTGCCCCAGCCGTTCCCGGTAGGCGGCCGAAATCCCCAGGCGCCAGCGCCGGTTCGGGCTGAAGTTGACCTGCCCGCCCACGGCGGCGTCCTGGTCGAGTTTGCCGAATTCGAAGGCGTTGGTGACCGGAGCCTTGGCTCCGCCCCAAGCGGTGACATTCCAGGATCGGTCGGGCTGGAAGTTGATCCTGGCGCCGTCGAGGGTCACGCTCGCCACGCCTGCCTGGACAAACTGGCGGCCGACCTGGGCTTTCCAGACGCGACCGAGACGGGCTTCGACCAAGCCGGTGTACCACTTCGCCTGTTCGTAACCGACACGGTCGGTGATCTGGTCATCCATGAAACGACCGGAGCCCCGGAAGGTGAGCCAGCCCCCGGCCAGCCGGGAGGCTGAACCCGACAGGACGTGGAACTGCTGGAAACGGTCGGTGGTCGTTCTTTGGGCGTCCTGACTCTGGAACGCATATCCCGTGCCCCGGTAGCCGACCTGCCAACTGGCCTCGGAAGAACCGGCAGCCTGGCCGGGGGTGGCCGACACCAGATGGCAAATTGCCACCAGAATCATGACACCGGTCTTGTGGGAATGGGCTTTGGCAATTCTGGTCACGCCGTGCTCCCGTGTGGCCAGCCCCATCTGCGGCTGATTTACGGTTCATCCTTCGAAATCCGAAGAAATTCACCCTACAATCACGACGCTGCAAATGCAAAGACTATGCGAGTTTAGGACGATTTATGATTACTATTTTCAGTATCGTAATCTTGGCGGCCTGGTGAAGAGATTCTCCTAGTATGAAATCGAGGCCCCCAGCAGTTGATCATGGTTTGTCATCAAGTTATATTTACCGGGTGCCCTTCACGAAAGGCCGGCCCCGCCATGAAGATGATTTACCGATGCCTCTGCGCGGTGCTCGGTGCGATCCTCGGCTCCGGCTGCAGCGATCCCACCGAACCGGTTCCCGAATACGCTCCCCCCATTCCGGAGTATGGCGTGCCCAACGGCACGGTCCGGATCGACGGCCGGGTGACCGACCATCTCGGGATACCCATTCCCGGCGTTCAGGTCTCCTTCGACAACACCTGGGCCGACACCACCGACGCTGAGGGCCGTTGGGCCATCGATCGGGAGCACACCTACATTCCCTGTGTCACCAATCCTCTGGCCGATTGCCTGCTGGATGCCGAGGACATCGACGGTCCCGATGGCGGCGGCTTTTATCCGCCCACCCAGGTCACCCTGGACCTGACCCAGACCGAACCGGGCAGCGGTTCCTTCGATCAGGGTACCTGGGAACAGCATGACATCGATGTGGTCATGACCGACGCCGTCGAGTACGGCCCGCCGGTTGCCAAGGAGAAAGGGCCGGGTCAACCTCCTGGCGCCAAGCGTTGAGCCCGGTGCGGGAAAAGGGCCCCGTCGGCCGCTGGCTGCAGACCAAGCTTCTGCCCATGCACCAGGCGACCCAGCGGCGGATTCACGACCTCAACTACCTCTTCTTCGAGCTGACCCAGCGCTGCAACCTGGCCTGCCGCCACTGCGGCAGCGACTGCACCGCCGACGCCTCCATGCCCGACCTGCCGGCCGCCAAAGTGCTGGAAGTACTGAGGGGAATTCGAAGACGCCACCATCCGGGGAACATCACGGTGGCCCTGACCGGGGGCGAGCCGCTGCTCTATCCCGGGTTCTTCGAGCTGGGCCTGGCGATCACGAAACTGGGTTTTCCCTGGGGGATGGTCACCAACGGGTGGGCCTGGTCGCCGGAAACGGTGGAGGCGGCGCGGATGTCGGGCATGTGCACGATCACCGTCAGCCTGGACGGTCCGCCGGAACCTCACGACTGGCTGCGCGGCAGGAAAGGTTCGTATGATCATGCGACCGACGCCCTGCGCATGCTAACGGCCGCAACCTGGATTCAAAAGCTGGACGTGGTCACCTGCGTCAACCGCCGCAACCTGGATCTGCTGGATGAAACCCGGACCCTGCTGGCGGACCTGGGCGTGAATCATTGGCGGCTGTTCACCGTCTCACCCATCGGACGCGCGGCCGGCGACCCCGAACTGATCCTCGACAAGGAAGGATTCCGGCGCCTCATGTCCTGGACCGTGGCCCGGCGGGGAACGCCCGGCCCGATCATCTCCTACAGTGAGTCCGGCTACCTGGGCACCTGCGACACGACGGTCCGCAACCACCCCTTCTTCTGCCGCGCGGGGGTGAACGTGGCCGGAATCATGGCCGACGGCGCCATCCTGGCCTGTCCGAACATCGACCGCAGTTTCGCCCAGGGAAATATCCGCGAGGATGATTTCTGCGAGGTGTGGGAGACCCGCTATCAGCGGTTCCGCGATCGACGCTGGATGCGCACGGGCGACTGCGTGGACTGCAAGGAGTGGGGGGTGTGCCAGGGGAACTCGTTCCACCTCCTGGATCCGCAGACGGGGCGCACGCGGCTCTGCTACTACCGGGAGTTCGATCTGGCAGAAAAACCGGTCTAGTCTCCCTCACCAGGATCCCTGAAATTGAAGCCCCTCCGGTTTTTGCTGACGGCCCCCCCCGGTGGCCCGTATCATGGTTCCCAAGGAACTCAACCCTCAAAGGGGCCAGCCATGACCGATTATCCCGTGAGCAATGAATCCGGCCAACTTCCTCCCCCGCCCCATCCGGGACTCGACCTGGTGCGCGCCACCGAAGCCGCGGCCTTGGCCGCAGGCCGCTTCATGGGCCTGGCAGACCGCCACGGCGCTGACCACGCCGCCCAGGACGCCATGGCCGCCGCCCTCGACCTGCTCTCCATGAAAGGGCGGATCGTCTGCGGGGAAGAACTGCGCATCGGAGGCCACTCGCCGCTGGACAGTCAGAGCATGGTGGGCAACGGCAAGGGGCCGGAGCTGGATGTCGAGGTCAACGCCATCGACGGCGCCGGCCTGGTGGCCGATGGGCAGGCAGGGGCCTTGTCGGTGGCCGCGTTTGCGCCTCCAGGTTCCCTGTGGAAGCCCGGCCCCGCAGTCTACATGGACAAGCTGGTTGTCGATCGCAAGGTGGCCGAATCCCTGGGGCCGGAAGTTCTCGACGCACCTCCCGGCTGGACCCTGGCCACGGTGGCCCGCGCCAAGGGGAAGGATGTCAGGGACGTGGTCGTGTTCATGGTGGACCGGCCCCGGCACAAACAGCTGATCCACGATATACGTCAGGCTGGCGCCCGGGTTTTCCTCCGCAGAGGGGGCGACGTGGGTGGAGCGCTGTTGGCGGCCGATGAAAGCGCTCCCGTCGATATCATGATGGGCATTGGAGGTACCGCCGAAGGTCTGATGGCCGCCTGCGCCGTCAAGGCTCTGGGCGGGGCCATGTATGGTCGGGTCACCCCGCAGTCGCAGGACGAACGACAGGCCTGTCTGGACGGCGGTCTGGACCTGGAGCGAGTTCTGTCCTGCGGTGACATGATCCAGGGAGAAGAGGTCTTTTTCTCGGCCACCGGCATCACCGACGGCCTCGTCCTGCACGGGGTCAGGTATCACGGTGACTATGTGGACACCCAGTCACTGGTGATCCGTTACGAGACGGGCACCCGGAGACTCATCAAAACGGAACACCGGTGGAAGTGAGCGAAGAAAAAAAATCTTTCTGGAAGGACCTGCGTCGCTGGGCGACCGAGGAATCGGTCTTCTTCGCGCGGCCGGCCCAGGTGTTGCGGGGGTTTACCCGCGCGGACCTGAGGCCCGACCTCCTAGCGGGATTGACCGTTGCGGTGGTGCTGCTGCCCCAGGCCATCACCTACGCCATGATCGCGGAGCTGCCCCCGCAGATGGGGTTGTACGCGGCAATCGTCGCGGCGATCGTCGGAGCATTGTGGGGATGTTCCCGCCATCTTCACACCGGACCGACCAACGCCACCAGTCTCCTCGTGCTGGCCTCCCTGCTGTCGGTGGCCACTCCGGGCAGCCCCGAGTTCCTGATCGCCGCGGGATACATGTCGATCATCGTCGGCGTGCTCAAGCTGGTCATGGGCCTGCTTCGCTGGGGCGTGCTGGTGAACTTCGTGGCCGACAGCGTCATCCTGGGCTTCACCGCGGGCGCGGGCATCCTGATCAGCTTCAACCAGCTGCGCCATTTGCTGCGGTTGGATATCCCCAGCAACCCGGAGCTCGGCGAAACCATCAAGGACCTGCTGATCCAGGGAGACGAAACCCATCTGATCAGCCTGGGCCTCGGGGTCGGCGCCATCGTCGTGATCCTTTTGTGTCGACGCATCAGACCCTCGTTGCCGGCCGCTTTGGTGGCCATGGTCACCGCGGCGGTGGCCACCGCTCTTTTCCATCTGGACCAGCATGGTGTACAGGTGCTCGGCGCCATTCCGCGGTCGATGCCTCCGTTGGCCGATTTGCCCATCCTGGATTTCGACCTGATCTGGAAACTGACCCCGGGGGCCGTGGCCGTGACAGCTATCGGCCTGGTGGAGGCCGTGGCCATCGCGCGCAGCATCGCCGCGCAGAGTGGGGATCGGCTGGACAGCAACCAGGAATTCGTGGGTCAGGGGATGGCGAGCATCGCGACGGGATTTTTGTCCGGTTACGCCGTTTCGGGATCGTTCACGCGCACCACGGTGAACTACAACTCCGGGGCCCGCACCCAGATGTCCAGCGTATTTTCCGGCGTGTGGCTGATGTTGGCCGTGCTGCTGCTGGCGCCGCTGGCGGTCTACCTGCCGCGCCCGGCCCTGGCCGGGGTGCTGCTGGTGACGGCCTGGGACATGGTGGACCGCGGGGAGATGCGGCGCATCCTGCGTTCCAGCAAGGGCGACTCATCAATCCTGGTGGCCACGCTGCTGGCCACGCTCCTGCTGCCCCTGGAATTCGCGGTGCTGGCGGGCATGCTGGTGTCCTTCGCGCGCTACCTGATCAAGAGCTCGACCCCGGGCGTGCACCCGGTGGTGCCGGACGAGAATTTTCGCCACTTCATCCGGGCCAAGGGCGAAACGGTGTGTCCCCAGCTGGGGGTGATCGAGATCGAGGGCTCGCTCTACTTCGGGGCCGTCCATCACGTGGAGGAAGCCCTGCGGGCGAACCAGGACGCCAACCCGAGCCAGCAGTATCTGCTGCTGCGAATGCACATGGTCGATCACTGCGACGTCAGCGGCATCCACATGCTTGAAAGCGTGGTCAAGCGGTACCGCAAACGCGGAGGTGACGTGTTCCTCGAGGGTGTCCGCCCGGCCGTGAGGCACATGGTCGGCCTGTATGGTTTCGATCGTATGATCGGCGGGGAAAACATTCTGGATATCGACAACGCTATCAGCTTCCTCTTCCACAAGGTGCTGCATCCCGGCTTCTGTATCTACTCGTGCAAGGAGCGGGTGTTCGGCGAATGCCAGGCCCTGCCCAAGTACACCGACCAGCCCAAGCTGCCGGGTGTGGCCGAAATCACGCCCCACGTCATCGAGGAAATGGCCCCCAGCCAGGTCAAAAATCTCATGGCGGACGAAACCACCGGCGTGGTGGTGATCGATGTAGGCGAACCGGCCGAATATCGCAACTGGCACATCAAGCCGTCGTTCTCCCTGCCCCTGCGTCGCCTGACCAACGAGGGTTCGGGTCTGCCCAAGGACAGCCCCGTGGTGTTTGTCAGCAGGATCGGTCGGCGCGGTGCGCTGGCGGTGCACATCATGCAGGATCTGGGCTACACCCAGACCTACAACCTCAAGGGCGGCATGCTGGCCTGGGAGGCGGCGGGTTTCCCGATCGCGGTGGAATAGAACGGATGGACCTTTCTTGAACTCCCAACGCAAAGCCACCCTGCTGGGGCTGTCGGCCGTCTTCTTCTGGTCGACGGTGGCCACGGCCTTCAAGCTCTCGCTCCGTCACGTGGATCATTTCCAGCTGCTCTTTCTGGCCAACGTGTTTTCGCTGGGGTCGCTGGCGGTGGTGCTGTCGATCCAGGGCAAGTGGGCGCTGGTCGCCGGCGCCACGGGACGTCAGCTCCGGTTGACCTTCGGCCTGGGCCTGCTCAACCCCTTCATCTACTACCTGGTGCTGTTCAAGGCCTACGACCTGCTGCCGGCCCAGGTGGCCCAGCCTCTCAACTTCACCTGGGCGTTGACCCTTTCCTGGCTTTCGGTGCCTCTGTTGAAACAGAAGGTCGGCTGGCGTCACGGCGTGGCGGGATTGATCTGCTACTTCGGCGTGGTGGTGCTGGCCACCGGGGGGGATCTGACCACCTTCAAGGTCGCCGACCCGCTGGGTGTGACCCTGGCCCTGGGCTCGACGGTGATCTGGGCGCTCTACTGGATCGGCAACACCAAGAGCGATCTCGATCCGGTGGCCGGACTGTTCCTGGGCTTCGCCTTCGCCCTGCCGTTCGTGACCGCCGCGGCGCTGCTTTTTTCGGACCTGAACTTCGGTGGGGCGGGAATCTTGGGCGGAGCCTACGTCGGGGCTTTCGAGATGGGCTTCACTTTTGTTCTCTGGCTGACGGCGCTGAAACTGACCAAATCGACCGCACGCATCGCCAATCTCATTTTCCTGGCGCCGTTCCTGTCGCTGGTGTTCATCCACTTCGTACTGGGGGAGCACGTGGTGCCGGCCACCATCATTGGGCTGGTGCTGATCGTGGGAGGATTGATGCTGCAAAGTACAGGGGGCGGGGGGGAATAGAGCCCCTGGATACTCTCGCTTTTGAAATACGGAACGTAAAATGTTATAATGATCCTCTGAATTTATTTCCTCCGGATCCAAGGATTGGTTCGCCCATGTCGCCTTCCCGTCTGCTTGTCTGCGCTCTGTTCTGCCTGCTGGTCCCCGCGGCCGCTTTGGCCGGACTGGAACCCATCCAGATCGACGGCCAATTTTCCGACTGGGCCTCCCTGGCTCCGGTTCACGACGATTCCGGTGACGACGCCGGACCGGTGGACTTCGGCCGCATCTGGGTCGCCAACGACCAGGACTACCTCTTCATCCGCTTCGAGACCGAAGGCGAAGTCCAGCCGGACGAACAGCAGAACATGCGGCTCTACCTCGATACGGACATGAATGCGGGGACCGGGACGGCGTTCAACGGCCTCGGCGCCGAACTGGTGTGGGAATTCGGCTGGCGCGAGGGCACCTTCAAGCCCGCCAGTACGGCCTACACCGTCGAGCACGCAGACGTGGGGCTGATGATCGGGCCCACGGTGAGCAACACCGAGTTCGAAATGGCCATTGCGCGGGACGCCATTCCCGCCGGGGGCACGGCCCTGTTCAGCGGCGGCACGGTGCGTTTCCTGCTGCGGGACACGAATTCAGGCGACATCGCTCCCAGCACCGGCAGCGTTTCCTACACCTTTGCCGCCGGGACCATCGATACGCCAAGCCTGCCGCTGGAGCGCGAAGATCCCGCGCACATCCGCCTCGCCACCTGGAACGTGCAGGGCGACGGCCTGTTCGACGGCGGTGACGCCGAGACGGCCCAGAACCGCCTGCTCGACGCCATGGACCCGGACGTCCTGATCGTCAACGAGGTGTGGGGCCACACGGCGAACCAGGTGCGGGACAAGATCGAGCAGCATCTGCCCAGCGGCCCGGGCGAGACCTGGTACGCGGTCATGCGCGACGACGGCAACGTGATCGTCAGTCGCTTTCCCATCCTGCAGAGCTGGGCGATCAACCCCGACTACCGCCTCTCCGCCGCCCTGCTGGACCTGGGCGACGCCTCCACCAAAGACCTGCTGGTCATTGCCTGCCACTGGCGCTGCTGCACGGCCGACGACGACCGGCAGAACGAGGCCGACTCGATCATCGGGTTCATGCGGGACGCCAAGGATCCCGGCGGAGTGATCACTCTGCCCGAAGGCACACCTGTGGTTCTGGGCGGCGACCTGAATCTCGTCGGCTGGCGGCAGCAGCTCGATACGGTCCTGACGGGCGACATACAGGATGAGGGGACCTTCGGTCCCGACGACGCGCCCGACTGGGACGGCGCGGACTTCGCGCACCCGGTCACTCGCCACCCGGATCTCCGGGCCACCTACACCTGGCGCAACGATTTCAGCACCTTCTATCCCGGCCTGCTGGACTACATCCTGTACACCGACAGCGCCCTGGATCTGCACAACCATTTCGTACTGGAGACCCGGACGATGACCTTCAGCACACGGGTGGCCTACGGACTGTTCACCTACGACACCACCGACGCCAGCGATCACGCCCCCCGCGTGGCCGACTTCACGGTATTCGATCCCCTGTCGCCGGTGCCACAGACCCCGCGCATGGGTGGCGCCCGGCTGCTGCCCAACGTGCCGAACCCCTTCAACCCCTCGACCACGGTGTGGTTCGAACTGGAAGCGCCGGGCGAGGTGGAAGTGAACATCTACGACCCGCGCGGGAGCCTGGTACGCCGCCTGGTGGCAGGCGGATATGGAGCCGGTTCCCACGGCGTGACCTGGGACGGCAGGGGCCGGGCCGGCCGGCCGGTCGCCTCGGGGGTCTATCAGGTGCGGCTCGTCACGCGGCAGGGCGGCGCGACGATCGTCCGATCCCGATCGATCACCCTGGTCGAGTAGGTGTCAAACTCAAGGGTTGAGATTCATCTTGGGCGGTGAACTGGCCACCGCGAAATTGTCGAGCTCCGGTGAATAGATACAGTAGGCGAATTTCTTGTTGGCATAGGGGTTGGCCTGATTTTTCCGGGTGAGGGTAACCCTCCACAGCTTGCGCAGGACCTTGCCACTGATGTCCGACGGAAAAATTTCGGAGGCCTCGAATATCTGGTCGCTGCCATCCACGGGGTGGAACAGGCCCGCATAGGGAATGAAGACAGTGAATCCGTCCTGGCAATCGATGTCGATGTCCAGCGATTCCCCCATCTTGATATCCACGACTCCGTCTTTGCTGACCCGGAAAACCGTCTCCTTGGTCACGGGTAGGTAATCGGTCAATTCCGGTTTGATGCTCCTGTGACTTCTACCTTCCATCTCAATCCTCCCTCACATGGGTGAATGGTCCGCAATCACGGACCGCCTACTTCTCTTCATATCGGCTGCGCAACGCGATGTAGCGCGGATGGGACTGCAGATCCTTCAGCACCGGATAGTGGTCCACTTTCTTGAAGGATATATCCTGACTCATGGCGGTTTCGAGCCAATCCAGGGCGCGGTCCCGGTCGCCCAGTTCTTCATAGGTGGAAGCCAGGTTGAACATGATTTCAAGGTCGAATTCGGTTTCGCGGGCTTCGAGTGCCTCCAGGATGGCCAGGGATTCTTCCCGTTGGCCCAGGATGGCAAGGAACGAGGCCTGATCGGCCTGGAGGTGGGGGCTTTGCGGATCCTGGTCCAGCTGGACCTGCAAATATTCCATGGCCTTCTCGAAGGCCGGACGCACCGAGTCCTGGTACCCCGGGGCGAATCTTGAGGCTGCGGCCAGGGTTCTCCAGGTGGAGAAAATATCCGGCTGGTACTCCAGCGCCTTCCGGCACATGGCGATGGTGTCGATGTACCGCTGATCGTAGTAGAAAAGGGTGCCCAGATTTTCGTAGGCGCCATGGGAAGGTTCGACCTCCAGGGACTTTTTCAGGACGGCTTCGGCGTTGACGTAGTCTTCCTCCTCGAAATAGGCCGCGCCCAGGAGGTTGTAACCAAGGTAGTCCTGCGGGACAAGATCGACCATCGCCTGGAAATTCTCCCGGGCCCGGCGGTACTCCGCGAGCAGATAGTGGTGAACCCCGGCGTTGCGATGGGTCCGCGGGTAGTGGGGCCGGGCCTGGACGGCCCGATAGTAGGCGGCCTCCGCATCGTTGTTCTCTCCGTTCCAGTAGTGCTGGGTGGCCAGTCCATTGAGACTGGGGGCGTGCCGGGGATCCACCTCCAGGGCGCGCCGGAAGTCAGCCAGAGCTTCTTCGGAGTCGCCCCTTCGGGACCGGAGGCGGCCCAGATAGTAGTGCGGCCAGACCCCCGTGGAATCCAGGCGGCTGGCCGTGGCCAGATAGGACTCCGCCCGGGCAACCTCAGCCGGATCCGTGTTCCGGTGCCGGCGCCAGACCGCCCGCCCCAGCTGGGTCCAGGCGCAGGCGAAGGACGAATCGCTGGCCACCGCCCGGTCCAGGTAAGCCAGGGCGATGTCGGTCAGCGAATCGCCGGCGGCCCCCTTGGCTCCCGTGAGGTGGCCCAGACCGAACTGGTAGGCGAGGAACGAGGCCGGGATGTTGGTGGACCGTCCGCCCCCCGGTTTCCTGATCACACCATCGAGTCGGGGATCGATCTGGCCGATCAGCCAGGCCGGCAAGTCGCTTTGCCAGGTCTTCAGGTTGCCGGAAAAATCCCGGAAGACCCTCGAGGTTTGGGATAGGTTTCTGTTGTCGTGAACCGTCACTTCGAGGGAAATGGTCCGGCCGCTGATGACCCCGTTTCCGGTGATGACAATCGCGGTCCCTTCCCGGAGGCGGGCCTCCTCTTCATCGGTAATTTTCCGGCGCAGGATTTCCTCGACGGGCACCACCCAGAACCGGCCGGAATACTCCTCCAGTCCCGCCAGCCGGTTGGTGATGGTGGTGCTCAGGCCCATGCCGAAGGCCTCGGCATCGGGCACGTCGCCGGAAAAATCGAAGGGCACCACGGCGACGCCGACCGGGCCGCGCTCCCGTTCGTCGGGAATCCACGAATCCCAGGACAGGACCAGGGCGGCCAGCAGAAGCAGGACCAGCACGCCGGGCAGGAACTTGCGCCAGGGGCGGCGTGGGGGCGGGGCAAAGATCGAGGACCGCGAGGGCTTGGACCCATGGGTGGATTTGGATCCCCCCAGGGCACTGTCGATGTCTTCGGCCAACGTGCCGGCTGAAGGGTAGCGGTCCTTGGGGTCGCGGGCCAGGCAGTGGCCGATGATGTCGTTGCAGGCCTTCCCGACCGGACCTTTCGGTTCGGGCAGCGGTGCGGGATCGGTGTTCACCACCGAGTAGATCATGGCCACGTCGGATTCGCCTTCGTAGGGCACCCGGCCCGCGACCATTTCGTAAAGCACGACTCCCAGGGACCAGACGTCCGAACCGATGCCGACATCCTCGCCGCGGGCCTGCTCCGGCGACATGTAGGCGGCGGTGCCCATCACCGTGCCGGTCCGGGTCAGGCGGGCCTGCCCCAGCAGCCGGGCCAGGCCGAAATCGAGGATCTTGACGTCGCCCCGGTCGGTGAGGATGAGATTGGCCGGTTTGATGTCGCGGTGCACCACGTCCTGTTCGTGGGCCTGGCCCAACCCCAGGGCGATTTGGCGAGCGAAGTCGAGGGACTTCTCTGGAGGCAGGGGCCCGTCCAGCAGATGACGTTTGAGCGTCTTGCCGTCGTACCAGGCCATGGCGATGTACCAGCTGCCATCGTCGGCCTGGGCGATTTCATGGATGGTGCAGATGTTGGGATGGTCGAGCGAAGAGGTGGCCCGGGCTTCGCGCATGAAGCGGCGCGACGACTCTTCGTCCTCGGTCAGGTCGGCGGGAAGAAATTTCAGGGCGACGGGCCGGTGCAGAAGGGTATCCTCGGCCTTGTAGACCGTGCCCATGGCCCCTCCGCCCAGGCGCGCTAAAATCCGGTAATGGGAAACCATTCGGCCCTGCATCAAGCCCCCGTCCCCATGGTGGGTGGTCCAATGGGTCACAACCCGTTCGTGGGCGCAGTGACGAACGGGGCTCTCTCCACAGAGGCTACACTATTGTGACTTCAACCGCAACTGGGGGAAGAAGTTAGGGGCGGCTTATTTCGTTTTCATGATCAGGGTCTCGGGGTAGACCTCCTTCCAGGGCCGCCACTTGGTCCGGTGGGAGGGAACGGCGTACATGAACTTGCCCTGGTTGGGTCCCGCGATGCACAGTAGGTAATCCGGTTGCCCGGGATAGGACAGACCCGGGAACCACAGGCTGCCTGTCTCGTAATCCTGCAGGACAAAAATCCGGTGCCAGGTCCAGCCGCTGGCGGCGATGGTCAGGATTTCGCCGTCGAGCACCCGCTCGAAGACCCCGTGGGAATCGCACAGCGGGCAATAGATCACCGCGATGGGCATGCCGTCGACCACGTCGTCGACCGCTTCCCGGTTCATGATGTCGCCGATCTTGTAGGCCCGCACATCGTCGCCGAACTGCACGCCGACGATCTCGGTGAGGTTGGAGTCGATGGGGTAGCCGACCTCGCCCTCACCGATCATCAACGGGTCGATGATCGGCCGGATGGTGAACCGCCCGATGCCGAATTCCCACCAGGTGAGGGACATGTTGTATTCCAGAACCGCCGAGGTGACGTCGAATCCTTCGCCATGCCTGTCCACGAGGATGATGGGCTCGGGCACCAGAGTGACGCTGGCGGGCGCCAGGGCGAGATCCTGCCGGTTGCCCGAGCCGTCGATCGCCACGGGAATGAGCTCGTGGGGTCCGCCTTCGGTGGCCTGGAACCGAATCCCGCCGGGAGGGAAAGTCCCGTAGAGGGTGGTTTCGCCGCCGTTGCTGCGGAACCAGAGTTCGATTTCCCGGATGCCGCTGGTTTCCTCGACGGCGTCCAGGTCGAAGAAGAAGAGCAGGCTGTTCTGTTCTTCCCTCAGGTTGGTCAGGGTAGCAGCCGGAGGGACGGCGTCCTGGGTCGAGACCCTGACGGCCGACCAGTCGGATTCGGTACCCTGGGCGTCGCGGGCCCGCACCCGGTAGTGATTGGTGGTCGCGTGGCCCAGATCGGTGAAGGTGAAGGAGTCGCCGGTGACCCACCCGCTTTCTACGACCTCGGCGGCAAATTCGGGATCACCTGCGCGCTGCAGGAGAAACTCCCAGCCATCGGTCTTGCCGGCTTCGCCCAGGGTCCAGGAAAGGGAGTTGGTGGCGCCGGGGGAAAACGGGGGCTCGGCTTCGAGATAGGGGGCCGGCCCGGGTGGGGGCGGGTCGTTACCGGGAATGACCGGGTCGACTTCGTTGCAGCCGGCCAAGGCAAAGAGCAGGGCGAAAAAGAACAACAGGGCCGCCGGGCGTCGGGACATTATATTTCCCTTTCCTCGGGGAACTTTCGAGTTCCTGAATGATCATGACGTGATCAGCGGCGACCCCCCGCAATTCAGCATAAGAAGACTTCGCCGAACCGCCATCCCCCCCCGCGACGACGGAAGCATGGCAGGCTCCGGGGGGAGGGAGTGTCCCGGTGTCCCACGCCGGACCACAAATGGGACACTTTCATGGGACACAATGACGGGAATTTCAAATGGGCAACGGGCACGATATTCCCCGGGAAAATACAAACTGTTGTTTTTAAACAAATTACCAAGTGTCCCGGTCCCTGGGCATCGTCTTTGCAATTCATTTGAGTGTCGACACCTCCAAATCCGGCTTTTAGAGCGAGGGGCCGGATTGAAAGGCGGCGGAGCCGGAAGGGCGAACCCGGTTCCGCCGCACCCCCCGACCCGGATGGTTTCTCGGGCGACGAAACCATCCGGGTATCTTTTTATCCTCCGTTTCCGTATTACCAACCTGACGGGAAACCTTGCATTCGTCAGGGAAAATGACGAAATTTGGTGCATGAAACCCCCCAAACGGGGCGATTTCACACCTTTTTCCGGGTTCGAGCCGTGGCGGGGGCCATCGGCTTCCCATCGATCCGGAAACCACGAGGAGGACGGGATGAGCATACCAGTCACCAGGAATCCCAATCCCCAGTCGCCCCCCGACGGGGATTACGGCTTCGGCCGGATCTTCACGCCGCACATGTTCGTCACGGACTTCACCGACGGGCAGTGGCGCGATCCGCGCATCATTCCCTACCAGAACTTCAGCCTCGATCCCGCGGCCAAGGTGCTGCACTACGGCCAGGAGATCTTCGAGGGGATGAAGGCCTACAAGAACGGCAAAGACAGCTCGGTACACATGTTCCGCCCGGACAAGAACGTGGCCCGGTTCAACATCTCCTGCGAACGTATGTGCATGCCCCAGATTGATCCGGAACTGTTCAAGCAGGCGCTGGACCAGCTCATCGACCTCGATCGCGAGTGGGTGCCCGAAAGCCCCAACGCCTTGTACATCAGGCCGACGATGATCGCGACCCAGGTTGGCCTGGGAGTGAAGGCGTCGACGGATTACATCTTCTACATCATCATCGGTCCGGTCGGATCATACTTCTCCGGCGGCATCAACCCGCTGCGCCTGCGGGTGGAGGAGAAGTTCGTGCGCTCGGCCGAAGGGGGCACCGGTTTCGCCAAGACCGGCGGCAACTACTCGGCGTCCCTGCTGCCCATCCAGCAGGCCCAGGCGTCCGGGTACGACAACATCATCTGGCTGGACGCCAAGGAGATGAAGTACGTCGAGGAGATGGGCGCGATGAACATCGCGTTTGTCTACGAGGACAAAGTCATCACCGCCCCGACCGGCGACACCATCCTGAACGGGGTCACCCGCGACTCGGTGGGCATCCTGCTGAATGACCTGGGCTACAACTGGGTCGAGACGCCGCCCTCGATCGCCGAGATCTGCGAGGACGCCCACACCGGCAAGCTGAAGGAAGTCTTCGCCTGCGGCACCGCCGCGGTGGTCACGCCGGTGGGCGTGATCCGCTACAAGGGGGCGGACCATCAGGTCGCCGACGGAAAAGAAGGGGAGCTTACCGAGAAGCTTCGTGTTACACTCACCGGGATCCATGCTGGGAACAGCAAGCATCATCCCGAGTGGGTCCACGTCGTTCCCGTGTTTGAAAACGTCTGATCCTCCGTCGATCAGTCAGTTTTCCCAGGAGCCTGTTTCCGCACGGAAGCAGGCTCCTTGTCAGTTTTCCTTGGGAGTGGTTGTCATGAGCAGGAAAATTTTCACCGTCCTTGTGGTGATATGCCTGGCCGCTGTAGCGACGCTCTCGCTGGCCGGTCCGAATACGGGTGTGCGCGGGGGCGATCGCGACCGGGTCGCCGTCATCTCGGTGAACGACTTCAACCTGGAGAAGCTCGAAGGCAAGGTGGTGCTGATGGCTTTCTGGGCGGGTCGCGATTGTGTGGTCTGTCCTTCGTTCATCTCGTGGCTGCACCAAATGCAGGGTCGCTACGGGGATGACGGTCTGGTCGTGGTCGCCGTGAACGTGGACCGCGATTCGGCCGCCGCCACCAATCTGCTGAATTCGATCCACCCGCGTTCCCAGGTCGTCCTGGATCCCCAGCGACGCCTGGTCGGCAGGTATGAAGTTGAAGGCATCCCGAGCACCTACCTGTTCGACCGGAACCTGAATCAGGCCAAGATGTTCACGGGCTTCGTGCCGGAACGGACCCAGGACATGGAAAAGGCCCTCCAGAAATTGATCGAGAAGAAGTACCAGGACTGAGCACCAGCTGCCCCCGGCAAAGGAAGGCCCCCATGCAGAACCTGCCGCTCAGCCGTCCCCTGGTGGTGTTCGATCTCGAAACCACCGGCATCGACGTGGAAAAGGACCGGATCGTCCAGATCGCCATGATCCGGGTCGGCCCCGACGGCCAACGCACGACGTTCGAAACCCTGGTCAATCCCGAGCGGCCCATTCCCCCGGAGGCCTCGGCCGTGCACGGCATAATGGACGCCGACGTCAAGGATCAGCCGACCTTCAGCCAGATCCGCCGCGAAGTGGAGGAATACCTCACCGATGCCGACCTGGCCGGTTTCAACTCGGTCAACTTCGACCTGCCGCTGCTGCAGGAAGAACTGAAACGCGCGGGCGGCGAGATGGATTTCCAGGGGGTGCGCCACCTGGATGCCATGAAGATTTTCCACCGCATGGAGCGGCGCGACCTGACCGCCGCCCACAAATTCTACTGCGGCGAGGCTCTCACCGGTGCCCACAACGCCCTGGCGGACACCGAGGCCACCCTGGCGATTCTCGATGCCCAGATCGCCCGCTACGAAGAGGTGCCCGCTGACGTCGAGGATCTGCACCGGTTCTGCAACCCGGACGAGGGCCACTATGTCGACCGCAAGCGGAAGTTCAAGTGGAACGACCAGGGCGAAGCCGAATTCACCTTCGGCAAATTTCAGGGTCAGTCATTGAACAAGGTGGTCGCCGACCAGCGTGGTCGCGGCTATCTGGAGTGGATGCTCGGCAAGGATTTCAGCGAAGAGGTCAAAGGCATTTTGCGGGACGCCCTCGACGGGGCGTTTCCCAAGAAAGAGGTCTAGGCGGCATGGTCGAACAGAATAGCGACGACCGCAGGACTCACAGGTTCGGGCGCCGGTCGTCGGACTTCCAGCAGCAGTACCCGGAAATGCCCGACGAAAAGCCGGAGTTCGAACGAACGCCCCTGACCCGGGCCGAGTACATCACCGCGGTGGCCCATTTTTACCGCGCCGAAATGCACCGTTCCCTGGTGTGGCGCACCCGCCTGGACACCACCACGAACTGGGCCATCATCGCCACGCTCGCCATCCTCACCACCAGCCTGCAGAACCCGCCCTACGCCAAGGAGGCCTTGCTGCTGGGCATGCTTTCCAACGTGGTGTTTCTGATCATCGAGGCCCGCCGGTTCCGGTTCTTCGACGTGTGGCGGGCCCGCGTCCGCATGCTTGAGGAAAATTTCTACGGCGGCATCCTGCGCCGCGACCAGGCCAGCCCCGATTTCCGCTGGGGCAACCACGTGGCCGATGACCTTCTTTGCCCACGCTTTCACCTGACCCGGATCCAGGCTTTCCGGGCCCGGCTGATGCGCAACTTTCGCTTCATCTTCTTTTTCCTGCTGGTGGCCTGGATCGCCCACCGGATAGCGCCCGCGGCGCCCCCCCACGAGTTGGGATTATCCACCCTTCCGGTCTGGGCCCCCGACGTAATCGTGGCCCTGCTATACCTGGGGCTGATCGGGATCGCCATCTTCACCCCCCGGGCCCTGGCGCCGGAGCTGGCCTACTGGCCCGATCCGGAGCACCCTGGAGAGGATATTTCCAGTCTGGATGTCTGATGGCGGGGCGGTTTGCCCTGCCATCCACCTAACTTCAATCAATAGATGCGATAAACTAGGTTCCCCTTTTTACAGTAATTGGAACGGAGGTTGCTCTCCATCTGGCGGGCTCTGGTGGTAGATCGAGCCCGGAAATCACCCGGAAACCGGGCGAAAGACGGAGAACCTCTTGCAAAATAAGGCAGTTAATAAAATCCAGGGTATTTTCAGCCTGGTCCTGCTGGCGGCCGCCGGGTTGTTGGCGCTTTCCCACCTGGACGGGTTGGTGTTCGAAGAACGTCCGGTCCGAGCGCGGGCCCAGGCCATGGAATTGGCCCAGACGGTCATAGACTATCGCGGCGATACCGGCAACTGGCCCCTGAACCCCGATGGCGACCCGGATCTGACCCCCCTGATGGGCCGCCGGGCAGACCAGCGGGCGACCAGCCTGGCCGGCGGAACCGGCCCTGGCGCCAACGGGGTCGGCGGCATAGACCAATCCGTCAGTCATCTGGTCACGGAAAAAACCTGGCTACGGGAGATCCCTCTGGATCCCTGGGGGCGCCCCTACCGGCTTTTGATCACCCCGAAGGCCGTGGCGATCATTTCGTCCGGGCCCAACCGCGTGCATGACACGAATCCGGTCCGGGTCTGGATGCGTCCGGACAACATCAATCGGGGAGACGGGGACGACATCTGCATCGTATTGGAAACACACCTTATCGGAGGGTCCCGATGAACTCCACTTCACCCCCGGTTGATCCCGAACAGGACTGGCGCACGGTCAGGTTCGAGGTGCTGGAAAAACTGGAGAGTCTGCCGAGTCTAAATTCCGTCGTCCTGGAGTTCCTCGAACTTTCCCAGCGCGAATTTTTCACGGCCACGGATTTTGAGGCTGTCATCTGCAAGGACCAGGCCCTGGCTGCGCGGGTCCTCAAGCTGGCCAACAGCGGTATGTACGGAAGGTCCCGGTCGGTCCATTCGATTCCCGAAGCGGTGGTTCTGGTGGGGCTGGACAGCCTGAAGAAGATCGTGTTCGCCGTCAGTACGGAAGGATTGACCCGGAGTTCCCTTGACAACTACGCCTACCACGAGAATCAGGGATTCTGGGTCCATTCCCTGGGGGTGGCCCATACCAGCCGCGTGCTCGTCGAAGGAGTGGCCGGCTCCCAGCTACGCAGTGAGGAGGCCTTCGTGGCCGGATTGCTGCACGACATCGGCAAGCTGGTGATCAACGACTTTTTGCCCGAGGGAAACGGCGAACTGGTCAGTCGGGAGCGGGAAATCGAAGTGGTGGGCATGGACCATTCCGAGCTGGCGGCCTACGCCCTGCGTCAGTGGAACCTGCCCGAATCGATCACGGCCTGTGTTCGGTATCACCATGATTTTCATCTGGCGGGGGAATGGGCCCAGGCCGCAGCGACTCTCGGCCTGGCCGAGAAGATTTGCTGCCATTGGGGGCTCGGCCACCAACAACCCGTCGATTTGAGCGAAGACATCCCGGTGGAGGATTTCCAGGGATTCCTGGACGAACTGGGCCTGCCGATCGAGAAGTGGAGCCAGGTGGTTTGGGATATCAGGCAGAACCTGGTGGGGCTGGACGGGGTCTTCCTGGAATTCACGGACTGACCCCGTCCCGTTCCTGCCTTGAGCTCGCTATTCCGGCGGGAAACTCTTCATGATCTTGTAGACGATGTCGTCGATGTCCGACTGCCACTCTTCGGGCGTCCGCTGTTTCTGGTTCACGGTGCCGGTCCCGGTGCCGCGCCAGACCAGGTTCTTGGTTTTGGCGTCGACCAGGTCGATGACCAGCGAACCCTCCGTGAACTGGTAGACGTCGATATTGCGCCCCCCATATCCATAGTAGTAGGGCGAATAATTGTAACCCCAGTCGGTGACCTGGATCTTTTCCTGGGTGCCGAGATGGTAGACGACCAGCAGGTCGGCGTCGTCGCTTTCGGTGAGACCGCGCTGATCCATTTCGTAGCTGACCGAACTCTGGATCCGCTGGGACAGCAGCTGGGAATTGGGCAGGGTACCCGTGGGGTCATCGGTGCCCCCGCCGCCCTGCATCCAGGCATACGTCTTGAAACTGCCCCATTCCACGTTGTTGTCGTAGTCGTAATTCACCGACATGCTCGAGCAGCCGGCCAGGGTAGCCAGCACCAGGACGAGCATCAGTCCCGAGATCAGGTTTCGAGTCTTGAACAAGAGGGCACCTCCATTGGAAATTCAGGCAGGGGAAGGACGATACTGTCCCCCAGCCGAACGAATTGATGTTGATGACAACCTACGGCCACGGGCGGCCCGGGCCAACAAAAAAACTATTCACCCTCGGGGGTTCCGAAGGGAAGGTTGAAGCCGATGATGGCCTTCAGGCGACGGTAACGGATATCGAAGGTCTCGGTCTCTTGGGGAATGATTCCGGATTCGCTCACATTGAAGTTGATGAACCGTTCGCTGGTGCCTGATCCGGTGGAGTACTGGAGTCCCGCGGTGAATTCCATATCCAGAAAGTTGAAGGAAGCGCCGCCGGAGAGGTGCCACAGGTCCCAGTTGGAGATCTGCAGGTTGTCCGCATCCTTGGAGGGGATGGAGGAAAAATCGGAACGGAAGGCGGCGAAAATGGCCATCTTCCCGGGGAAGGAATGTTGATAGGCCACGCCGAAGTTGATCAGACTCTTGGCCCCGAAGGCCAGATTGTAGTCTCTGGTTTCGGCCGGATCGGACTGGGAGGTGAAGGAGTCGGGGTTCATGGCCTGCTGTGTCTGGACGGCGTTGAACCATTCCATCGTGAAGTGATAGGCGGAGGAACCTGATTTCAGGGAAACCCCGGCCGCCACCGATAGCGGCGACTGCCAGGATGCCGACAAGTCTTCCTGGTAGTTGGATGAAAGGTAGGGGGGGTCCACGATGCCGTCATCGTCCTGGTCCAGACCCGAGGTCGTGTCGGTGGTGAGGACTTTTCCGCTGCCGAGAAGACCCAGGCCAGGAGTGGTCAGGGTCAGGCCGTAGGTCAAGTTGCCCTGTTCGACGGCCAGACCGATCTTGGCCAGCAGGCGGACATGCCAGAAATCGTATTTGTCCACCAGGTAGGCCTGGCCAAAATCCCCTGAGGCATCCAGTCCTTGGGCAGCGGCCTGGGTCCGGGACTTCATGGATCGCTGGACCACATAGGGCGTGAAGCCCAGTCCGGCATTAGGGTGTATCTTCCGGGCGAAAGTGAGCCCGTACCAATATTCGTTGACCTCGGATACGCGTAATGCCTCGCCCGAGAACTGGATGGGATTTCCTGGCGGGGTCGACTCAAAGGAATCAATAGTGATTCCCACGGGGTTGAACTGGAACTTGACCTTCTGGAGGAAGGAGTAGGCCCAGTGCCAGGTTTTATCCTCGCCCGTGCTGAAGCGACCGGCCAGATAACCCGGGCTGATGGTGACGGAGTTGCTGACCGGATCGGCTCCATCGCCCAGGGGGTCCTTCAACTTTATGGAATACCCTTCCACCGACACGGTGGTCAATAACAGGCCGGGATCGATTTGAAGGGGGATCCAACCTGGATTGTAGAATGTCGCACTCAGGTCGTTAGGGGTCCCCACCACCACGCCGCCGAGCAGCTCGCCCGCGGTGCCGTACTGGTTGTCCCAGTAATGGCTGTCCTGGGCCTGGACCTGCCAGGCCGGAATCAGGAGCAGGATGACAAGGATATGGATTTGGCGCATTTATTTCCCGATCTATGAAGCCTGGGTGATCATAGGTCGCCCTTCACCCGCAGATTAGGCCAGCCAAGGCATGTTTGCAAGGGGGCGGATGGCGGGTTAAACTATTCGGGCCTGGAGTTTCGACCCATCCGCTTGAAATCCGGAGGAGCCACGATGGTCTGCAAAAGAACAAGGGTTACGGTGTCGCTCCTGTTGGTGGGGTGTGTCCTGTTGGCCGCCTGTGCCACGGTGCCGATTACCGGACGCAAGCAGCTGAGTCTGGTGTCCGACTCCGAAATGAACGCCATGAGTTTTCAGCAGTACGATCAGGTGATTGCCGAAAGCCAGCTCAGCACGGACCCCGAGGCCACTGCGATGATCAAGCGCGTCGGCCAATACATCCAGTTCGCGGTGGAAAAGTATTTCCAGGAACACGGCCTGTCGAGCCACCTCGATGGATACGTCTGGGAGTTCAATCTCATCGAGTCCGACCAGGCCAACGCCTGGTGCATGCCCGGCGGCAAGGTGGCTTTCTACACCGGGATCCTGCCCTACTGCCAGGACGACACGGGGGTGGCGGTGGTCATGGGCCACGAGATCGCCCACGCCATCGCCGAACACGGCGGCGAACGGATGAGTCACCAGATGGCCCTGCAGCTGGGCGGGATGGCCCTGTCCGAAGCGGTCGATTCCAAACCCGAAGAAACCCAGGCCATCTACATGACGGCCTTCGCCATTGGGGCCCAGTACGGCGCCATGCTGCCGTTCAGCCGTCAGCACGAGAGCGAAGCCGATCACATGGGGCTGATTTTCATGGCGATGGCGGGTTTCGATCCCCGCGAGGCTCCCAAGTTCTGGGAGAGAATGTCCGCGGGGGGCGGGGCTGCGCCGCCGGAATTCATGTCCACCCATCCTTCCGACGAGACACGCATTCGTCAGCTCAATGAGAACATGCCCGAGGCCTTGGGGTATTACCAGGCGATAGGGAAATGACCCACAGGGGTTGAGATACATGAGGTCCTGGAAAGTCCTCAGCGTGGCCCTGCGGGCCGCGCCTGCGGATTATTCCAGGACCTCATGTATCTCAACCCCTGTGGGTCATCTCCCTACCGCCGGAACACCCCGCGGCTGCTGGACAAAAGGGTGGAGGGACTGATCGGTTCTTGAACCCCCGTCAATAATCCGCAGGTACGAGGACATTTGGCGGGGGTTCAAGAACCGATCAGTCCCTCCACCCTTTTGCCCAACAGCTTGACGAGCGCCCGAAGGGACCGGGCGGTGCGCGTGCCGTACCAGCTCAGGAGTTTGCCGTCCAGGACCAGGGCCTGACGGCGGGTGGGGACGATCTCGGCGGCGGCCATTGACCAGGAAGCGTGGTGGGTGAATGGGAAGGGCTCGTCGGGCAGGAGCACCAGGTCGAGCCGGCGGGAGGCCAGGTCATCGAGATCGACCTCGAAGTAACCCTCGCGGTCGCCCATAGCGTTGACCAGGCCGATTTCCTGCATGATGGCGTCGATGTGGTTGCCCGAGCCGGCGGCCATCCAGGGTTTTTTCCAGACCAGGGTGGCGGCGCGCAGAGGGCGCGCAAGCGACTGCCGGAATTCGCCGGCGGCGAGACGGGCGGCGGTCAGGTCGGCCATGGTCCGGCCGGCCACTATTTGGGCGTCCAGGAGGGCGCCGTATTGGCGCAGCAGGGTGGAAACGTCGTCGAGGGTCCGGGGCATGACGGCGAACACCGGGATGCCGCCCTCTTCCAGCTCGGCCAGGTGCTCGGGTTTGTTCTCTTCGACGCAGGCCAGGACGAGGTCGGGGGAGAGGCTGCGGATCGTGTCCAGTTCGGGATTCTTGGTGCCGCCGCAGGAGAGGATGCCCGACAGCCGGCCCTTGGGTTCGATGCAGTAGATGGTCCGTCCCACCAGGCGCTCCTGGGCGCCCAGGCCGAACATGGTCTCGGTCAGGCTGGGCACGAGTGAAACCACGCGGCCGTAGGGGCCGGCCGGGATTTCCACGCCGCGGGCGTCGGTCTGGGGTTCACGTGTCGGATTCATGGCTCCGGTTTCAGTTTGAGGCTCCGGCCCATGCTATCACCGGGCGGCACCCCCAGCAAGGTTGCGAGTTTCTTGCAAAAAATGTTGGATATGGGAAATCCCGGTCACGCCGATCCCGAAAGGTTGCCCCATGGAACTCAGGAACATAGACCACCTCAATCTGACCGTCGCGGATTTTGATGCGACGGTGGCCTGGTACGGCCGCGTCTTCGGGTTCGAACTGGTGGAGGAGGATGTCCAGGACGGCACCCGCTGGGGCGTGATTCGGCAGGGCGACGTCATGCTCTGCATCTATCAATTCGCCGAAGGTCGCCTGGTGGACCGGTTTGCCCTGCGCGAAAAAGGCCTGCACGGGATCAACCACTTCGGGCTTCGGATCACCGACCGCGAGGCCTGGGAAGAAACCATGGTGCGGGAAGATATTGAGGTGCTTTACGATGGCCCAATTCGTTGGGCCCACAGCACTTCCTGGTATATTACCGACCCCACCGGGTATGAAATCGAAATCGCCCTGTGGGACGGGGACACCATCGCCTTCGGTTAAGTATGCTAAAAATTTAACATTTGTATTGACAATCACCGACCAACTCTCTAGGCTATTAAATAAGTGCAAGAGACCCAAGATATAAGGACAATAGCGTAAGGAGCCGTCATGGTTGCGCCGTCCAATTCCGGGGAACCGTTCAAGCCCGCCATTGCGGGTTATTTTTGTCAGAAGTGCGGGGAGGACGGCCTGTCCCACTCCGGCGACACGAACGGGGAATATCCCGGCAGTCTCAAGAGTGTCCGCATCATCTGCGCGGAAAAAGTGGGCCCGGATCTGATCAGCCAGGCCTTCCGGTACGGAGCCGACGGGGTCTTGATCTGCGGCTGCCTGATCGGAAATTGCGAGACGATGGCCGGCAACGCCGAAGTCCTGACCCACATCCACCGGTCCAAGTTGGTTCTGCGTGATTTGGGCCTGGAGCAGGGCCGCCTGCGTCAGGAATGGATTTGCGAGCCGGGCATCGGAAACCTCCCCGCCCTGATCGCCGAGTTCACGGAGCAGGTCCGGGCACTGGGGCCGGCCGCGGTCAAAAAGGACCACGGGTTGGGAACCCTTCACGAAGAAGCCTGACCGGTTACTGGTGCCGGCAGGACCGATTCT
The DNA here is from genome assembly GCA_965363725.1 of uncultured bacterium. Classification (GTDB taxonomy): domain Bacteria; phylum Krumholzibacteriota; class Krumholzibacteriia; order LZORAL124-64-63; family LZORAL124-64-63; genus JAGLCY01. The sequence continues at coordinate 2,481 of CBDTUS010000007.1, read as the reverse complement.
TCCTATTCTGGGTCCGTCCGGACCCGATCTTTCGCCTGTTCATGAGGAGCACGCATGATTCCCATCACCGCGAGGCGGTCCTTGGCCCCCTTCTGTATCCTGATTCTCCTGCTGGCGATGCCGGCGTTGGCCGAACGCCCCGCACCCGAAGTGTACGGCACCTTCGACGGCGACGAGATGTTCACCCTGCTGCCGCCGGACGGGATCCCGGCCATCCTTGATCCCGAGTACTTGACCGGCGAAGAAGCCGCGTCCCAGATGTCGCCCGACGAACCCGTGATGGGTCTGGCTTCGGACACCGACAGTGTCTGCTGGTCGACCTGGCAGCTCGATCACCACGAGATCGTGAACGACGTTTTCGACGGGACGGCCATCGCCGCCACCTGGTGACCGCTTTGCCATTCGGGCGTGGTTCACGTCCGCCAGATCGAAGACCGCCTGCTGACCTTCATTGTTTCGGGCAAGCTGTGGCGCAACAGTCTCATCATGCAGGACAAGGAAACGGGTTCGCTGTGGAGCCATGTGACCGGCGAGTGCCTCGAAGGTGAGTATGCAGGGATGGAACTGGAGATGGTGCCGGTGATCCAGACCACCTGGGCCCAGTGGGCGGCCGACCATCCCGGCACGCGCGTCCTGAAGAAGAGCGAAGAGATCAAATCGTCGAGCTATGAAAAGTATTTCAACGATCCCGAAAAAACCGGGCTGTTCCGCACGGATTGGTTGATGGATCGGCTGCCGGGCAAGGCTCTGATCCACGGAGTCGAGCTGGGCACCCATTCGCTGGCCGTGGTGGATGAGGCGTTGCCGTCCGGCGGATCGGTGACGGGAAAACTGGGAGATGTCGAGGTGGCGATGACCCGCGGCACGGACGGGGGCATTTCCGCGGTCCGCACCGACACTGGTGCGGCCTTGATCGTCCGAACGGCCTACTGGTTCGCCTGGAGCACGTACTTCCCGAACACCGCGGTCATCGACTGACGGGCCGGTAGACGATCACCTCCAGGACTGCTTCCTGATCGTGATCCTCACTCTTAAGGCGCTTGTCCCCGACCTGTACGGTATTGGAGACGTTGGCCGCGGCATGGGCCGAATAGAAGGCCTTGATCCGGACGATGCGCCCGTCAGCCAGGTACAGGAGACGGTCCTCCTGGGGGTCGCGCGGCAGATGGGAATGCCGTTCCTCGATCAGGCGGCCCTCCAGGTCGAAGACCGAAACGGCCCGGGCGACACCCTCGGGCAACTCCCGTCTCTGCTGAGTGCTGATGACCCACAACTCATCCCCCATGACATACAGCCCGTGGATGGCCGGATCGGTGTCGGCCATGTCGTAACTGATGGGAGGCAGGCCGGCATTGCCCCCGAACGCGAAGCTGTCCTTGGCCTTTTCCTTTTCCTCTTTGGTGCGGCGGTGCACGGGCCACTCGCGCCGGATCCGGAACAGGGGCCGCCCGTCGGGGTCCAGGACCTGGATCAGGTAGGCCTCGCGCTCGACCTGATGGTAGAGGCGTCCCTGGCGGTCCATGTCCCAGTCGCCGAAGGGATGGTACCGGGCGACTTCATCCACCTTGATGGGCTGGGAAAAATCATAGCCGCTGGACCACTGGGCATACCGGTGGACTTCTTCCCCTGCCTTATCGAACCGGGCCAGGAAGGTGGTGTTGTCCTGCCGGACCCCGCCCCCGTGCCTGATGGAGCCCATGCCCACCAGATGCTCGCCCGCGAAGGCCAGGCCAGTGATAGAAGCAAACCCGGCCTCTTTGCCTTCGATCGGGGCGACCACCAGGTCCAAACCCGGCAGGGGTGTGCCCAGGGTGTCGACCATGATGATCCTGGAGGGAAAGGCCTTCGACATGGCGATGCGCCCGCCGCCCGGCGCGTACAAGTTGAAGACCAGATTGATTTCCCCGGGTCCTTCTCCTTTTTGGCTGACCAGTCCGAGATACTCGCCGTCGGGCGAGAACCGGAACACTTGCTGCTGCTGGGAGTCCAGCAGGTAGAGGTTGCCGCCGGCGTCGGCCACAGCATCACGGATGACGCCGAACAGGAATTCCTCGCTGTCGTCCGCGCCAGCGCGCCAGACTTCTTCGAAATGGACCGCGTTTACCCGGGGGGCTTCGCGGGGGTTGTCGACAACGGGAACGGAGTCTCCCACGGCCAGGGAAACGGAAAGGCACAAAAAAGCGGCGGAGAAAATGAAACAGCGCACGGCGGACCCCCTTGAAAATCAGTAGGGGAAAAGGATACCGCCCCCGCCGCCAGGAAAACAACGAAAAACCCCCCGGAAGCCCGGGGGGTTCTTTTCATCCGGCAAGAGGTGGAACTAGCACTTCGCCGCGATGGCCTCCGCCATTTCGGTCGTGGTGGTGGTTCCGCCCATGTCGTAGGTCCGGGCCTGGCCTTCGGCGATGACCTCGGCCACGGCGCCCTCCAGCTTCTTGGCCATGTCGAACTCGCCCAGGTGGTCGAGCATCATCTTGGCCG
>CBDTUS010000006.1:0-48740 GCA_965363725.1 uncultured bacterium | reverse complement strand
CGTCATCGGCGGGGCTTGCGGGAGTGCGGTCGTCGTTCATGACGATAGGGGCCTTTCCAGGTCATCGCGGCCAATGGCAGAGAGGTGATTTCGTGGAAGTTAACCTAATCTCCCACCGCCAGGAAGTCTACCCCGCGGCCTTCGCTGGGGAAATCGCCGACCGGCCCAACTGGTCCAAAATGGAAGCTGGTATCCATCCGGCAATGGGCTACAATCAGGTCCTGACAAAATTAACAACCTCTTTGGCCAAAGCAACGTGGAAGAACGGTTGTTTTCCGGAAAGGAATTCGATGGCTGACAGCCGCCTATCGATTCATTCGGTGATCCTGATGCTCATGGGGCTGGCGGTCGCCGGCCTGATCGGCTGGGTGCTCTGGACCGGGGTGGATTTCTTCGCCACCCCGCTGCCGGACCGTCCCCACCATGAAGATTTCCGCATCATGCGTCCCGCCGGCGGGGTCGGGCACGGGCTCGGCATCCTCGGCAGCCTGATGATCATCACCCTGCTTCTCTACTCCCTCCGCAAACGAATCCGGTTCATGCGCCGGTGGGGCGACCTGAGCGTCTGGTTGCGCTATCACATCTTTCTGGGGGTGGCGGGGCCGCTGCTGATCACGCTGCACACCTCCTTCAAGGTGAGCGGTCTGGTGGCGGTGAGCTACTGGTCCATGGTCGCCGTCGCGCTCAGCGGCGTGTTCGGCCGCTACCTGTACCAGCAGATTCCTCGCAACGTGCTGGGTGAAACCCTGAGCAGCGACGACATCGAATCCCGCAACGAAGCCATCCTGGTGGAACTTTCGGAGAAATACGGAGTGGGGGATCAGGGGGTGGAGGAACTGGAGAAAATCGCCCTCGGTCCCCTGGAAAACCGACCTGCCCCGGTGGCCTTGCTGATCCTGCCGGTGGTCAATCTTCGCTTGGCCCGCCAATTGCAGAGTTGGTTGGTCGGGTTTTCGTCCGGATCGGGTATCCGGGCTCAAAAACTGGCGCGGAGCTGGGTGCTGCAGTCCAGAAGGCTGCATCTATTTCACCTGATCCGGGACCTGTTTCACTATTGGCATGTCTTTCATAAGCCATTTGCTTTCATCATGATACTGATCATGATCGTACATGTCGCCGTGGCCGTGGCCCTGGGCTACACCTGGGAATTCGGGAGTCAATGAACGTTGGACGGGATTTTTCCATTCCGTGCCCCCGGTTGTGGACGGGATGGGGCCAGGTTTGGCTAATCTGCACGATGATAACGGCTCTCAATATCAATAACATCGCCTGGGCCCAGCTTTCCCCCGGACCCCTGAGTCGTCCCCACGCCCACCTCGAAGGCCTGAAGAAATGCTCTAACTGCCACAAGCTGGGCAGTCGGGCCATCGGCCCCAAATGTCTCGATTGCCATGAAGAAATTGCCGCCATGCGCGCTGGGGGGCCGGGGCTGCATGCTGGCGACGATTTTAGCGACTGCGTCGACTGCCATGTGGAGCATCAGGGCAAGGATTACGACCTGATCTATTGGCCGGACGATCGGAAAAATTTCGACCATCGCACAGTCGGCTACGAGATGACGGGGCGGCACCTGGAACTGGACTGCCGCAAATGCCACTACGCCAAATACGTTGTCGATCCCGGGAAGCTGAAGTCGAAGGGCAAGGATCTGGGGCGGACCTATCTGGGCCTGGAACAGGACTGCACCTCCTGCCACAAGGATGTTCATCAGCAGCCCGCAGGCGGGACTCAATCCTGCACCGATTGCCACGACACAAAGGCCTGGCGGCCGGCGCCCCTTTTCGACCATGCTCGGACGACCTTTCCCCTGGCGGGCAAGCACCAGACCGTTGACTGCGCCAAGTGCCACGTGCCGGCGTCGGCCACCGATGGCCCCAACCTGGTTTTTGCGGGCGGATCCCATGACGCCTGCACCGATTGCCACCGCGATCCCCATGCCGGGGCCCTGGGCCCGGACTGCCGCCAGTGCCACATCACCGACGGCTGGCTGTTGATCGAGGGGGCCAAGTTCGATCATTCCCAGACCCGCTATCCACTGCAGGGGCGTCACGCCGGCGTGACCTGCGCCGGGTGCCATGATCAGGGCCGCAAGAAACCTGCTTTTGCTGCTTGCCGGGATTGCCATACCGATGTCCATGGAAGTGCGGCGGCGGCCCGACCGCAATTGGTCAGGTGCGAGGAATGCCATACGGTCCAGGGATTCCGGCCCTCCGATTTCTCCCAGATCCGTCACGCCGAAACAGCATTCCCATTGGTAGGGGCGCACCGGGCCACTCCGTGTGACGCCTGTCATCGCCCCCTGGGCACCGGGGACCATCCCCGCGCGGCGAACCTGATTCCCGCCCATGGCGCCTGCACGGACTGCCATCAGGACCCCCATCTGGGGCACACCGAAAAGTTCGCCACCGACAGCGGATGCGCCTCGTGCCACAACCAGAACAGCTGGCGGGCCGTGACCTTCAACCACGCGTTGACGGAATTCGCCCTGGACGGCCGTCACGCGAGGGCGGCGTGCCTGGCCTGTCATCCCCGTTCCGATGCGGGGGTGGGTTTCCGGGGCGCGTCCCGGCAGTGCGGCGTTTGCCACGAGGACCCCCACCGTGGCCAGTTCGCGGATAAGCTGACGCCGGATGGTCAGGCGGTGGCTTGCGGATCCTGCCACGTGACGATGGACTGGCTGGCCGAAAAATTCGATCACGACCGGGACAGCCGCTTCGCGCTGGCGGGGGGACACGAACGGGTGGCTTGCTCGGCGTGCCATCGCCCAGTGGAACCGGGCAACGATCGCCTGCTCCATTTCAAACCGCTGACCACGGCTTGCAAGGACTGCCACTCGAACACCCCGCCTTTGGAAAGGGATGACCGATGAAGCGCCTGCTGTTGACGATCCTGCTGCTCCCGGTGGTCGCCCTTGGCCAGGAAGCGAGCCAGGCCCCCCGGGTCGGCAATCCCCACGGTGATATGAACCTCGATTGCGTGCTGTGCCACAGCGAACAGTCCTGGGACGAGGCCGGCCGGGTGAAGGATTTCGACCATGAGGTCACGGGATTTGTTCTGGAGGGCCTCCATCAACACGCCCGGTGCCGCGACTGCCACAGCGAGCCCGTCTTCGCCCATGTGGGCACCTCCTGCGTGGACTGCCATCAGGATATCCACCGCGGCCGCCAGGGACCCGACTGCGAACAATGCCACACCCCGGCCGGATGGGTGGACCGGCCCCAGATGAGGCGGGACCACGACGCCACCGCCCTACCTCTGGTCGGCGCCCACGAACGCGTCGACTGCGACGCCTGTCACTCGGGCCCGGTGAGTTCCGACTATGTCGGCACCCCGTTCGACTGCTACGCCTGCCACGCCGACGCCTACCTCGGGACCACCGAACCCAACCATGAGGAAGCGGGCTTCGGCACCGATTGCATCACCTGCCATGGCGTCTTCGCGGCCACCTGGGGCTCGGGCGATTTCATCCACTCGGCCGCGTTTCCTCTGACGGGCGAGCATCGCCTGGTGGATTGCCGGGCCTGTCACACCGATGGATACGTGGGCACGCCCACCGACTGCGTCGCCTGCCACCAGGACGACTACGACGGCACCACCGACCCCGACCATCTCGCGGCGGGCATGCCCACCGACTGCCGGGTCTGTCATTCGACTACGGCCTGGGAGCCGGCCTTTTTCGATCACAACGCCACGGCCTTCCCCCTGACGGGCGCTCATCGTCCCCTGGATTGCCTGTCCTGCCACGCGTCCGGATACACGGGCACGCCCACCGACTGCGTGGCGTGTCACCGCACCGAATACGACGAGACCACCGACCCCAACCACCTGGCGGCGAACTACCCGACGACCTGTGAGACCTGCCACACCACCAACGGCTGGACGCCCTCGACCTGGGATCACGAGCCGTTCTTCCCGATCAGGAACGGCGCGCACAATGAGATCTCTTGCGCCGAGTGCCACGTGGTACCGACGGACTATGCAGCCTTCGAGTGCATCCTCTGCCACGAGCACAACCAGATTGACATGGACAAGGATCACAACGAGGTCCAGGACTACTTGTACCTGAGTTCCGAGTGTTTCCGCTGCCATCCGCGGGGGACCCACTGATGAAACTGCGGGCGGCATTTCTGGTCCTGTTGGCGACGGCCCTGCTGGTGTCGGCGGCCGCCGCGAAGGAGGCGACCTGTGGGGTTAGGTACCTTTCGGCTGACCACGTGTATCTTGACGCGGGCAGCGCCGCGGGGCTGGCGGTGGGTCAGACGGTCCGGGTGATCCGCGAGAGCCAGACGCTGGCTGAACTCGAGGTGGTCTTCACGGCGGAGCATTCGGCCTCCTGCACGATCATCAGCAAGGCCGGGGAAATAAAGACCGGCGACCGGGTGGTATTCGAGGTGTCGGATTCGGCCGCGGCCTTGGCGCCGGTAGTGGTTTCCGAACCCCGCCAGCGGACGCGTGCCGGTTTCGAAAACAGCGCTTCGGTGACTTCGAATTCGGGCCCGTCCGCGTCCGGTTCCATTGCCCTGCAGTGGGATCATACCGACGAAACAGCCGACCGCGGCCTGGAGACCAACCTCTACCGCCTGCCCTTTCGGGTGCGGGTGCAGAGGCTGGGGAACCGGATGGAATTCCGGGCCCGCGGATCGGTGCGCCGCATCCAACGGTCGGGATATTCCTCATCCACACCGGCCGGTGAATGGCGCAACCGCATCCAGGAAGTGGCTCTGGTCCGGGACGGCCGCGACCTGGCCTGGCAGTTTGCCCTCGGCCGGGTCGGTGGTCGATACACCGCCGCCGCTGGCCCCTTCGACGGTTTGAGTTTCAACGGGCGCGTGGGCTCCGGAATCCGGCTGGGCGTCTTCGGCGGATTCGCTCCCCAATGGAGCGAGCTGGGGTTCGGCACCGACGATCAGCTGGCGGGCGTCACTTTCCACCTCAACCACCGTGCTTCGGGCGGAGGAATCGTGGACCTGATCGTGGCGGGGGTGGGACGCTATCACAAAGGGGAGATCAGCCGCGAGTACGCGACCATGACCACCACCTGGAACACGGGCCACCGGCTGATTTTTTTGCAGGCGGCCGAATTCGATATCAATCGCGGCTGGCGCAAGGACGCCGCCGGCTCCAGCGTGGACCTTTCGAGTTTCGCCCTGACCGGACGTTACCGTTTTTCTCGTGGGGTCGATCTGAACCTCGGCTACGACGACCGGGTGCCCGTGCGCACCTGGGAAACGAAATCGCTGCCCGACAGTCTGTTCACCGAGGCCGGTCGCGTCGGCTGGAGGGCGGGGTTGAACCTGCGGTCCTCCGGCGGTCTGGGTCTGAACCTGTCCGGCACCCTGCGGGACGACAAACGCACGGGCGAGACGAGCACCTCCTGGAACGCCCGGGCCTATGCGGCCAACTGGCCGGTGAACCGGTTGAGCCTGGACGCCTCGGTGCGCGGGTTCGACGGCCCTTACCTTTCGGGCTGGGCGCCGATGCTCGGGGCCACCAAAACGACCCTGGGCGGGCTGCGGGTCCGCCTGGAGGGTGGTTATTATGAATATTCGGGAAGCATCGCTGATCAAATGCGGTCGAACACCTGGGTGAAGGCGGGCCTCTTCCAGGATCTTTCGACCCTCTGGTCCGTGGGCGGCGACTACCGCCGCGACTGGGGCGACGACATCGCGGGCAACCGCTGGTTCCTTGAGTTGCGCTACCGTTTCTAATCCGCTTGGCAAACTGGGGTAATCGTGGAAACCATCCTGATTTGGGCCGTCGTGCTGGCGCTGGTGATCATCAGCGTGTCGATCTATGCCGTGCATTTCCGTCGGCAGCGGGCCAGCGACACCCAGCGACTCCACCAGACCCGCGAGCTGGGCATGGACAAGGCCTCGGGCCAGTACCCGCTGGTTGACGCGGGGGCCTGCATCGGCTGCGGCACCTGCGTGGCGGCCTGTCCCGAAGGTGACGTGCTGGGGGTCGTCCTGGGCAAGGCCGTGGTGATCAACGGCGCCCGTTGCATCGGCCACGGCAAGTGCGCCGAGGCCTGTCCCGTCGGAGCCATCAAGGTCGGGCTCGGCGACATCACCAAGCGCGACGACATCCCCCTCCTGGACGATCACAACCAGACCAACGTGCCGGGTATCTGGATTGCCGGCGAGCTCAGCGGATTCGCCCTGATCAACAACGCGGTGGAACAGGGAACCCGGGTCATGGAGCGGATCGCCGCGGTGCGAGGGCCGGTTCCTTCTGGCGGAGCCGAAGGGACCCTCGATGCCGTGATCGTGGGCGCGGGCCCCGCCGGCATGAGCGCCGGACTGGTGGCCGCGGAAAAGGGATTGTCCTGTGTGGTCCTGGACCAGCAGGGCGCCGGAGGCACCATCCTGCAGTACCCGCGCCGCAAGCTGGTGATGGTCCAGCCGGTGGAAATTCCAGGATTGGGTCGCCTTCCGCGCCAAGAATACAGCAAGGAAGAGCTGCTTGAGATCTGGGAGAAGCTGCACAAGGAATCGGGTCTCGACATCCGGACCGGGGTGCGGGTGACCGGCGCGGCGGGGGTCGCCGGAAACTTCACGGTGCAGACTTCGGCGGGGGAAATCCGCTGCCGCAACGTGGTTTTGGCCCTGGGCCGCCGGGGCACACCCCGGCGACTCAACGTCCCGGGCGAAGATCTCGCCAAGGTCGCCTACAAGCTCATCGACGCCGAAGCGTACCAGGGCCGCCGCGTCATGGTGGTGGGCGGAGGCGACTCGGCCGTGGAAGCCGCCATGGGCCTGGCGCACCAGGAGGACTGCCAGGTGACGATCTCCTACCGCAAGCCCGATCTGATGCGTATCAAACAACGCAATGCCGACCGCATCGCCCCGTTGATCGAAGACGGGACCCTGGACTTCCAGGGCGCGACCACCGTGACCTCCATCCACCAGGACAGGGTCGTGCTGAAAGGCCCGGACGGGCCCATCATCGTGCCCAACGACGAGGTCTTCATCCTGGCCGGCGGCATCCCGCCTTTCGGGTTCCTGCGCGAACTCGGCGTGAGGTTCGGCGGGGATCAGCCGGATATTGCAGCGGCGGCCGCGGTTTAGCTGTATCGGTTAGGTTCTCAACCTCCCTTCATGATGCAACCGGTGGCAGCCCGAACACGTTTCACCTTTTGGGCCAGCTCCCGGTGGCCGGTTCTGGTTGTATTGAAGAAACGGTTAATTCCCACGCCAATCGAAAGGCCAGCCCGTGTCCCTGGAAATCCATCCTCAAGCCCGCTGGACCGAACTGGTCCTGAACCAACCGCCCCGCAACGTGCTGGACAGGGAGATGCTCACCGCCCTGGTCAGCGCGCTCGACAACCTGGCTCAAGGCGACGCGCCCCTCCTTTTGATCAAGGCCAACGGCAAACATTTCTCCACGGGTTATTCGATCAACGACATCCCCGAAGAAATTTTTCACAGCGACCCGGGTGTGCGCGCCTCCGACCCCTTCGAACAGCTTATGGACCGCTTGACCCACTACCCAGCCCCCATCGTGGCCGCGGTGCAGGGCGATGCCTACGGCGGGGCGGTGGAGCTGTTGGCCTGCTGCGATCTCCGGGTGGCTGCCGAGGGAGTCCGGTTGGGTGTTCCGCCGGTCCGGTTGGGGCTGGTCTACAGCCACACGGGATTGCGCCGGATGATTCGCGGCTTCGGCTCACCCATGGTTCGCGAGATGCTGATGACCGGCGAGGCGGTCACCGCCGACCGCGCGTTCCACGTGGGTTTTTTCAACCGCCTGGTGCCGGCCGACGCCCTAAAAAAAACAGCGATCCAGTTCATGGAGACGATGGCCAAAGGCGGACCGGCGGCGTTGCGGGGAACGCGGCGCATCTTGAATCTTCTGGAGGAAGCGGAGGTTCTGCCCGACGAAACGCTCCACGAGATCGCCGAGCTGAGACACGCGTCGTGGTCGGGGGAGGAGTTCGTCAAGGCGCGCGACGCGTTCATCAACAAGAAGCCGTCGCCGTTCGGGGAATCATGAAATCCTAGAAGTTGAACTTGTCCATGAACTCGAACATCCAGGCGCCCTCGCGCGTCCGCGCTGCCTCGAACCGCAGCTGAAGCGTGTCGATGTTCAGGTGAACTCCCGCGCCATAGGAAAACATGCTCCGCCCGGCCTCGGCCCCGTGGTACCAGGCGTCGCCGGCGTCGGTGAACAGGTGCACCCCGGCGCCGATGATCTCGCCGCGCGGGGAGATAGGCATCAGGAACAAGGGGATCCGGTACTCGGCGGTCAGCAGATATCCCTCTTCACCCTCGCGCTGGGCAAAGGGATAACCACGCACCGTTTCCGGTCCACCGAAGTACAGGGCGTTGTCGAGGTTGGTCGGACCGTCGGTGGTGCGGCCCCAGGCGCGCAGGGCCAGGACGTGCTGGCGGATCGGCATGGGCACGAAGAGGCGCACGTCGCCGCTGGTTTCAAGGTAGGATTCGAAGGCGTTGCTGCTCCAGCCGCTGGCCATCGCCTGCACGAACACGCCGCGCTGGGGATAGTAGGGGTTGCTGCGGGTATCCAGTCCCAGGGCGCCGCGGAACACCCAATGGTTTTCCGAGTGGGCCTCATAATGGACCTTGCCAGCCGGCGGTTCCGTATCCCGCTCCGGCAGGGGCCAGTTGAAGGCGTCCCGCTGGCGGAAGTACCCGTAGTTCGCGCCGCCGAGCACAAAGACGGGGCCCGCGAAATTCCACTTCATCTCCCAGTCCAGATCCCACTTGCGGTAACGCGTGGGCCGGAAGACGAAATCGGCCTGTTCCCCGGTGGCGGAGAAGGTTCCCTCGAGGCCGTCGACACCGAACAGCCAGGGCCGGTTCCAGGACAGCAGTCCGTTCTGGATGTAATACACAGAGATCTGGGCGCGCGCCGTCTCCCCCTTGCCGCGCAGGTTCCGCTGTTCGACCCAGCCGCCGAGCATGTACTTGTGCCGCCGGCTGTACCTGACCCTGGGACCGTAGAAGGTGGTCAGGTCCTCTTCGACGACGACGTTCAGGATGACCTGTCCCTCTTCGCTGTCGTCGTAATCGATCTCCACGAACCTGAAGTAACCGCAGTCCTCGAGCGCATCCCAGGCGTCGTCGGTCTGGTCCAGGTCGAGGGTCTGGCCGATCTCGAGTCCCATGATCCGTTCGACCAGCAGCGAGTCGGTGTGGTCGTTGCCTTCGAGGTTGATGGCGGCCAGAACGGGAACATCTTCGGCCTGGGCGTGGGCCGCCGGGACCAGGGCAACGAGGCAGAATAGGATCAGGATGGTTGGAATCATGCGCACGGTGGATCCGCCCGGAGAGATAAAGAAATGGGGCACCGGGCGTATCCCGGCCGCTCGATCAATTATGCCCAACTCAGTCGAGTTGTCCAGCGGTCTCCTGCGAAACCTCGACCCCGAATTCGGTGTTCACCGGGGGGGCCGCGGTGTAGACGGCCAAGTTGATGCAGGCCAGACCGCAGGGGGCCAGCTCGTCATCGAGGTCCTCCGGGACCAGCCGGGTCAGCCGAGGCTGGATTTCAGCCGGACCGCTGGCCGTGCCGTCGAACAATTCCCCCAGGAAATCCTCGATGACGCCGCGGACGAGCTGGTCGATCAGTCGGGTCAAGAAGGCCGGGTCCGGGGTTTCGGGTGTGTTGAGGAATGTCCGGTAGAAGCGCGCGGGAGCTTCGATGGTCAAGCTGCACCCGCCGATGATCGCCGACCCGTTTCCCTGCCCCAGGAAAAGGGGGTCCTTTTGCGACCAGTTCAGGTTGATGTGCCGGTCCGCGGCCAGGAAAACCAGCTTGCCGCCGGCGGGCACCTGATGGGCCCCGTGGCCGATGTCCAGGTAATGGGCCCCATCCAGGTAGACGGCCTGCAGGTCGTCTTCCTGGACCAGCAGGGCCATCTGTCCCGGCTCAAGGGTCAGGGACATCTTGCGTCCCCGCAGGAATTCGAGGTCCAGCGGTCCCTGCACCAGGCCCTGGCGGTGGTCCAGCGTCCATTCCAGCGGACCTTCATCCGCCGGGATCGAGTCCCAGTCGCGTCCGTTCTGCAGGCCCCGGTTGGTGAGATATTCGCTTGCCATGTCAACGGCCCCCCGTCCATTGGAATTCGGACTCCCACCCGAGTCCGAGCAGATAGTTTCTTTCTTCGGCCATTTCGCTGAAGCAGGCCAGCCCGATCGTCAGGCGGTCCGCGTCGGTCTGGAACCAGCTGGCGGCGGGAACGTCGGTCTCGAGATTGCGCACCAGGTTCATCGCCTCTTCGATCATGAGGATGAGACGCGTGTCCAGTGATTCGAGCTCCGCAATGGTGGCCGCGCTGTCGCCGACAAGACTGACGGCGCCCTCCCGGTCCAGGCGGCGGAAAATCAGGCTGATACGCTCGATGAGATCGTCGATCCTCTGTTCCATTTCGCTGCTGAGAATCTGGGCCTTGGTTTCGGCGATGCCCAGCAGGTGTTCCCCGCATTCCTTCAGCATGAAACCCATGGCATGCCGGAAAACCCGTTCCGCCTGGGCCGCCTCGGCAGCCGAGCGGTAATTCGAGTAGGTGGGCATCTTGGCCATCAGGTTCGACATTTCGGGAAAACTGAGGCTGGCTGGTTCGGTCATGTTCGGCTCCGCCTGGTGTTGCTACCCGGGTGATGTCCTCGAGGACGATGCGCCGGCCGATTCCGGGCGGGTCCCGCGTATTGCGACCTGCCCGATGAAAAGAGCTTCTGGGGCAGGAACGGCAAGGAACGTTCCACCGTCGGGGGAACGTCCGGGCCCTTTCACGGTTGGCCGGGAAGATGCATGCAGGACGGGAATTTAGGAGTTTAACCAGGGGATTTCCGGATGGCCAAAGAAACCGGGAGGGCGCCTAACACCCTCCCGGACATGGCATTCCGCAATATTGACGGTCAGGCCGGGGGCACCCAGCGGGTCACGGGATTGGCCAGGGTGCCGATCCCCTCGACGGTCACCTCGACGGTGTCGCCGGGTTTCAAAAACACCTGCGGATCGCGGAACACGCCCACGCCCCCGGGGGTGCCGGTGGAGATGATGTCCCCTGGCAGCAGCGTCATGTTCCGGCTGATGTAGCTGATCAGGTGGTCCACCGGAAAGATCAGCTGGTCGGTGTTGCTCTGCTGCATGACTTCGCCGTTCCAGCGGCAGGTGACCTCCAGTCCGTGGGCCAGGTCGGGCAGCTCGTCCGGGGTGACGATCCAGGGGCCGCACGGTCCGCCGGTGTCGATGCTCTTGCCGCGGAAGAACTGCTTGTCCGAGTACTGGGCCTCGCGGTCGCTGACGTCGTTGAAGCAGGTGAAGCCGGCGATGTGATCGCGGGCGTTTTCGCGGGCGATGGCCCGCCCCGGCTTGCCGATGACCACGGCCAGTTCACCTTCGGCGTCGACCTGCTGGAGTTCCTCCGGCAGCTCGATGGGCAGCCCCGTCGCCTGCAGGCAGGTTGTCGCCTTGCTGAACAGCAGCGGCTTGGCGGGCAGTTTCTTGTTCTGCTCCTCGGCGTGGTCGCGGTAGTTCAGGCCCACGGCGATGATCTTCGACGGCAGGATGATCGGCGCCATCAGGTGCACCTTGCCCAGATCGAGATAGGGCCGCGGCAGTTCCTGCCCGGTGCGGACGAGGTGTTCCATTTCGCCGAGACGAACGAAATCCTGCTCGTAGACCGAACGGACACGCGAGAGGTCGGGCAACAGGGCGTGCCAGTTCGTGTTCAGCGACGGATCGGCCGCCGGCAGATCGAGGCCGACGGTTGCGCTCAGGGCCAGGCCGGGTCGCGGCTCGAGCCCCTGCGAGATGGTGATGAGTTTCATGGGGGAAATATGGTGGACGACCGCCCGATCGTCCACCGAGTTCAGATTACCGCCCTCAGGAGGGTTCCAGGGAACTGCTCGGCGATGACCAGCTTGCGGTGGGAAAAAATTCCGGCAAGCTGCTGCCGCACCACCAGTTTGTGCACCAGTTTTCCCAGCGGGCCGAAGGGCATCAGGTAGAGAATCTCATCGAGGATGCGCGTCCCGGTCCCGACGCTCTCGAACCGATGGGTGTGGTGCCAGAAGCTGTAGGGCCCAGCCAGCTGTTCGTCCACGAATATGTGGGGCGGATCGTAGGCAGTGATCATGGTACGCCAATGGGTAGGTAAGGGGCCCAGGCTGATTTGGTAATCGATGAGGGCTCCGGTACGCATAGCTACCGGGGATGGGGTCAATATGCGGAAACTGAGCCAAGGCGGCGTGATCCGCGCCAGATTTTCGGGCTCGGAAAAAAACGCGAAGACCTCGTCCAGGGGGGCGGGTACAAGCTGTTCGCTGGTCAGTCTATACATGGTTCCGGCTCCTTGAAACGGCCTTGTTTTCGTTTCCAGGCAAAAAATCCGTGACAAATCTTGACAAAGATTATACATATATTGTATACGCCGCAACCATCCGGGTGCACCAACCAAACTTGGAGAATTTCATGAACGCATCCAAAAGGGATGAAAATTCGACGGAAGGCCGCCATTCCATTGCGGTTGTTTCGCGCCGCACCGGTATCACCCAGCTAGTGCTGCGAGCCTGGGAACGTCGATATGGTGCCGTAGTCCCTTCGCGCACGGCCACGGGCCGGCGCCTGTATTCGGATCAGGACCTGGAAAAACTATCCCTCCTGCAGATGCTGACGAACAGCGGCCACCGAATCGGCGACATCGCCAACCTGTCTGAGGAGGATTTGCGCCAACTTGCCGCTGAAAGCGGCGTCATGACGATGGTTGCCGCTTCCGAGTCTCTCGACGGAGGCGCGGTGGAGGCGCGGGAACTTCTCGACGAAGCCCTGATGGCGGTCCAGAATTTCGATGACCGCGGCCTGGAGACGATCCTGGACAGGGCGCTGCTTAATTTGAGCAAACCATTGTTGCGCAAGGAATTGCTGGCTCCTATGCTGGAAGAGATAGGGGCCCGTTGGAGTGACGGCCGCCTGCGGATTGCCCACGAGCACATGGCCACGGCCATCGTTTCGGCCTTCCTGATCTCGATGAACTCCCGGTACCAGGTCCTGCCCGGCGCGCCTCTTGTGGCGGTGGCGACCCCCAGCGGCCACTGGCACGAATTGGGGGCCCTGCTGGCGGCCTCCCACGCCTACGAGTCCGGTTGGGACGTTCTTTATCTGGGGTCCAACATGCCGGCCGAGGAACTGGCGACAGCGGCCCGTTCGCGCGGGGTACGCGCCATCATGCTCAGCTTGGTCTTTCCGAAGGCCGATCCAGGGGTCAGGGAGCAGTTGCGGGAGTTGAGGAAGCTGGTCGGTCCGGATCTCCCGATCCTGGTCGGCGGGCACGGGGCCTCTTCCTATCTGCCTACCCTGACGGAAATCCGGGCCCAGATTGTGGGCGATACCGAAGAGCTGGGCCGGGTGCTGACGTCGCTTTAGCCGGCTTTCATCCCTGAAACAGCCCTGAAACCCCTGTTCCCTGGCCTTTCTGGCCGGGGTTTCTTGTATCTGGAAATAATGTATAGAAAATGTATAATAAAACATTGACAAAACCTAGACATGATTTATATTGATCCACATGGGAAGGGGAAGACCCAGACCAATGACCCATCGAACGCCACGCTAAACAGACCGATTGAAAGGATACAGGACATGAAGAAGGCACTGAACATCCTGGCCGCACTGACGGCCCTGATCATCGTCGCAGCGCCCATGACCGCCCTGGCTCATTGCGGATCCTGCGGGACCGGCGCCGATGACAAGCACGAGCACGCTGCTGAACACATGGCCATTTTCACTCTGGCCGAAGACGCGGGCTTCACCACCCTGGTCGCCGCCATCAAGGCCGCCGGCCTGGAGGAGACCCTGACCGAGAAGGGCCCCTTCACGGTCTTCGCTCCCACGGACGAGGCCTTCGCCAAGCTTCCTGAAGGCACGGTAGAGGCCCTGCTGGCCGATCCGGTGAAGTTGAAAAAGGTCCTGCTGTATCACGTGGTGGCCGGCTCGGTGACCAGTGAACAGGTGGTCAAGCTGACCAAAGCGGAGACCCTCGAAGGTTCCACGGTGGCCGTCAACGCGAAGAAAGGCGTCATGATCAACGACGCCCAGGTCGTCAAGGCCGACATCGAAGCCAGCAACGGGACCGTGCACGTGATCGACACCGTGCTGATTCCCGCTGATCTCTAGAAACCTGAACTGAAATATGGACCGTCGAGCCGGGTAGGCCGGCCGGCGGTAACGGGGAGAAGACCCATGAGAACCAAGACGAACAGAACCGGGGAGAAGACAATGCGAAATTCGAGCAAAAAAATTCTGGTCCTGCTGGCCGTGCTGGCCCTGGCCTTCGCGGCCGCCGGCTGCAGTGACGACGACGACAATCCGATAGCTCCGGAAATGGGCACGGGGGCCACCCTGCGCGTGGTGCATGCTTCGCCCAACGCCCCGACTGTGGACGTGTATGCCGAAGGCGTGGCGGCCCCCTTGCTGACCGACCTGGCCTACACTCAGACCAGCATGTATCTGGATCTGGATGCGGGTACATATAACATCCAGCTGCGTGGCGCCGGCGCCATGCCCACCTCGCCGCCGGCATTCGAGACCGGTGACATCATCATCCCCGAAGGAGCCGTGATCACGGCCGTGGCCGCGGGCAATTTCGGCAGCATGGATGATGACGACATGTTCCGCGTGATTCCTCTGGTCGAAGACTGGGCGAGCCCCGGAGCCGGCAACGCTGCTGTCAGGGTCCTGCACGCCGGTGCCGATGCGCCGACCGTGGCGATCGACGTCGGCAACGACGGCACCGCCGAGATTCCGGATTTCGCTCGCTTCGCCGAGACCGGTCCGGCCGGCGTGGCCCTGCCCGCGGGCAGCCCTCTGGCCGTCGGGATCTGGGCCGGAAACCCCCTCGCCCGGGTGACCGCGTTTCAGACCCCGGCGTTGCCGGAGGCCAACATCATCCTGATCGCCACCGGTATGCTGGGCAAGCTGCCCCGCGACGACATGGGCTTCGGTCTGCTGGCCGTGGGGCCGAGCGGCACCGTGGGTTTGATCCGTCAGAACCCGACCGTCTTCGTGCTGCACGCCTCGCCCGATGCGCCGGCGGTTGATATTTTTGTCGGGGGTACCGACACCGAGCTGGTGGGCGATCTGTCCTTCAGCAGCCTCTCCCCGGCGGTGCAAGTGCCCCCGGCTGCTTACAGCCTGGACGTGAAGGTCAGCGCCAACGGTGCCCTGGCCGGCACGGTCATGACGCCCGAACTGATGGCCGGTGAGCGCTACCTGGCGATCGCCTCCGGATTCGCTCTCGGCGGCACGCCCGGCTTCACGGTCCTGCCCTACGGGGAAAAATTCGGGGATTCGGCTTCGCCGCAAGTTCGGGTCGTCCATGCTTCGCCCGACGCTCCGACGGTCGACGTGGGACTCTGGGATGGCACGGATTTCACGGCCATCTCGGATTACAGCGGTCTGTCCTTCGGCGACGCCTCCCCCGAGAATGGATTGGCCATCGACGCCATGAACATCACGGTGGGTGTCGCGGTGACCCAGACGACCACGCCGGCGGCGACCTTCGACCTGGCCTTGATGGGCGGCCAGAAGGCCTTCGCGATCGCGGCCGGAAGTCTCGGCGGAACAGGTGAGACTTTCCGCCTGATGCTGGTGGACACTACGGAATTCCCCTGGCAGACGGCCCAGGTGATGCCCAATCCGTAGAACGCGAGCCCTGATGAAATGGAAAAGGCCGGGAGATAACTCCCGGCCTTTTTTCCGGTTCCTTCCGGTCAGGCTGTTGCCTGCCAAGCGTCCCTACTTGATTTCGATCCTGCGGGGCAGGCTCTTCTCGCTCTTGGGCAGGGTGATGGTCAACACGCCGTTCTTGAACTCGGCGCTGATGCCGTCCGCCTCAATGGCGTTGCCCAGGCTGAAGGTGCGGCTGAAGGTCACTTGGCCGGAACGCTCGGAGCGCCGCGCCTCGAATCCTTCGGGAACGCTTTCCTTGCGTTCGGCTTTCACCCAAAGGGTCTGGTCTTCGACACTCAGGTCCAGGTCCTCGTGCGGGACACCCGGCAGGTCCATCAGCACCCGGAATTCCTTGTCGCCTTCCAGGATGTCGGCGCGGGGGGTGCGGCCGACGGATCCGTCACCTTCGTTCCAGGTGTTGTTCAATGCTGCGTCCAGCATGCGGGTCACGGGAAACAGGGTATTCATATC
The DNA here is from genome assembly GCA_965363725.1 of uncultured bacterium. Taxonomy (GTDB): domain Bacteria; phylum Krumholzibacteriota; class Krumholzibacteriia; order LZORAL124-64-63; family LZORAL124-64-63; genus JAGLCY01. The sequence goes on along the minus strand of CBDTUS010000006.1, from coordinate 32,582 downwards.
TGGTCCTCCTCTTGCTCTTGTGGTATGAAGTTGGGCCCAGCGATCATGGCCCAGGATTTTTTGCCTTCACCGGCCTATTATCAATGGCCGTGCCAATTGGAAATCTCATCCGCATGACTTTATTTAAACACAAAATATTCAACATGTTATACCCAGAAAAGGGGCGGTGGTGCGCCCGGGGGTTCACCAGATTAACACGACACCTGTCACGAAATAACTGCCAAAACGACAGGTATGACAGCCAAATTTTCCTGATTGTTCTGACAGGTCTCCTGCTAGCTGGGCCGATCGTTCAGGCGGGCGACGAAACGCCACTGACGGTGGGCGAGATCCAAATCGAATCGCGGGCCATCTATTCCTCCAGCGAGATCGAGCACACCAACGGCGCCCTGCGGATCTTACGCAAGACCATGAACGGGGTGCACTTCAACACCCGTAAATACGTGCTGCGCCGGGAACTGCTTTTCGAGGAGGGGGAACCGTTTGTCCCAGACCGGCTGGCCGAGACCGAACGGAACCTGCGGGCCCTGGGATACCTCAACAATGTTCGCGTGACCGCAGTCGACACCACCAGCGACGGCCGGGTGAACATCCGGGTGACGGCCCAGGAGTCGTGGACCCTGCGCACCAGTTTTTCCTACTCGCTGGCTTCGGGCGGCAGCCAGCGCTGGAACGTCCAGCTCTCGGACCGGAACTTCCTGGGCCACGGTGTCGAACTGGGCGCGGGCATCGGGGAAAACGAAATCACCTCCTACTGGAATCTGTGGTTCCGGCAGCAGCGCCTTTTCGGTACGGGGCTGAGGCTGGGGATCGACTACGCCGACCGCCAGGACGGGTACCTGCGCCAGGTCTTTCTCAGCAAGCCTTTCTACGCCCTGGACGATACCTGGACCATGGACCTGAAGTGGTGGGACAATCTCGGCGATGCCCGCTATTTCCTGAGCAACGCCGGTCCGGCAGGCGAGGATCCCGCACGCGCGGCCAGCCTCTACGCCGAACTGCCCTGGAATGATTCGGCGGTCGTCGGCGCTTTTCAGAAACGCCTCAGCCGGCGGGATGAAGGGCGCATCTGGCGACTGGGGGCTGGGGTCCGGGTGCGAGAAACTGTCTTTGATCTGAACCAGCCGAACTATCTTCTGTCCGACGGAAGGACCACGGATCTGTCCTGGCTAGCCGAACCCGGCCAACCTTTTGCGCGGGAGCAGGGCACCACGGTTTTCCCCCACATCTGGCTGCACAGCCTGGGCCGCCGCTGGAATACCGCACGGTTCGTCCTGCAGTACGGCCCGGTGGAAGACATCCCGATGGATTTCGAATTCGATTTCAAGGCGGGACCGGCCGGCGGCAATCTGGGTTCGACCACGGGGTACGGTGAGTCGAAGTTCCGCTTCGAGGGCCTGATCAGGAAGTGGTATCGCCTGGGGCCGGGCTACCTGATTTTGACCGGGATAGGCGAGGGGGACACCGGCAGCCGCAATGTCCGCAATTACCGCTACGATATCACCGGCGGCTGGATCGGCAAGACGGGCGCCGAGATGAGCCCGTGGATCACTCGGATCTTCGCCGAATACGGGCAGGGGCAGAATCTCCTTGGATCGCGGGCCCTGAGGCTGGGCCTGGACCGCGGCATGCGCACCCTGGAATTCGACGGCATGGCCGGCGACCGGCTCGTCCGCTGGAACCTCGAACAGGGCAAGGCCATGCCCTGGGAGATCGCCGGTCTGTTCCGCATGGGCTTCGCTGGTTTCTACAGCGGGGGCCGGGCCTGGTGGCGGGATGAGGTCAAAGGCCCAGACGCCATTCGCCAGGAGGCGGGTTTTGGGCTACGATTCGGTCCGACCCGCTCGGCCAACAGCCAGATCGCGCGCATCGACCTGGCCTGGGACCTGAACGGCAGCGGCACCCCGGTCGTCACCGCGATCACCCGCGGGTTCTTTTAAGAGGAATCGAACTTGTCCGCTACACGCAGCGTCGCCAAGAACACCATCCTGCTGACCATCGGTCTGTTCAGCGGCCGCCTGCTCGCCCTGTTCCTGCGCAAGAAGATGACCCCGATCCTGGGCCCCGACGGCCTGGGCATCCTGGTCACGGCGTTGAGCATCAACACCATCATGCTGACGGTTTCGCGCTTCGGGCTCGGCGTGCTGCTGACCCGCGAGATCACCCGCGCCAAGGTCCTGACCCTGCCGCTGTTTTGGGCGACGATGCGGATCCGCTGGGTGATCAGCGCCGTCAGCTACCTGTTCATCTTCGGCTTCGTCAGCGCCGCCGGCTACGATGCGCTGTCGCGTGAGGCCATCCTCATTCTGACCCTGGGCATCTTCATCGAGTCAGCGGGCATGGCCTGTGACTCGGTGCTGCAGGCCCACGAGAAGGTGCAGTACCAGACGGCGGGGCAGATCGCCTCGGCGGCGGTCTACTTCGGGCTGGGCTGGTGGTTCCTGGACGCGGGCTATGGCGTGATGGGCGTCATCTGGGCCAACCTGGCCAGTCAGGTGGCGCGGTTGGTGGTCATGGCGCCGCTGATGTTCCTGAATACGGGACCCTGGACCTTCAAGGACCCGGATGGCCGAGCGCCGCCGACCATCTGGGACATGGCCAAGCTCGGTCTGCCGCTGTTTTTGGCCACGACCTTCGGGGTGATCTACACCAAGATCGACATCGTCATGCTCGAGCGCATGGTGGGCGAATCCTCCGCCGGCATCTACGGCCAGGGGCACCAGGGGTTCGACGTCATGATGATGCTGCCGGGCCTGATCGGCACGGCGCTGTTCCCGGCCATGGCCCGATACGGGATGAAGACCGTCGATGACACCGTCCGACTGGGGGAGCGCGCGCTGCGTTTCATGATGATCGCAGTGCTGCCTTTGACCCTGCTGATCACGTTGACCGCCGCGCCCATCATCCACTGGTTCGAGAAGGGTGTGCGCTGGAACGATTCCATTCCCGTGATGCAGATCGTGATCTGGGGCCTGCCGCTGATGGCCGCCGCCACGGTCTTCAACCGGCTGCTGATCACCGCGGATCGCGAGAAGGTGTTCGTGACCATCGGCCTGGTGTCGATGCTGGTGAACATCGGGTTGAACTGGTTCCTGATTCCGTCCCACGGTTATTTCGGGGCCTCGTGGGCGACCATCGCCAGCATGTCGGTCAGCTTCTGGCTGCACATTTTCTTCCTGAACAGGACCGATTACCTACCACCTTTGCGATTGGCACTGCTGGGACCTGTGGCGGCGTTGGCGGCCGCCTGGGTGGTATCCGTCCTGTTTGTAAGGGGAGTATTTCCCGGTTGGGGAATAGCCTGGAACTACTTGCCGGTGACCTCCGGTTGGGTTCCGTTCCTGGTTTCGGTGTTGGTTGTGGCCGTTCTGTATCCCGCCGCGCTCTTCGTGTTGCGGGTGCTGAAGGCCGATGACTTGAACCTTCTGAAGCAGCTCTATCGGCCAGGCGAGTAGATATTTTTCGAGTCCATTTGGGCCTGCTCATGGCAAGGGGACACCCACCACGGGAGAGTCCATCACTTCCATTTTTCGACCACTCCGCGGATGGGGGAATCTGCAATCACATCTCTTTTTTCTGATGATGTCGCCGAACCTGTTTGACGGCCTTGACCCCAGCCGCCAACAGGGCTTCGGGTAGGGCGGGGTGGATATGGATCATTTCCTTGAGATGCCTCACGTCGTTGTCCAGACGCATCACCGCCAGCACCTGGTGGATCATGGTCGATGCCTCCGGACCGATTAGATGACAGCCAAGGATTTCATGGGATTCCGGATCTACCAGCAGCTTGGTGCGCGGATAGTCCAGCCTGGTGGACATGGCCCTGGCGCTGGACCGCCAATCCTCCATCACCACGACATGGGGCCTGCCGGATTCCATCACCTGTTCCTCGGTCAAGCCCACGGCCGCCACTTCGGGATCGGAAAACACGGCATGGGGCATGGCCCCGCGGTCAATGGGCTCGGGATCCCCCTTCAATAGACGTTGGCGCAGGTAATGGACCTCGTAGGACGCTGCATGTTGCAGGAGAAACTCGCCCCCCACGTCGCCAAGGGCGTAAACTCCGGGAACGGAAGTCTCCAGAAAGCCGTCCCGCTTGATGAAGCCACGCCGGTTCAGTTCGATCCCGGTGTTTTCCAGCCCCAGCTGGTCGGTATTCGGCAAGCGCCCGATGGCAAACAAAAGAGCTTCCGAACGATGGGTCTGAACCTCACCAGCTGCTTTCTCCAGGCCGATGGTGAACTGCCCGTCGTTATGGTCGACCGCAACGACCTTCGTATGCAGATCGACCGCCACGTTTTTGGAAAACTGCTCCGTGAAGATGCGCGATATATCGCCGTCTTCGGCGGGCAACAGGCGGTCACCCCGCACGACCAGACGGGTCTGAACTCCTACAGCTTCGAAAAAATTCGCCACCTCGCAGCCGATGAACCCGCCGCCCACGATCGTGATTGAACGGGGGATATTTCCTTTCAAGGGAAACAAGTCGTCACTGGTCCACGCCGGGACCTCGGGAAAGGGAGCAGGCCGGGGCCGGGTCCCCGTCGCGATGACGATCCGGGGGGCGGTCAAACGCTCCCCGTTCACCTCGACGACATGGTCGGCCACGAAACGCCCGGTCCCCCGGTAGAGGTCGGCCCCCTCGGGCAACCGTCCCTCGTAGCGACCGTCCACTCCTTCGATCCAGCCATTGGTTTCGGCGATCATTCGTTCGATGTCGATCCGGTCGATCTTCGCCGAAATGAAATGCCGGCCGGCTTCCCGGACCCGTCGCGCCGCTTCGGCATAACCGATAAGGAGCTTGGAAGGCACACAGCCGCGGTTGGGGCAGGTTCCCCCCAGACGGTCTTTTTCGATCAAGGCCACGCGCTTTTCAGCTTTGCCCGCGGCAAAGGCCAGGTTCGATGCCCGCCCACCGCCGATTACGATCAGGTCATATTCTTTCATGAGGTCCTTCTTGAAAATAGGGCCTATGTAATTGCCGTTCCGGCCGGTGGAGTCGCAACCGAAATGAGGTTCAAGATCACCAGATAGAATCACCGCCGGGATTATTCCTCCGAAACACCCCCATAGGCGATTCCCGCCAAATGGGCCATTTCCCGGTTCCAGGTCGTCAAATCATCAAGGCAGAACTTTGACAAATCATCGTGGCCGCAGGCCCGTGCCAGAACCTGCATCAATTCCGTGGAGGCGAGGAAGAAATTGTTCAGCTGTTGGGCGCCTTTTTCGATTTTCAGACGCTTGCGCAGGTGGGGTTTTTGCGTGGCGACACCGACGGGACAGTTGTTGGTGTGGCAGGCCCGCATTCCCAGGCAGCCGATGGCCTGCAGGGCCGAATTGGAAACCGCGACGGCATCGGCGCCCAGCGCCAGGGCTTTGAGGAAATCCGCAGGCAGGCGTAGGCCTCCGGTGATCACCAGGGAGACATCGCCGCGCCCTTTCTTGTCCAGATATCGGCGGGCCCGGGCCAGGGCCGGAATGGTGGGGACGGAGATATTGTCCCGGAACAGAAGTGGCGCCGCGCCCGTGCCGCCGCCGCGTCCGTCCAAAATGATGTAGTCCACACCGATTTGCAGGGCGGCTTCGATGTCGCGCTCGACATGCTGGGCGGACAGCTTCACTCCGATGGGAATGCCGCCGGTGGCTTCGCGCACTTCGGCGGCGAAACGGCGGTAGTCGTCAACATGCTCCCAGTCGGGAAAACGGGAGGGGGAGACGGCTGCTTCACCTTCGGCCAGACCGCGCACGGCGGCGATTTTTCCCTGAACCTTGGTCCCCGGCAGGTGGCCGCCGGTACCCGTTTTGGCGCCTTGCCCGCACTTGAAGTGAAAGGCCTGGCATTTCCGGACCTTGTCCATGGAATACCCGAAGCGGCCCGAGGCCAATTCGTACAAATACTTCGAATTGGCGGCCTGCTCCTCGGCCAGCATGCCCCCCTCGCCGGAGCAGATGCCGGTTCCGGCCAACTCGGCGCCCATCGCCAGGGACACTTTGGCTTCTTCGGACAGCGCGCCGAAACTCATGTCCGACACGAACAGCGGCCGTTCCAGCACCAGCGGTTTTTTGGCGTTGGGGCCAATGACCACCTGGGTGGCGACGGGCGCATCGTCGAGCAGGGGAACCTTGTGCAGCTGGGCGGTGACGACCTGGATGTCCTCCCACTTGGGCAGCTGATCACGGGCCACGCCCATGGCGCCGACACGGCCATGGTGGCCGACCTTGGACAAGCCGTTTTCGGCGAGATGCTGGATGTACTGGGTGTGCGGTTCCTCCTGGGCGCCGTGAAGATCCTTGTACAACCCTTGATAGGCCTCACGATCGTAGGCCTGCGGATTGTCAACGGCCCAGGTCTTGATTTCATCTTCGTCCACCCAGACTTTTCCGTCTTCGATCCAGGCAGAAAACCGGTTGAGGCGTTCCGACGGATTGTACGAACTGATACCGGTTTCATAGCCGTAATCCCAGTTATGAAGACCGCAAATGAGGTCCTTGCCCTTCACGTGCCCATCGGCCATCAGGGCACCCCGGTGCAGGCAGCGGCCGTACATCACCGACACCTCTTCCTTGTCCTGCCAGCGAACGAGGACCAGGTCGACATCGGCGACCAGGGCATAGGTGGGCTTCAGGGGTTCCAGATCTTTCCATTCATGAATTGAAATTTTCTTCACGATTATCCTTTCATGTCACTGGTTCGTAATGAAAAAAACCGCCCCAATCAACGGGCAGGGGACAGGAACCAGGTGATCCGTGAGGTGGCCTTGGGGCCGAATCTCCAGGATTTGACGACAGAGCGGTCCTGTCGGCCTTCCGGAATTGTCCAATTTCTCCTTTGCCGAAGATACGAAGCCATGAGCCAGTCCGCCGCCCCCCAGGGATTCCATCAGTGAGAAGGCCAACCTCGCCCCGCCTCCGAAAATATTTTCGAGGTTGATTGTGAAGCCCCGTTTCGTGTATTCGTATTCTCAAGCCATGATCCTCCGCTTGATTCCCCCGAAAGGTATCCATGGATTTCCTCAACGAATTTGGCGCCGGGCTTTCCGGTACGGTCTGGGGCTGGCCCGAAGTCTTCCCCGCTCTGGTCGCTTTGCTCCTGGTCACAGGTCTGATCATGACGACGACCTTGCGCTTCATCCAGATGCGCCGGCTCAAGCACAGTCTCGACGTCATCCGCGGGAAATACGACGACCCCAGCCACGACGGCGACCTGAGCCACTTCCAGGCCCTGACCACCGCGCTGTCGGCCACCGTGGGCATCGGCAACATCGCCGGCGTGGCGACCGCCCTTCACTATGGCGGGCCGGGAGCCCTCTTCTGGATGTGGGTGACCGCGGTTTTCGGCATGGCGCTCAAGTACGCCGAGTGCACGCTGGCCATCAAGTACCGGGTCATCCTGCCGGACGGCAGCGCCTCGGGCGGGCCCATGTACTACATCGAAAAAGGGCTGGGCAGCAAATGGAAATGGCTGGCGGTGATGTTCGCGATCTGCGCGGTCATCTCCAGCTTCGGGTCGGGCAACAGCATCCAGGCCTTCACCGTGGCCGACCAGATTCGCGCCGACCTGGGCGTGCCGACCTGGATCACCGGGATCGTGACCGCGAGCCTCGTGGCCGCGGTGATCCTGGGCGGGATCAAACGCATCGGCAACGTCACCAGCAAGCTGGTGCCATACATGGCGGCGATCTACGTGATCGGCGGGCTCACGGTGCTGGTGATGAACCTGGGCGCCATTCCCAAGGTGTTGACCGAGATCTTCTCCTCGGCCTTCCAGCCGGCGGCGCAGATCGGCGGATTTGCCGGCGGCAGCTTCATCTTCATGCTGACCTGGGGCGTGAAGCGTGGACTGTTCTCCAACGAGTCGGGACAGGGCTCGGCGCCCATCGCCCACGCGGCGGCCAAGACCGATGAACCGGTGCGCGAAGGTGTCGTGGCCATGATGGGTCCGATGATCGACACCTTGATCATCTGCTCGATCACCGGCCTGGTCATCCTTTCGACCGGGGTCTGGCACGCTCACAAGCCGGACTCGGTACCGGTCAATTCCCAGTCGGCCATCACCGTGGTCAACGAGAGCGCCGAGGTGCTGACCGACGGCGTCGTGCTGGACGCCGACAAGTTCACCGGCACCGTGGAGGTTCTCGACGGCCGACCCCTGGACGTGTTCCTGGTGCGCAACCATTCGCTGGTCGAGTTGCCGGTCCTCGTCGAAAGCGACGGGACCCCGTTCGCGGGCCGGCTGACCGTGGAAAGCGGCGACATCAGGACCGAAGGCCTGCCGTCGTTGACCCTGAACGGCGACATGGCCCAGAACGGCTCCCCCTTGACAGCCTGGGCCTTCCAGGAGGGTTTGCGACCGATCATGGGCAATTACGGGTATCTGCTCATCACTTTGGGCGTAGTGCTGTTCGGTGTGTCGACGGCCATCAGCTGGAGCTATTACGGCGACCGGGCGGTGGTCTACCTGTTCGGGACGAACTACATTCTACCCTACAAAATAATCTTTGTTGTGATGCACTTCCTGGGTGCTATTTTCTCGCTGGAAATCGTCTGGAATCTGGGAGACAGTGCTCTGGGCCTGATGTCGTTGCCCAACCTGATCGCCCTGATTCTGTTGGCCCCCCAGGTCAAGCGGATGACCCAGGAGTACTTCTCCCGTGAGCACAAGCCTCTCCGCTGAATCGAGGGGTGAAAAGAGATGGACAACATGACGCCGAACACCCGAATGGAACTTGCCGACCCCGTCGGCCCCCGCATGGCCAAGCTGGCTGCCAAGGGCAAACTGACTTCCAAGAATGCGGACCTGCATTGGCTGTACGAGCAGTCGGTCCAGGCCGCGGATGTCGAAGTCGAATTCATCGACCGGGTATTCCGGAAGGAATTCAACCGGGCCCCGACGTCCCTGCGCGAAGATTTCTGCGGCACTGCCCTTCTGTGCAGCGAGTGGGTCCAGGCGAGCGAGGCCAACACGGCCCTGGGCGTCGACCTGGACGGGCCGACCCTGGAATGGGGGAAGGTCAATAACCTCGCGCCCCTGGGCGATCGCGCCGACGCCGTCACCCTCATCCAGGATGACGTGCGGGCGGTGACCGAACCTCGGACCGACATCCTGGCCGCCACCAACTTCAGCTGGTGGGGTTTGAAGACCCGCGGTGAACTCCTGGAATACCTGAAGCTGGCCCATGCCAATATCAAGGACGAGGGCATGATGCTGATGGACTGCTACGGTGGCCCCGAGGCCCAGGTGCCCCAGCTGGAGGAGCGGGAGCAAGAGGGCTTCGACTACGTGTGGGACCAGGATACGTTCAATCCCATCACCAACGAGGTCATCTGCAAGATCCATTTCAAGTTCCCCAACGGCAGCAAACGCAAGAACGCCTTTCGTTACGACTGGCGGCTGTGGTCCCTTCCGGAAACCTGCGACCTGCTGGCAGAGGCCGGTTTTCGGAAAACGGTGATCTACTGGGAGGGAACCGACGAGGATGGGGAGCCCAACGGAGTGTTCGAGCCCAGCCGGACGGGGGATCTGGCCCCGGCCTGGGTGGCCTATATTTTGGCTTTCCGTTAAAAAAATTGAGTTAAAAGTTGCCCCACCGGGTCGAAATCGGGTTAGAATTCCCAGGTGGGGACATACGAGGCATGGCAGGCTGGCTATTGCCGGCAGGTTCATGAGGAGAGATCGGATTCATGGATTTCAGTGTTTGCGCCCAGTGCGGGGGGGACATCCAGAGCAAGGGCATCCACTTCCGCAACCAGGTCTTTTGCCGCGACGAGTGCTGTGAGGAATACGACGCCGAATTCGCCGCCAAGGGGGAACCGGTTATCGAGGAACTGGTGGACGAGGACCTGGTCCCTGAGGAGTTGGACGACGACCTCGGGTACCGGGACGTGGATGACGATGACGATCCCCTGGATGACGACTTCGACTTCAAGCTCGACGCCTACTGATCACCGCCGTTTCGTGGTACAGAAAAAAGGAGCCTCTCGATGAGGCTCCTTTTGTATCAAACGCGAGGGTGCAGGGACGGTATCAGCCGCAGCCGTTGCATCCTCCGGAATCACAGTCGCCGCCGGCCGCGCCCAGTTTGAGCATATAGCCGCGCCGATGGTCTTCATCGATGTAGTCGATGGTCAGCCCGCCGCTCTGCCGCAGAATATCGGTCGTCTGGTTGTCCAGGACGAACTTGATTCCCTCGTTTTCGACGACCGCGTCGTCATCCTTAGGCTCATCCAGAGCCATGCCGATTGACGGGCCACCTCAGCCGAAGCCCTGGACGAAGAGCCGGACGCCCTTGCCCTCGTGCTCGTCCCAGTCGAAACCGCCGAAAGCGGAGTTCGCGCTGTCCGAAACGCTGATAAGATCGAGATTGCTCACAACTACCTCTTTTGTTCCTGCGGTCCGGGCGGCTTTCTGCCCTCCAAGACAGAAGCATCCGTCCGCCGTTGTACGAAGCTCCCCCCAATATGGGGGTTAACCGGGGTTTTTTCAACTTTGTGCGGACCCAGTATAGTTATATTTAAGCAACTATGCAACTAAAAGATTGTCGGCATGTGTGGGCAAGGCTCTCCGGAGATCCCTTCGCCGTTAGGGTTCCAGATCGTAAACCATTGTGATATTTACGGTTTTGTCCTTTCCCGGTGGCCGCAGGTCTTCGGTCATGACAAGTTGCCGGCCGTCACCGGACAGCTTGTAGGAACGGATCCGGCTCACGGTATCCTGTTTGGTCATCCAATGGACAACCAAGGTCCTGTCCTGCCAGGTGGCCGTGGCTTGAGCTTCGCCCTGCGGGGTCCAGATGTCCATGTCACGACCATCGATATAGAGCAGGCGGGTGATGTCCACGCCGTCGGTGACGTTCAGTTCGATGCCCTCGTGGAAGATCTCCAGACGGGAGTACGCCTCCAGGGCACGCTCCATGCGCTTTTGGGCCTCGGCCTGGTGTTCATCGCCTCCTTTTCCACCTCGGTCTTGACGGCGGCCTCCTTTTCCACCTCGGCCTCCACCGCCGCCGCGGCCTTCGGGTCTCTCCGTCCCGCCGCCGCGGGCCTCCTCCACGACCTCGACGAAGTCAGCGCTCATTTTTTCGTTGAGAACCCACTTCCCCGTCAGATTGGGCTCACTGTCCTGGGCTTGGACGGGTGTCAGAATAAGCAGGGGCAGGATCAAAATTATCCACACGACAGACTTCATCAGGCTCTCCTCGTTCATCCAGGGGGGGTGGTGAAGAGGCAGCCGACAGAAAAAACGGTGGGGTGAAGATCCGCCGGCCGCGCCCTTCGGAAACAGAACGCGCGGCCGGTGGAAAACCTGCGAAAAAAATTCGTCAGCGGTACAGGGCCTTCAAGGAGCCGAAGGAGGAGGAGGCAATCGGTACGACAGCATCCCCGTTGATGATGGCCACCGGAATGTCGGGACCGCCTGTCGATAAATTCATGGCTACCGGCCCGGTCTCCGACACAAAGGTCAACCGGCCGTTGGAAGAAATCTCCCCGCAGGTGGGTCCCAGATAGAACTGGGCCTCCATTGGGGGAGCCAGCAGGAGGAACTGCCAGGTCAGAAGAATGACTGCCGATGAGGCGGGAATGGGGGTGGAGGTGACCCCGACGATTTCATCGGAAAAGGTATCGTAGATGGGAAGGGTGAGGTCCAAGAGCACTTGGGGAGGCCAACCCATTTGAAGCCGGAGCAACAACGCCTCCATCCCCGGGGGTACGGAAATATGGTAGGCGAATTCGAAACCCTGGATTTCATCACCTGTGGGGTTGGTCAGTATGACAAAGGCGAAGAATGGTACGTTGGCAGGCGCCCAGGTCTGATTTTGGTCTGCGGCGAGGTCGAAGTAGACGCCGATTCCGTTGGGATCCGGATCGATAACAGCTGAGGCCTGGGGAACTGAAAAGGCGGCGAGAATAAAGAGGATCAAAAGCCTTCGCATGACAAGCCTCCCACCAAGCAGGAGGGGCCCCCGGGGGCCCCTCTTCCGTCATCACTCAATCCCACGGTGGATTAGGCCGCCTCTTCGGGCTCCGCCTCCATCGTGTAGTCCTCTATCATACCTAGACGCGCCTTGAAATCCGTCAGCAGCGAATAGACCACCGGGATCAGAACCAGGGTTATGAAGGTCGCGAACACGACCCCGAAGGCCAGACTGGTTGCCATGGGAATCAGGAACTTGGCCTGCAGGCTCTTTTCCAGCAGCAGGGGCGTCAGGCCGGCGAACGTGGTCACCGAAGTGAGCATGATGGGCCGGAAGCGGCGCACGCCCGATTCGACGACCGCCCGGCGCGCTTCCATGCCTTCGCGGCGGGCCCGGTTGATGAAGTCGATCATCAGCAGGGAATCGTTCACCACCACGCCCGTCAGCGCGACGACCCCGAACATGCTGATCAGCGTGAGATCGAGCCCCATCAGGATGTGGCCCCAGACGGCGCCGACCAGTCCGAAGGGGATCGCCGTCATGATCAGCGCCGGTTGGGTGTAGGACTTGAAGAGTACGGCCAGCACCACGTAAATCATCAGGATGGCCAGCATGAAACCGGTCTTCAGGCTGCCCAACGATTCGGCCTGCTCCTTCTGTTCGCCTTCCATGCTGAATCGCAGGCCAGGATGCGAGGCCAGCAGGTTGGGCAGCACCTCGTCGCGCAGGATGCCGTTGATCTCGTCCGCATTGGTCAGCTCCTGGTCCACGTCGCCGGTGACCGAGACCACGCGCTGACGGTCGGCCCGTTCGATCGAGGCGTAACCCCGGCCCACCTCCACGGTGGCCACGCGGTTGAAGGGCACCTCGGCCCCCTGCGGGGTACGGATACGCATGGATTCGATATTGCCCATGGAGCGCCGCTCATCCGAGGGATAGCGAACCATGACCTTGACCTCGTCACGGCCGCGCTGGATGCGCATGGCTTCGTCGCCGTAGAAACCGCGCCGGACCTGCCGGGCCAGGTCGGCCAGGGTCAGGCCCAGGGTGCGGGCTTCGGGTTTGAGGCCCAGCTTCACCTCGACCTTGCCTTCGCGGAAGCTGTCGGAGATGTCGATCACCCCGGGGAACTCGGTCAGGACGGCCTTGAGCTCCAGGGCCGCGGCAAGGAGGTCCTCGGTGTCGGACGAGGCCAGCTGAACGTCGATGGCGTTTCCGCTGCGGAACAGGTTGGCCGAAAACGTCAACGAGACCGCGCCGGTGATCGGACCGCAGAGCTCGCGCCAGCGCCGGGCCATCTCGGGGCTGGGCACGTTGCGGAACTCGGCCTTGAGAAGCTCGGCATTCACCTCGACCAGGTGCGCTCCGACGGGGGTCGTCGAGGAGCCCGCGCCCGGACCACCGCCGGCGGAACGGGGCTGGGTGCCGATGGAGGTCTGCATGTGCAGGATGACCGAGTTGCCGTCTTCCCGTTTCTGATCGAATTCGGCGCGGACCTGCTCGAGGGATACTTCGAGCTGGTCAACCGCCTTCTGGGCGTTCTCGACCGTCGTGCCCTGGGGCAGGGTCAGCGCGGCCACCAGGTTGTCGGCGTCGACCTTGGGCATGAAGGTGAATTTCAGGTGGCCGCCGGCCACGATGCCGATCGTCACGATCATGGTGGCGAAGGCCACCGCTAACACGATGGGGCGGTGGAGCAGGGCGAACTCGAGGGTCTTCCGGTAGGGGCCTTGGACGAAGAACTTCAGCCCGCTGTCGATGCGTTCCTTGATCTGGCCGTACCAGCCGGCGGTGCGGTCCTGCTCCTGCTGGTCCATGGTCTTCATGGTGGCCAGGTGGGCCGGCAGGATCAGCAGCGATTCCACCAGGGAGAACAGCAGGATGGCGATCACGACCACGGGGATGTTGTACATGAACTTGCCCATCATGCCTTCGACGTTCGCCAGGGGCATGAAGGCCATACAGGTGGTCAGCACAGCGAGGGTCACGGGCAGGCCGACTTCGAGAGCCCCCTTGGTGGCGGCCTTCTGCGGGCTGTATCCGCGTTCGCGCCAGGAGTAGATGTTTTCACCCACCACGATGGCGTCGTCCACCACGATGCCCAGCGAGACGATGAAGGCGAACATCGAGATCATGTTCAGCGAGACGCCGAACAACGGAATGGCCCAGAACGCGCCCAGGAAACTGATGCCGATGCCCAGGCTGACCCACAGCGCCAGCCGGAACTGCAACGTCAGGGCCAGAACCAGGAAAACGAGGGTCAGCCCGGCCATGCCGTTCCTGAGCAAAAGATCCATGCGACTTTTGTAGATGAGCGACCGGTCGTTGAAAGTTGAGATCTCGATGCCCGGGGGCATCTGATTCTCCATGCCGGCCACGTAGTCCTTGGCCGCGCCGGTCACCGTCAGCACGCCCTGGTCCCCGGTGCGGTAGACCTGGATCATGGCCGAGGGCAGTCCATCCAGGTAGGAGGCCGAGTCGACGTCCTCGAACCCGTCCTTCACCCTGGCGATGCGGTCCAGCGTGACCTCGGTGCCGTCGGGCGCGGTGATCACCACGATGCGCCCGAACTCCTCGCCGGTGTAGCGCTGGCCCTTGGTGCGGACCAGGATCTCGCCGGCGTCGGTTTTCACACTGCCGCCGGGCAGGTCCATGCTGTTGGCTTGCACTGCGCGGGTCACGGCGCCCAGGGTCAGTCCATAGGCCTGCAGGTCGCGCTCGCTGACCTCGATGGAGATCTCGAAGGGCCGCGTGCCGCCGATGGTGGCGTAGGTGATGTCGTCCAGGGCCAGCAGATCGTCGCGGATCTTTTCGGCCAGGAGTTTCAGTGTGCGTTCGGTGGCCTCGCCGAAGATGACGACGTCCAGCACCTGCATCCGCGGTTCGAGCAGGGTGACGATGGGTTTTTCGGTTTCCGCGGGGAAGGTGATGATGCGGTCGACCTCGGCCTTGACCTCGTCGAGCACCTTGCGCTTGTCGGCGTTGCTCTCGAGTTCGAGGGAGATCATGCCGATGCTTTCGGACGAGGTCGAGGTGATCTTCTTGATTCCGTTGACGCCCTGCACCGCCTCCTCGACGCGGATGGTGACGGCCTCTTCGACCTCGGCGGGCGTGGCGCCCAGGTAGGGCACCCGGATCGTGATCAGGTCCATCTCGACTTCGGGAAAGACTTCCTGCTTGATGGAGGCCGCGGACATGATGCCCGCCGCGATGATCACCACCATCAGCAGGTTGGCGGCCACGTGGTTGTTGGCGAACCAGGTTATCAGGCCGTTCATTTGTCACCGTCCTTGGCGGCATCCTGCCGCGCCGGGGCGGGATCGCCCTCCACCCGCACGGGCATGCCCTGGGTGACGTACTGCAGGTTGCTGGTGCAGATCCGTTCGCCGGCCCGCAGGCCGCCAGTGATGATGGCCTGATCCACGCCCGCCCGGGCCACCTCGACCTGGCGGATGTCGAGCTTGCCCTCGGCGTCGATGACCCAGACCTGTTCGCCCGGCCGCAGAGCGGACCGGGGAATGACCACGGCGCCGTCCGGGGGATCGGCGGTGAACAGGACGTCCACGAACATGCCCTCGATCAGGGGCGGCCTGGAGCCCGAGCGCTCGTAGGGTCGGGGGATTTCGACGACCACGGACACCAGGCGGCTGAGGTTGTCCACGGCGCCCCCGAGTCGCACCGCCCGGCCCTTCCAGTGGTGCCGGGCCCCGGCGAAGTCGGCGCTGACGTCCACGGGCACGCCGCCGTCCTTGGCATCGTAGTTGACGGTGATCCAGGCCAGATCGTCGTCGGGAATGGTGACGGTCACCTCGGCGATTTCGGTGGCGTAGATGGTGCCCAGCGAGGTGCCGGACCGGATGAACTGTCCCGCGTCGATCGAGGTGTCGAGCACGCGGCCGTCGAAGGGGGCGGTCAGGGTGCAGCGGTCCAGGTTCAACTCGGCCTGGACCAGCGCGGCCCGTGCGGATTCGAGGTTGGCCCGGGCCAGTTTCAACTGGGGCTCATGCAGGACCAGGGAGGTGGGCTCGTTGGCGGCGCCGGGTTCGAGTCCGGCGCTGCCGATGCGTTCCCATTCCCGCTGCGCCACCTGGGCTTCCTCTTCGGCCAGGGCCAGGTTGTATTCCGACTGGGCCACGTTGGCCCGGGCCTGCTCCGCGGCCATGATGTAGTCGGTGTCGCCGATCTTCATCAAGGTCTGGCCCGAGCTGAAATATCCGCCGGCCTCGAAGTGCGGGGACTTGAATATCACCTCGCCGTTGACCCGCGGCACGATGCTGATCGAGCGTTTGGCCTTGACCGAGCCGAAGGACTTCACCCGGATGGGTTCGTTGTCCGGAGCCACGGTAAAGGTCGAGACGACCGGCCTGGTCGCCGGAGGCGTCTGGCGCTCGGGCTTCTTGCCCATCTTGACCAGGCCGGCGGCGGCCACGACGCCCACGATCAGGATGACGGCGGCCGTCAGGAGGTTGCGCAGGGTTTTCGGGCTCACGGTTGGGCTCCTTCATTGGAATCCGCACTGTTCATGCTGATGTCGGTGATGGCGGGATCGAAATCCCAGGGGCCCCCGAGGGCCTGGATGAGGTTGACCCGGGCGGCGCGGCGCGCCCTCTGGGTGGTCAGCAGCTGGCTTTCGGCGTTGAACAGGCGCCGCTGCGATTCGAGGGTGACCAGCAGACTGTCCAGTCCCCGCCGGTAGCGATCCTGGGCCAGGTTCACCGACCGCCGGGCCTGTTCCGCCGAATCGGTGAGGTAGAGCTCCTGCTGGGCCTGGAAGAGATCCTGGTCCAGGGCGTTTTCGACCTCGCTGAAGGCCACCAGGATCGACTGACGGTATCCCGCGGTGGATTGCACCACCCGGGCTTCGGCGGCCTTGATCTGGGCCTGGGTTGCGCCCCGGTTGATCAGGGGCATGAACAGGTTTCCGGCCAGCGACCAGAAATCGGTGCCGCTGGAAAACAGGTCGGACAGCTCCGTCGATTTGGTGCCTCCGGTGGCCGTCAGGATGATGCGCGGGTAGAGCGCCGCCTTGGCTTCGCCGACCCGGGCGACCGTTGAGTGCAGCCGCATCTCGGCCGCGATGAGGTCGGGCCGGCGCTCCAGCAGGTCCGACGGCAGGCCGGCGGGAACGGTGTCCAGCGGCTCGGGCATGATCTCCAGGGTGAGTCCGCCGCCGGGCCCTTCGAGATCGCTGGCGATCAGGTCGCCGGCGGGATAGCGCCCGGCCAGGATTTCCAGCCGGCGCCTCGAGGCAGCGAGTTCCTGACGAAAAGCCGGATCGGCCGACCGGGCGGCGGCCAGGTTCTGGCTCGCCAGGTGCACGTCCAGGGCGGAGACCAGGCCCCGCCGGTATCGCTCCAGAACGGTGGTCAGGTTGTCGTTGAAGTTGGCAATGGTCCGCTCGGTCAAGGCCACCTGCAGCTGCAGTTCGCGGATGACCAGCCAGGAGCGAACCACGTCGGCGATCAACGCCTGGGCCACGGTCCGCCGGTCCTGTTCACTGGCCAGGAGCGTGGCCTGCGCCACTTCCTTGCCACGGGACAACCGTCCCCACAGGTCGAGTTCGTAATACAGCGTCGCGTCGGCCGAGAACTGGTTGGAATAGATGGGGCCGAAACCCTGGGTCAGCTGTTCGCTGCTCTTGAAGCGGCCGGCGGTGCCGCCGATCTCGATCGTCGGCCACTGGGCCGACTTGGCGCCGCCCAGCAGGGCCCGCGCTTCGAGCACCCGGCCGGCCGCGGCCGCCAGATCATTGTTGAACTCCAGGGCGTCGTCGACCAGGCCGTTCAAGGTGGTGTCGCCGAAGGATTCCCACCACCGCCAGCTCCCGCCGGCAAGAGACGCGGAATCGGGCAGAGCCTCGGCCATGGTGACGGCCGGTTCCGGGGTATGTCCGGCCCATTTGTCCGGCACTTCGGCCTCGAGTTCGGGACGCACGTAGTCGGGGCCCACGCTGCAGCCGGCCAGCAGCAAGAGAAGGGCCACCGCTACGAGATACCGGATCATCATGGAGAAACCTCCGGGTACAGGCCGTCGATGGCGGCGGTGGAAAAGCGGGTGATGTGTTCGGTGACCTGATCGATGTATTCGTCCAGGGGGAGTTCGAGGGCGGGAAAGGCCTGGAGCATGATCCGGAGAGAATCGGGATCCTGCTCCATGTCCTGCCGTTTCTGCCAACGCATGATGAGGTGGTGGATCTGGCCTATGATGCTGGCGGCGATCCAGCTCACCTGTTGGGGCTCCAGACCGGGTCGTGCCGCCATTAGAGCGCCGGAAAACGCCCCGAAAACGGGGGCCACCATGGTCTTGAAAAAGGGACCGGCCAGGTGGGCGTTACCGGGCTGCATCTGGCGGGCCATCAGGGCCATGAAACCCGAGTTTCCCGACCCTGGCAGGGCCCCTTCCAGGTGCTGGCGGACCAGGGCCTGGATCACCTGGTCCACGCGGGGTCGGCCGCCGGTTTCCTTCAGCAGGCCCTCGAGGGCCGCCAGGGTTCGGTCACGTTGGGCCACGAAACGGCGTTGGATCACCTCGTGGAACAGGTTTTCCTTGTTCTGGAAATGGTAGTTGACCGCGGCCACGTTGACGTCGGCGGCGGCGGCGAGCTCCCGGATGGACACGTTTTCGAAAGCCCTTTCCGCAAAAAGGCTTTCGGCCGCGTCCAGGAGCCGGTCCTGGGTGGTCTGGCGTTCTTCGCTCACGGGGTCCTCCCAGAAAAATGATCACCTGCTTGTTACAGGTGATTTAAACCTTGAATTAAAACAATCGTTTGATTTTGTCAAGGGGATTTGTTGGGGAAAATTCCCCACCCCCTGGGGTGGGTGGTGGTTTGGTCCGAATATCCTTAAAATACTTCGACAACCCGATTCCCCGGAGGAGACCATGCCCACCAAACCCAGGGCCCAGGCCCATTTCACTCCCGCAATGTTCAAGTTCATGCGTGATCTGGAGGCCAACAACGACCGCGACTGGTTCGCCGCCAACAAGGAACGGTACCTGAACGACCTCAGGGATCCCGCGCTGCGGTTCGTCGTGGATTTCGGATCCCCGCTGGTGAAGATCAGCCCGCATTTTTTGGCCGATCCCCGGCCCAACGGCGGGTCCCTGTTCCGGATCTACCGCGACATCCGATTCTCGAAGGACAAGCGGCCCTACAAGGATCACGCGGGCTTGCACTTTAGGCACGAGGCGGGGAAGTCGGCCCACACGCCGGGATTCTATCTGCACCTGCAGCCGGGAAATTCGTTCGTGGGGGTGGGGCTGTGGCGTCCGGACACGCCGACGTTGAAAATGATCCGGGACGCGCTGGTGGCCGATCCCGGCCGCTGGAAAAAAGCGGTCGGCGGCAAAGCGTTCACCAAGGATTTCAAGGTGTCGGGCGAAAGCCTGAAGCGGCCCCCCAAGGGATACGATCCGGATCACCCGTTGATCGAGGTTTTGAAGATGAAGGATTTCACCGCCTTTGCCCCCTTGACCCAGAAGCAGATCACCGCCCCGGGATTCCTGGACGAATTTGCGGGGCTGTGCCGCTCCGGAGGTGCGCTGGTGAAGTTCGTGTGCGAAGCGATAGGCCAGCCCTACTGACGGGACTTCGACAGGGACTCACCAAAAAACAGCCCCGGGGTTTTTGCCCCGGGGCCGTCATCGCGCTCTCCGTGTTGCCGGCCGCAGCCGGCCAAGCGCGATTTCAGATCATCCGCAACCCTACTTGATCAAGGTCATCTGCCTGACCTGGACGACCTCCGCGCCGATGCGCAGACGGGCAAAGTAGGCGCCGCTGGCCACATTCTGGCCGGCGTCGTTGGTGCCGTCCCAGACGAGACTGTACTCGTTGGCCGGCAGACGGTCCTGGATCACGGTCCGGACCTTCTCACCGCGGATGTTGTAAACGTTCAACTGCACCAGGTTTGGCCGGTTGACCGCGAACTTGATCGTGGTCAGGGGGTTGAACGGGTTCGGTGCGATGGAACGGAACCCGCCGGCCGATGCGATCGTCGGCACGTTGTCGGGCACCGGGCTGGCGCCGGTCTGGATGATGAACTCGTCCGCGATGGGCACGATGCGCCGCGAACTGAACGAGTAGTCCATGTAGCTCTCGACCTTGATGACCTCGCCCAGCGCGGGCTCGTAGCTCAGCTGGGTCAGGGGGTCCACCACGAGGCTGTCGGGTCGAGCGCCGGTGTCGGAGATGATGAACTCACCGAAACCGAGGGTGTCGACCACGGACGAGCTGAAGGTCTGCACCCAGACGCTTTCCCAGGCCTCGCCCATGATGCCGTCGCCGTCGACTTCAGCAGGACTGTCGTCGGCTAGCGTGCGGGTGGCGACACGAGCGGCCTCGGGCAGATCATTGCCAAAGCCCAGCAGGTACACGGCGTTGCCGTTGTGGGGGATCATCTCGGTCAGACCGAAGTAATCTTCGATCTGGCCGCCGATGGCCACCATGTCACCCTGATAGTATTCGAACAGGGCGGTGGTCTCGTAGACCAGGATACCGGCGAACTTGAAGTCCCCTGTTGCAGGATTCACCACGGGCTCCTGCACCAGGAACTTCGAGGGAGCACCCACATGGCTGGTTCCGGCGGTCACGATACCCTGGATGTTCACATACTCGCCATCCATGGCTGCACCCTGGGAGGGATCGTCCGGGTCGGCGTACTGCACGTCCCAGATTTTCGTGAACCCGACCGCGACGGACAGGAAGGCCGTGGGCGCGGCGCCGGGTAGGGTCACCGTTTGAGCACCGGTGTCGGTAGCTTCGATGTAATAGTCGATCTGGCTCATGGCATGGCCGGCGGGAATGGTTGCGGAGTAGGTGTCACCCGCGCCACTCATGGCCAGGGAGCCCCAGGCGCCTGGCGTTTCGCCGTCACTGTCACGGTAGTGCAGCAAGGCGCTGGTGATGCCGTCGTCATCCGTAATCAAGGCGAAGATGGTGACCGGATCAGCAGCTACGGGCGTCCAGTTATCGCAGCCAATATCCGTGATAACGGGCAGGGTGTCGCCGCCGGGATTTTCGACCAGATCGCTCTGGAAGCGGGGCTTCATCTCAATGATCCCGTAGTCGGTGGTTATGGGTGAGGTAACCGCATAAGTGTCCCCGACTTCGACGGCCGACCATTCGATCGCGGTGGACTCGTCCATATAGACCAGAATCGTGTCCCCGATGGCATCGGAAACAAAGAAGTTGTTGTCAGCAATGCTGACCGCGGTAACAACACCAACGATCCGACCCATCTTGCCGACATTTTCATAGGTCGACTTCATGTCGCCGATGGACCAGTCGGGAACCGGAACGGTGGGGGTGTTGCCCGTCGTCAGAACGGTTGGGTTGGTGAGCTGGATCTGATCCCGGTACTGCGCGATCTCGCCGGTGATTTCGATTTCGTCACCGTACACGGCATCGAAAGGGGCCGTGCCATGGTAGATGGCAATGCCCTGTCCGGTGGAATCGACGATGTGGGCCGATCCACTGCTGTACTTGTGAAACTCGACAACGGTACCGGTCACGGTCACGATGGAGCCCATCAGATCCGTACCGCCGCCGTTGGGGTTGCCGGGTTCGGGGACTCCGGTCGCGGGATTGTAGAACTGGATCTCATCAATGGTCTGGGCAGAGGCCGCACCACTGATCATCACAAGGCACGCACATAGCGCCATGCCAAAAAGATGCTTTTTCATCCTTTCGGCCTCCTTAAAATGGGGGTTATAGGGGGCTGCTCTCTTGTCACTCGAGACTCTGTGTCAAGCGAATGGACCCGGAGTGGAAAGTGAGCTTTACTGCCTGCGAGACTGTCTAACCCGTTACCGAACCAATCCCCCCGT
Organism: uncultured bacterium; assembly: GCA_965363725.1. Classification (GTDB taxonomy): domain Bacteria; phylum Krumholzibacteriota; class Krumholzibacteriia; order LZORAL124-64-63; family LZORAL124-64-63; genus JAGLCY01. The sequence goes on along the minus strand of CBDTUS010000006.1, from coordinate 10,848 downwards.
GCCGGGTATTTCAGTCGGTCTCCAGTCTCCCCTGCCACCGGGAAACGGCCTGACCGCAAGCGATCGAGACATGTCCCACCAGTGGCCGCCAATAATAACACACAGGCTGTGAATATGAAATGATGATATGTCAGTTTTTGGTAATTTTGGCTACTGATCGCCGTTATCAATGATGCTGCTACCGGTCATTTCGTCAGGCTGGGGAATGCCCAGCAGGTGGAGCACGGTCGGGGCGATGTCCGACAGGCCGAACGACCCCTGGCGCAGGGCATCGGGTTTGCCGGCGAAACTATTTCCAGCCACCACGAAAGGCACCTTGTTGAGGGAGTGCTGGGTCAGGACGGCGCCGTCGGGGGCGAGCATTTCGTCGCAGTTGCCGTGATCGGCGGTCAATAACCAGACCGTGCCCCTTTCGAGGCTCGGGGGGATCACCTCGCTCAGCAGTCTATCCAGAGTTTTGAAGGCCTGGACCGCGGCCTCGTAGTTGCCGGTGTGACCGACCATGTCGCCGTTGGCGAAGTTGACGATCACCACGTCGAATTCGGAACCTTCACAGGCCTCGGTGAGCACGGCCGCCACCTCGGGGGCGCTCATTTCCGGCTGCAGGTCGTAAGTCGCGACCTTGGGAGAGGGCACCATTCGGCGCTCCTCTAAGGGGTAGGGTTCTTCACGGCCCCCGTTGAAGAAGTAGGTCACGTGGGCGTATTTCTCGGTTTCTGCGGTGCGCAGGTTCCGGATGCCGTGTTTCGCGAAAATTTCGGCCAGTCCGTTGCGCGGCGCATCGGGAGTGAACATGACCGGCAGATCCAGGGCCTGGTCGTAAGGGGTCATGCAGAGGTAGTTCACCCGGGGACGATGATCCTGGGGAAAACCGTCGAACCCGTCCTGCATGAAGGCCCAGGTCAGCTCGCGTGCGCGGTCGGCGCGGAAGTTCCAGAAGAAGACGCTGTCCCCGTCCTCGATGGTGGCGGTCGGGGCGCCCTCGGGGCCGGTGATGATGGTGGGGGCGACGAACTCGTCGGTGACTTCGGCGGCGTAGGAGGCGCCGATGGCCTCCACGGGGTCGGCCGCGGTCACGCCTTTGTCGTCCACCTTGCCGTCGACCAGCATGGCCCAGGCGCGGGCAACGCGGTCCCAGCGCTTGTCACGGTCCATGGCCCAGTAGCGGCCGCAGACGGTGGCCACCTGGCCGGCGCCGAGGTCCTCCATTTTTGCCACCAGTTCGCGGACATTTTCCCGGCCGCTGCGGGGGTCCGTGTCGCGGCCGTCCAGGAAGGCATGCACGTAGATTTCGGTGAGGCCGGCTTTCCGGGCCTCGGCGATGATGCCGTAGAGATGATCGGTGTGCGAATGGACCCCGCCCGGCGAAACCAGTCCCAAAAGATGGAGGCGCCCGGTGTCTTCCTTGGCCCGCTGGATGAATTCCCCCCAGGCGGGCACGGCGGCGAAGTCCCCGTCGGCGATGCTCTTGCCGATGCGCACCAGCTCCTGGTTGATCACCCGTCCGGCCCCGATGGTCAGATGGCCGACTTCGCTGTTGCCCATCTGTCCGGCGGGCAGACCCACCTCGAGCCCGCCGGCCTCGAGGGTGGTGAAGGGATAGCGTTCAAAAAGGGAGTTGTAGAAGGCCGGCTCGGCGCCGACCACCGCGTTGCCGACGTCACTGCCCGGACCGGTGCGATAACCGACCCCGTCGAGGATGCACAGGACGACACGTGGACCGACAGATGGGTTCGGGACGGGGTTGGCGGACATCGAGGGCTCCTTGGTCAATCGGGTGTCGGGTCAATCCAATGTCAGGGCATCGGCGGGCAGGGCCCAGAGCTCGACTTCGCCCAGGGCCATCAGGACCATATCGGATAGATAATAAACATCCGTGCCGGGATCGGCCTCCCCGGCGGGGATTTCACCCGTGGTCACCAGGGCTCCGGCCTGCAGGACCGCCCGGGTCACCTCCGCTCCCCGGGGCAGGAACTGGCTCACCCTCAGCTTGCCCAGCCTCACGATATAGGTGTGGGAAACCTCGGGGTGCAGGAGCTGATCGGGGGCGAGCAGCACGCGCGTGCGGGTCTCTTCCAGCTTTTCGGCCAGCTGTGGCCGTGAAGAAAAAAGATGGGCGTCCCGGTGCACGATCAGGCTCTGCCGCAAAGGTTCGGTCATCGGTCGTCCCGCTCTTCCATGTAGTCCAGGATCTTGCTGGCCGGCAGCTGCCTGGTGCTGGGCCCGAGGCGGATGAAGAACTTTTCTTCCTCGCCGTTTTTCAGGAACACGGCTTCGGAGCAGCGGTCGCAGTTGATGAAGAAGACCTGCCGGTCGCCGACATCGTGGAACCGGCCGTTGATGTAGCCCGCGAATTCTAGCCCCACGTGCTGCTTGATCAGGTTGTCGAAGTGGAGCAGGAGCTTGTCCTCGTTGTCGAACTTGTCGGCTTCGAGGCCCAGGACGTTCCCGTCGTCCGCGATGCCGATCAGCAGGAAGCCGCCGTCGGTATTCAGATAGGCCACCACGGATTTCAGCCAGGCGATTTCGATTTCCTTGCCGGGTTTGCCCGAGTGCAGGTTCCAGCGCATGGTCGATTTGAACTCCACCTGGGCGTTTTCGCCGCCGCCGATGAGCTGCCGGAGGCCTGCCTCGTCCACCGGAGGTTTCCGTTTCCGCCGCATCAGGCGCTGCCACTTGTTGCGGTAGTCGAAGGCCAGGGCCACCACCGCGACCATCGCCAGGGCGATCAGCACTGCGAACAGGATCATGACCTTGCCGGTCACCGTCTCCAGGCGGCGGCCCAGGTCGTCCGCCGGTGCGATGAGTCCGAGTTCGCCGGGGTCGGTGCCGTCTTCGGCGGGATAGAAGATGCTCCACCAGGTCTTTCCGTCCCGCCGGAACCGATACGAGGTCTGAAAGGGCCTTCCGAGTTTGCCCCATTCGATCAGGGCGGCGCTGATGACGGCATGTTCGGGCAGGCCGGATACGAGCAGCTCGCCGCTGGCGGCGATATCGAGATGATTGCCCCCTCGGGGCGACAGCCAGACGACCCGGCCTTCGGTATTGCGGCGCACCAGGATTCCGTTTTCGGTGATGGGGGCCGTCGTGGAGAACCGATCCAGATCGTTCTTGAGCAGTCCCAGGGCCATGACCGTGCCGCCCACGGAATGCGCGGCCACCAGACCGGGTCGGCCGTCTCCGGGGAGGGGACCGTAGTTCGACCAATGGATAGGAGTGCTTGCGGACCCCGCCCTGGCTCGCTGATACCATTCCTGGTCCCGGCAGCCCCGGCCGGTGGAGTCAGGTTGGCCGGCCACCCAGCCGTCGAGGGTCCGGATCTGGATGAACACCGGCCCGGATTCGGGGATGACGTAGATCACCGACACCTGCTCGGTGGGGTCCACCAAAGGTACCACCAGGGATTTCAGCTGTGGGGGATCCTGCAGGTCGAGCAGGCCCGCGGTCTGCCATTGCCCCAAGGTGGCCAGATGGTTGCCGAAAGGTTCGAGATAGACGCGGAACTGGGTCTGCGTGGCTTCGAGTTTCTGCTCGAGGATGCTGGTGAAGACCGATCGCTGGACCTGGAACTCCCGCAGAGTGATCCAACCGGTGGCCGCCATCCCAACGATGATCAGGACGGTGACGGCCGCCACCAGGGGCCGGGAACGGCGCCGGGGGCCTATTCCTCGCCCCACTGGAATCCCAGTCCCAGCGTGAATCCGGCCGGGGTCCGAACGACTTTCAACCGCATAATGACACAATCCTTTGGGGGCGGAGGCACGGGGATGATTCGCCGCCTAGGGTAAGGATCCAGGCATTTGATGGCAAGGGTAATCGGGGGTTCATTGACCATTTCAATTGCCCCACCTATTGTGACGCCCAAGGAGGTTTACCGGTCATGAACAATTTTCGTCGATGGATGGGGATTCTGGGCATCGTTTGCCTGTTGATGGGAATGTCTCTGGGCGCGGGCGCCCAGGAAGAGGAAATTTCGTGGCCCAGGTCGCTAAAGGCCGAAAAGCACGAGGTCATCCTCTACCAGCCCCAGGTCGAATCTCTCGAGGGCAACATGCTGGAGTCCCGGGCCGCGGTGGCCATCAAGGAAGAGGGTGTGGAAGGCATGGTCTTCGGAGCCATGTGGTTCGAGGCCCAGTTGGCGACGGACTATGACACCCGGCTGGCCACCCTCGAAAAAATCAGGGTGTCGGCGGCAAAATTCCCCGACATGGAGCCCGAAGCGGTCGAAAAACTGAGCCGGTTCCTGGAGCGGGAAATCCCCCAATGGGACCTGACGCTTTCCATCGACCGTCTGCTGGCCGACCTCGCCGATGACGCCGGTATGCACCAGGGCGATAAGGCGTATCAGAACAAACCGCCGGTCATCTATTACCGCACCAGCCCCACGGTGCTGGTGCTGGTCGACGGGGACCCGATCTTCACCGAATTGAACGGTTACGAGCTGGACTACGTGGCCAACAGCGCGTTTTTCATCGTCAAGGACCGCAAGAGCAAGCTCCACTATCTGCGCGGTGGCGGCCTGTGGTTCGTGGCCGACGACCTGGGGGGCCCTTGGAAGATGACGACCGACCTGCCAACCGAGGTCGGCAAGGTTTCCCAGAAGGTCGAGGACGAGGAGAAGACCATGTCGGCCGAGGCGGCGGAGGACGCCGAGGTCCTGGGCGCTGAAAAAAACGAGAACGAAGCCCCTCCGGAAATCATTCTGAGCACCGAGCCTGCCGAATTGATCGTCACCGAAGGGGAAATGGACTTCGCTTCGATCGAAAGCACCCAGCTCCTGTACCTCAAGAACACCGAGAGCGACGTGGTGATGGATATCGCCACCCAGCAATACTACTTGCTGCTGAGCGGGCGCTGGTTCCGCTCCAAGTCTTTGACCGACGGCCCCTGGGACTTCGTGGCCTTCGATGATCTTCCCGATGAATTCGCCAGCATCCCCGCGGATTCCGACCTGGCCACCGTGTTGCCCAGTGTTCCGGGGACCCAGGAGTCGAAGGAGGCGGTGCTGGAAACGCAGATTCCCCAGACCGCTGAAGTGGATCGCAAAACTGCGACCTGTGAGGTGACCTACGACGGCGATCCCGAATTCGAGGAATGCGGCGATGGGGTGGCCTATGCCCTGAATACCGAAAGCTCGGTGCTCCTCATCGACCAGAAATACTATTGCGTTGACGAAGCCGTCTGGTTCGTTTCGGGCGGACCCGAAGGTCCCTGGCAGGTGGCCACCGAGGTGCCCGCCGTCGTCCAGGATCTGCCGCCGGACTGCCCTGTCTACAACGTGAAGTACGTCTACATCTACGAGTCGACCCCCGAGGTAGTCTACGTGGGTTATACCTCGGGATACTACGGTTCCTATGTCTATGGTCCCTGTGTGATCTATGGCACGGGTTGGTACTACCGACCCTGGTGGGGGCACTACTACTATCCTCGGGCCGTCACCTACGGCTGGGGAGTCCACTACAATCCCTATTCGGGATGGGGCTTCTCCTTCGGGGCCAGTTACGGTTGGCTCCACGTCGGGGTCGGCTGGGGCCGCCCCTATTACGGGTGTTGGGGCGCCGCGGGGTACCGGCACGGTTACCGTCACGGATATTGGCGGGGCTACAACCGGGGCTATAGTAACGGTTACCGCCGAGGTGCGGCGGCTGGCTATCGCGCGGGCTACCGCGCGGGGCAGAATCAACCACATTCCCAGAACGCCTACCGGAACCGAAGCAGCGGGGTCAATCGAACCGGAGATGTGGGCCTACAGGCGGGACGGCAACCCTCGACTTCGGACCGGAAAAACAACGTGTACACCGATCGTGACGGCAACGTGTACCGGGACAAGGATGGCTCCTGGGAAAAACGTGACCAGGGCGAGTGGAGCGCGGAAGACCGGTCCAAGGACGGGGACCGCAGCCGGGACGACCAGAGCCGCGAGGACCGGGCCGGTGACCAAACCCGGGACCAGGATAAGGCGCGGGACCAGGATCGCAGTGGGGACAGTCAGACTCGTGATAGTCAGACCCGTGACCAATCCCGCGATCAGCAGTCCCGGGACCAGGATCGCAGCCGCGACCAGCAACAATCCCGCGATAGGAGCCAGAGCACCGACCGCAACAAAGGGGGCAGCAGTCAGCAGCAGCTTGACCGGGATCGCAGTTCCCGCAGCCGTGGGAATGAACGGCAGCGCCAGTCGCCGAGTCGAGGCGGGGGCGGCCGGGGTGGTGGCGGTCGAGGCGGAGGCAGGCGCTAGGCCCTTCGGAAGGGATGGGAAAACCGGAGCCCCATCAGGGGCCCCGGTTTTTTTGTTCCCATACTGCCAGGTCCGGCACCGGGGATTTCCCGGGCTCAGGATCCTTCCAATTCCTTCGCTTCCAGGGTGCGGGGCTCCGCGTTCTTCACGTAGCGGTCCAGCCAGGTCACCGTTTCCCACAGAAGGTGCATGAGCGATTCCCGGGCCCGATAGCCGTGGCTTTCGTGGGGTAGCATGACCAGGCGGGCCGTCGCGCCGTGACCCTTCAGGGCGCCGTACATGCGTTCGCTCTGCATGGGGTAGGTGCCGGCGTTGTTGTCGGCCTCGCCGTGCACCAGCAGGATCGGTTCGTTGATCTTGTCCGCGTGCATGAAGGGCGACATCTGGAAGTAGATCTTGGGGGCTTCCCAGAGCGAGCGCTCTTCGGCCTGGAAACCGAAGGGGGTCAGGGTGCGGTTGTAGGCCCCGCTGCGCGGCAGGCCGAGGCGGAATAGATCGCTGTGGGCCAGCAGATTGGCGGCCATGAAGGCGCCGTAGCTGTGTCCGCCGATGGCGATGCGGTCCTTGTCGGTGACTCCACGCTCCACGCACACGTCGACGGCGGCCTGGGCGCTGGCGACCAACTGTTCGACGAAGGTGTCGTTGGACTCCTCGTCACCCTCGCCGATGATGGGCATGGTCGGATCGTCGAACACGGCGTAACCCTGGGTCAGGTAGACCATGGGCGACCACCAGCCGACCCGGGTGAAGCGGTAGGGTGAGTCGGTCACCTGGCCCGCGTCCTTCTTGCTCTTGAACTCGGTGGGGTAGGCCCACATCAGGGTGGGCAGGGGGCCGTCCCGATCCTTGTCGTAACCGGCGGGCAGGTACAGGGTGCCGGTCAGGCTGACCCCGTCGGCGCGTTCGTAGGTGATCATTTCCTTGCTGATGCCGGCCATCTGAGGCGTGGGGTCGGGTAGGAAGGTCTTCTGCTCCAGGGTGTCATTCTTGAGGTCGCGCACCCAGTAGTTGGGCGGCTCGGTCTGGGACTCGCGGCGGGTCAGCACCAGGCGTTTCTTCACGTCGACGATTTCCACCGGATTTTCGAAGTAGGGCGCCTCGCTGCGGAACAGCCGGGTGCTTTCGCCGGTCTTCAGGCTGTAGGAGTCGAGGAAGGGTCGGTCGCCCTCGTCGCTGGCGCCGTCCCCGATCAGGAAGATGGTGTCGCCGCCGTCGGCGGTCAGGATCACATTCCGGCCGAACTTGCCGTAATGCATGATGGGGTCGCCGGGATCGGCGTAACGATCCTGCCAGGAACGATCCTGCACGATGGTGGGGGTGAAACCGCGATCGTCGGGTTTGACCCGCCAGACCTTCACGTTGCGAGTCTTCCACCACCAGCTGGCGACGAAGGCCAGGTCGCCGTCGCCCCAGGTGACGCCGCCGTAGCGCTGGGCCAGGGTCATCAGGACGGCGGGCTCGCCGTCGAAGGGGGCGTCCAGGGTGAAGACGCGGTCGCGCTCGGCGGCTTCCACGCCGCCGTCGCCGCCGTCGAGGGCTTCGACCCAGCATATCTGGGCTGCGGCATCGCTTCGCCAGCTGAACGAGCGCCGGCCGGTGGCCACGGACCCGAAGCTGATGGGCACCTGGTCCCGCAGCGGCAGGTCGGCCACCTGGTAGACCAGGTCGCCGTTCAGGCTCCAGACCTCGACCCTCTTGGGAAAATCATCCTCCTGGAGGGAGTAGGAAAAAGGATGCTGGACCATCTGGACCATGAGGAATTTGCCGTCCGGTGATGGACTCACCGACCGGAAGATGGCCGGCTGGCCCAGGTCGGCCGCCTTGCCCTTCAGGTCGAGTTTCACCAGCTGGCTGGTGGTGAAATATTCGAACTGGGCTTCGTCGTAGGTGTTTTGCAGAAGATCCTGCAGGGTCCGGGCCGGGGCCTTCTTGCCCAGGTTTTCCTGGATCACCGGGCCGCTGGGGGCCAGCGGTTCGGCGGGGGCGTCGCCCCGGCCGGCCGGCACGGTACGGGCCACGAAACTCTTGCCGTCGGCCAGCCAGCTATAGGGACGTCCGTAGACGCCGTTGAGCATCATGCCCTCGGGAGTCACGCGGACGGCGTCACCGTTCTTCAGTTCGGCAAACCACAAGCTGAGCTGGTCGTTGGAGTTCACCACGAAGGCGATGCGTTTGCCGTCGGGCGCCCAGCTGACACCGGTGATGCGGGCCTCGGCGGGAAGGCCGGTGACCTGGACCTGATTGCCGTCGGACAGTTTCTGGAAGGTCAGTCCGTTCAGACTGCGTGCGCGGCTGGGGCCGTTGCTGCGCGGGTTGATGCGCAGTCCCGCCAACCGCAGTTCGGGTTGGGCCACTTCGGCGATGGGAGGATTTCCGGGACGTTCCAAAAGCAAAAGCCACTGGTTGTCGGGGCTGAGGTAGACACCCGGCGTGGGCGCAGCGTCGATGATGTCGGCCAGCACCTGGGGCGGCATCTGGTAGGTCAGGGCGTCCCCCTGGGCGGCCGCGCTCCCTGCGGCAAAAATCAATAACAGCGAAAGAAAATGTAAGGCTCGACGCATCGGGAACGCTCCTTGGCTTCAGGAAGGAAAAATGGGGCAGATGCCAGCATAACCCAGCTGGTGGGCCAGGGGTAACTACGATTTGCAGCGGGAATCGTTTCGGGCTCTGGGCTGGATTTCTGGCGGATTTTTGGGGAGAATAGGCGAAAATAGTCCTGGGGAAATTTCATGCCTTGGCCCAAGCACTATTTCCCAGTAATCAAATAGGAATTTTATATAACAAAAAAACATAGGAAATATATGCAAAACACAGGGTTTTTTGAAAAAAACACGGATCCTTTTAAAAGAAAATGGTTTGATCCTTTTCAATTGAGGTACAATAGTTTGGGAGTGGGCGATCACCGCTGCTGAGCATCTGCGTCAGTCCGCAATCACCCGCCGTTTTATGTTCCACAAAGCCTTCATTACGAGTTGCCGAATGGGGAGGATTTCCATGATGCGTACGAGAATGTTGTTAGTGACCTTGGCGGTTTTGCTGGCGGCGGCCGGCGTGGCCCAGGCGGTCACCATTCCCGTGACCGGGAGCAGCCCGAAGCTGGTCGTGACCAGCGACGGTTCCACGGCGGTCACGTTCCAGGTCGAGGTCGGAATGCTTGAGACCATCGACGTGAATACCAAGGCAGGCGGCTTCACGCGCCTGGTCCTTCCCGGCTTCCATTCTTCACGCATCGAAGGGGAGCCCGAGCTGCCCATGATGAACCGCTTGGTTTCCATTCCGGTCGGGGCCAACCCCCAGATCGAAGTGAGCAATGTGAGGACGAGTTTGATCGATCTCGCCGACTTCGGCATCACCACGCAGATCATGCCGGCCCAGCCGAGTCTTTCGAAGAGCGAAGACCCGGCGACCGTGCCCTTCGCCTTCGATGCCCGCTCCTACAACCAGCTGGAAGTGCGGCGAGATCTGGTCAAACTGGTTGACCAGGGTCGTTTGCGCTCCATGGACATCGACCGGCTGGAAATTTCCCCGGTGGCCTACTACCCCACCACGGGTCAGCTGGAGATCGTCGAAAGCATGGAAGTGACCATCAGCTTCGACGGCGCCAACCCGGCGGCCACGACCGATCTCATCGGCCGGACCTACAGCCCCTTCTTCGAGCACCTTTATGCCGGAGTCGCCGGCGCCAAGTCGTTCCACGACGCCTATCCCGACCGGGTCGGTGACGTGGTCACGATGGTTGTCGTGACTCCGCCCCAGTTCGCGGCCCAGATGCAGGACTTCGTGGCCTGGAAGACCGAGCGTGGTTTCCACACCATCCTCGCGGTGACCGGGACGCCCGACGTGGGCACCACCGCGACTGAGATCCAGTCCTACCTGCACGGCCTGTACAACAACGCCACGCCCGAACTGCCGGCGCCGAGCTTCGTGCTCTTCGTGGGCGACGTGGCCGAGATGCCCACCTTCACCCTCGGCGGCGACGCCACCGACCGGCCCTACTGCGCCGTCGACGGCGATCTTGTGCCGGATATGTACTACGGGCGCTTCAGCGCCAGCAATCCCGCCCAGCTTCAGGCCCAGCTGGACAAGACCATGATCTACGACCAGTTCACGATGGCCGACCCGAGCTATCTGAGCGATGTAACCCTGATCGCCGGTGTGGACAGCGGCTGGGCGCCGACCCACGGCAACGGCCAGATCAACTACGGGACCGAGCACTACTTCAATGCGTCCCACGGCCTGTTCAGCAACACCTACCTCTATCCGGCCAGCAGTGGTCCGGTGGAGGGTGAGATCATCCAGACGGTCAACGATGGAGTGGCCTACATCAACTACACCGCCCACGGCAGCACGACCTCCTGGTCGGATCCCTCCATGGGCCAGAGCGACATCAACGGGATGACCAATTCCGGCAAATACACCCTGGCCGTAGGGAACTGCTGCCTGACCTCGACCTATGACATTCCCGAGTGCTTCGGCGAGACCTGGTTGCGCGCCGTGGACAAGGGCGCCATCGGGTACATCGGCGGTTCCAACTCCACCTACTGGGACGAGGACTACTGGTGGGGCGTGGGCTTCCATCCGGCAGGCGAGATCGATGGCAACGCCTGGCC